>DATLBX010000056.1:0-82998 GCA_035526705.1 Acidimicrobiales bacterium | reverse complement strand
CTGGATGTTTTCGTAAACGAGCCGGGCGAGGGGGCTGAGGTCCACTCACCGCTCTTCGAGCACGACTCGGTAGTCGTGACTCCGCACCTCGGCGCGTCCACCCGGGAAGCCCAGGACAAGGCAGGCGTGACCATCGCGCAGCAGGTCGTCCTGGCGTTGGCGGGAGACTTCGTCCCGTTTGCCGTCAATATCGCCGCCGCCGAGGCGTCCGAGACGGTCCGGCCTTTCCTTCCGCTGGCCGAGCAGCTGGGCAGGGTGTTCGGTTCGCTGTCGGGCTCGCTGCCTGATCAGGTAGAGATCGAGTACCAGGGCGGCCTCGCCGCGGAGGACACCCGCATCCTCACGCTGGCCGCACTGAAGGGGTTGTTCTCGGTAGCCGGCCTCGACGAGCCCGTGTCATACGTCAACGCGCCGCAGGTCGCGGCGGCGCGGGGACTGTCCTATCGAGAGTCCCGGTCGGCCGCTTCACCCGACTTCGTCAACCTGGTGACACTGCGCGGGGGCCCGCATGCGGTGTCCGGCACCCTGGCGGGTGCCCGAAGTAAGCCGCGACTGGTGATGCTCGATGGCCACCCGGTCGAGGTTCCGCCCGCCCCGAACATGCTCGTGGTGCGCAACGACGATCGCGCCGGAATGATCGGCCTTGTCGGCACCGTGCTGGCTGATGCCGGCGTGAACATCGCGGACATGGCCGTCGGCCGCTCGCCTGAAGGCGGCACCGCGTTGATGGTGCTGGCGACCGACCAGCCCGTGCCGCAGGAAGTGATTGCCCGGCTGACTTCCGAGCCAGGAATCCTGGCCGCGGACCCCGTCTACGCCTGAGGGGGCTTGGGGCGCGGGGCCGCCTTCTTCGCTGGTACTGCTTTCTTGCCGGTTGACTTCTCGGCCGCAGCCTTCTTTGCCGGGGCGGCCTTCTTGACGGTCGCCTTCTTTGGAGCAGCCTTCTTCGGCGCAACCTTCTTGGCCGGGGTGTCCGCGGGAGGAGTCGTGTCGGCGGTACGGGCCGCGCCTGGCGTGAAGGTCGGACCGGTGGGGGCCGGCTGCGGCGCGGCCGGTGAGGGCGTCTCCACGACGTTGCTCCGGGGCGGCGCGGCGTCCGGGCCACCGGCGCGTTCCGGCGCGTCGGGGTCGGGTTGCGGCGCCATGGGCGACGGGCCGGCTTGGGTATGGACCTTCGGTGGCGGGCTGGGCTTCGGCCAGGAACCGATGTCGGAGTCGGAGCCGGAATCGCCGACCGGGGCCTGCCACAGCTTTCGGATCTTCGCCGCCGCGTAACCCAGACCAGCGATCAAGCCGAGCCGCATCCCGATACGAAATGAGCGCTTGATCACGGCGCGAACGCTAGCTGGCTAGTTTCGGCGACATGGCACCTCGGCTCGAGCTGCCCGGCCCGATCATCGACGCGGTCTGGTTGGCAGAGCATCTCAACCATCCGGAGCTCGTCGTCGCCGATGTGCGCTGGGTGCTGGGCGCGCCGGAGAAGGGTCGTGCCGCGTACGAGTCCGGCCACATCCCGGGCGCCGTTTTCGTCGACCTCGACGAGGATCTGGCAGGTTCCCCGGGCAAGCGGGGCCGTCATCCATTGCCCGCGAGCGGCGCGTTCGCTGCCGCGATGTCCGGCAGGGGGATCGGCGACGACAACGTGGTGGTCGCCTACGACGACGCCGGCGGATCGGTCGCGGCTCGCCTCTGGTGGATGCTCGACGTTCTCGGCCATCGAGCCGCGGTGCTGGAGGGGGGCATCGGGTCCTGGACGGGTGAACTCGACACCTACGTGCCCGAACGCGACGCGGCGGTGTTCAGCGAGAAGCCTTGGCCCGCTGACGCGGTCGCGGACGCCGACACGGTGGCAACCGCGATCGAGCGCGGCGTACCGGTAATCGACGCGAGGGCCGCGGCGAGGTTCCGGGGCGACGAAGAACCGATCGACCCACGCGCTGGCCACATCCCCGGCGCGATCAACCTCCCATGGTCGGGCAATGTCGACGATGCGGGCCGGCTCCTGCCTGCCGGCCGGCTGACCGATCGATTCGCCGCCGCGGGAATCGATCCCGCGGCCGGCGACGAAGAGCGGCCGATCGTGTACTGCGGCTCCGGAGTGACCGCGTGTCACGACGTGCTGGCCATCCGGGCTGCGGGCCTCGGTCCCGTCAGGCTCTATGTGGGTTCCTGGTCGGAGTGGAGCTCCGACGCCAACCGTCCGGTCGCGACCGGAGAATGAGAAGAGAGACGCAACCATGAGCAAGCCCCTGGGCCCCTACACACCCGTCGTACGCGCCGGTGACCTCTTGGTGACTTCCGGTCAACTCGGAATGCTGGACGGCAAACTCGTCGAGGGGGGCATCGTCGCCGAGACGCGCCAGACCATGGCGAACATCCGAACGCTGCTCGAGGCGGAGGGCGCCTCGCTTTCGGACGTCATCAAGACGACGGTGTTCCTTGCCGACATCGACGACTGGGCCACCATGAACGACCCTTACCTCGAGGCCCTGGGCGACCACCGCCCGGCCCGCACCGCATTCGCGGTGGGTGGACTGCCGTTCGGCGCCAAGGTCGAGATCGAAGCCTGGGCCTACCGCCCTGCCTCCTCCTAACGAACCGGCCGCAAAATTCCGTCGCATTGACGGAAAACGGCGGCCAGTTGGGGACGGGGGCTCCAAAGCGCCGGTCGTCTCGAACCGGGCGATTTGGGGGCTGGCGGTCCCCGCTCTCGGAACGCTCGCAGTCGAGCCGCTCTACCGGCTGACCGACACGGCAATCATCGGGCGGCTCGGTACCGTCCCGCTGGCCGGCCTGGCGCTTGCGGCCACAGTCCTGGGCACGCTCACCTTCCTTTGTTTCTTTCTGACCACGGGGACGACGGCGCGAGTCGCGTTCCTGACCGGGCAGGGGGCCGACCGCGCCGCTGCGGAGGTAGTCCCGCAGGTTCTGTGGGTCGCCGCGGGGCTGGCGATCATCCTGACCGGACTGATCGTCGGTCTGGCCAGACCTCTCGCCAACTTCGTCGGGGGCGAGCCGGCGGTGATCGATCAGGCGGTCATATATCTCCGAATCAGCGCCCTCGCCATTCCGTCGATCCTCGTGGCGTTCGTCGGCAACGGCTGGCACCGCGGCCGCTCCGACACGCGGACTCCGCTGACCATCGTGGTCGTAGCGAACCTGATCAACGTCGTTCTCGAGGTGGTTCTGGTCTACGGGCTGGACCTGGGGATCGCCGGCTCGGCCGTCGGCACGCTGATCGCCCAGACGGTCGCGGGCGCATGGTTCCTCGCGTTGCTGGTGAAGGCCGTGATCGACCACGGGGCCGGAGTGCGCCCGCACCGCACGGAACTGACGCGCGTCCTACGGGTCGCGCGACAGATGGGTCTCCGTTCGGCGGGACTTCTGGCGACGCTGGCCCTCGCCACCGCGGTCGCGTCGCGCATCTCTGCGGCCTCGCTGGCCGCTCACCAAATCGCGTTCGAGGTCTTTCTGTTCCTCGCCCTTTCCGTGGACGCGCTGGCCGTCGCCGCGCAGGCTCTGGTAGGCACCGCACTCGGTCGCGGCGGAGGAGACGAAGCGCGGGCAGTCGGCCGCCAGATCATCCGCATGGGGTCGATAGTTGGCGCGGCCCTGACTGTGTTGGTGTTGCTGACCTCTCAGGTGATTCCGCGCGTGTTCACCTCCGATGCCGCGGTACTCGACCGTGCCAGCGTGGCTCTGATCGGGTTGGCGCTGATGCAGATTCCCGCAGCGCTTGCTTTCGTGCTCGACGGGATCCTCGAAGGAGCCTCCGACTTCGGCTTTCTCCAATGGGCTCTACTCGGCGCCATGGTCGCCTTCGCCCCGTTTGCCGTCGGGGTGATGCTCCGCCCCGAGCTGGGCTTGGCCGGACTGTGGGCGGGCCTGTTCGTGTGGGTCAGCACCCGGGCGGCCTTACTGACCATCCGGTTTCGCGGCCCGGCCTGGACCGGGATCGCGTCCTAGGGGGCGCCGATCTCGACGATCTCGACCTTGAGCTGACCGCCCGGCGCGTCGTAGGCGAAGACTTCGCCCTTCTTCTTGCCGATCAGTTCCTTGCCTAGGGGGCTGTCGGGCGAGACCACGGTCACGTCCTCGTCGTCGGGCTTTTCCTCGATGGATCCCACGAGGAACTTCTCCACGTCGTCATCGCCTTCATAGCGGATGGCCACGATCGTCCCGGGGCCCACCGCGTCGCCCGGAGCGGTCTGCTCGTCGACGATCTCCGCGTCCTCCAGCAGAGCCGCCAACTGGCGGATCCGGGATTCCATCTTCCCCTGGGCGTCCTTAGCCGCGTGGTAGTCGGAGTTCTCCTTCAGGTCGCCCAACTCCCGGGCCTTTTCGATCTGCCGGGCGATGTCCACCCGACCCCGGGTGGTCAGGTCGGCGTATTCCTCACTCAGCCGCTGGTGGGCCTCACGCGACAGAACCGTTGCCATGAGCCAGAGGCTATGTCCTTGGCTCGTCCGCTTCTCTCCTCGCGTGCGGCGGGGCCCCATCCCCGCCGCATGGTTCGAGGTCAGCTCTGCGGGCACGCCCCGCTCCCTGGGCCAGAATGACCTCCGCAGAAGCCACCCAGGGAGGGTCACACATGCCGGTGCAGAAGGTCGACAAGATCTGGATGGACGGGACGCTCGTCGATTGGGACGACGCCAAGGTTCATATCCTCACCCACTCCCTGCACTACGGCAGTGGAGCCTTCGAGGGCATTCGCGCCTACGCCACTTCGCAGGGCCCCGGAATCTTCCGGCTGACCGACCACATCAACCGGCTGTTCCGCACCTGCAGGATCTTCATGATCGACGTGCCCTACTCCGTCGACGATCTGGTCGAGGCCTGCAAGCAGACGGTCAAGGCGTCCGGGCTCGAGGAGTGCTACGTCCGGCCCCTCGTGTACCTGGGTTACGGCGAGATGGGGCTCAACCCGCTGCCCTGCCCGGTGCAGGTGTCGGTGGCCGTTTGGCCTTGGGGCCGCTACCTCGGAGACGAAGGCACCACAAAGGGCGTGCGGGTGGGCATCAGCTCATGGCGTCGCCACGACCCGAACGCCATGCCGCCGGCCGCCAAGGGCACGGGCATGTACGTCAACTCCTCGCTCGCCAAGATCGAGGCGATCAAGTCCGGCTACGACGAGGCCATCCTCCTCAACCCGCAGGGCTTCGTCTCCGAGTGCACGGGAGAAAACCTCTTCATCGTGCGCGACGGCGTCATAGTCACCCCGCCATCGGAAGCCGGTGCGCTCGAGGGGATTACCCGCCACTCGGTCATCACGATCGCTCGCGACCTCGGCTTCGACGTGGTCGAAGCCAATCTCCTGCGCAGCGACCTGTACGTCGCCGAAGAAGCGTTCCTGACGGGCACGGCAGCAGAGGTGGTGCCGATCCGGTCGATCGACGACCGGGAGCTGGGCACGGGCGAACCCGGGCCGATCGCTCAGAGGATCCAGGAGACCTACAACTCGGTCGTGCGAGGCGAGGTCGGGCAGTACAAGGACTGGGTCGAGTTGGCGGACGCCGAGGGCTCCGGGTCCCCGTTCGGTAGCTGATGGCTCAACCGGAATACGTGCCGGGCAAGTCCCCGGCCCACACCCGCCGCGGCGCATTGGTGCCGGGGGAAGTGCTTCCTGGGCATCCAGGGTGGAAGCCGCGGCGGCCGGGCGACCACGTCCCCGGCGAAGCCCCACCCTCCGGCGCAGCCTTCGGCTCGCCCGGCCCCGACCAGGGCTACGCCCTGCTTCTGGCGAAGCGGTTCATACCGCGGCTGGAGCTCACGCCCGGCGAGAACGCGGACGACGCGATTGCCGGCTGCCTCGGCATCGCCCTCCGCCGCGCCTCACTGTTCCACCGGGCGCCCGTATATCCCGACCTGGAGCTGGCGTTCGGTATCTGGGGCTTCCTCACGCCGGACCCGCCGGAGGATTTGATCGCGTTGCGTAAGAGGTTGTTCGATTCCGCGGCGCACCACTACTGGGACCAGCGGGGGATTGCCGGCCACATCCCGGAGCCGACGCTGCGCCTCAGACCGGAAGACGCGCTGGCCCGCGTGAGAACCGAATGGCGCGCCTTCGTCGGGGAAGTCTCGGCGCCGGGCATCTGATGACACCCAACTCCGGTTCCGGAAACGCGCCCAGCGCGTTTGTCGAACCGAAGTTGGAGGACGTTGCCGTCGGGGACCTCGTGTTCCGGACTCGGATTGCCGGGGAAGGCGACCGGCTCGTGCTCTTGCTGCACGGATTCCCGCAGACGTCGTGGATGTGGCGTCACGTCCTGCCCGCGCTCGCCGCGGCTGGATACCGCGTCGCCGCCCCGGATCAGCGCGGCTATTCGCCGGGGGCACGGCCCGAGGACGTGGAGGAATACGGGTTCGCAGCTCTGACTGGTGACGTCGCCGGACTCGCCGCCGCGCTGGGGCACGACCGGTTCGACGTCGTCGGACACGACTGGGGCGGCGCGGTGGCGTGGGGCACGGCGGCGCGGTTCCCGGACCAGGTTCGCTCGGTCACCTCGGTCTCGACGCCCCACTCGGCCGCCCTGGTCGAAGCCATGGGCGCGCCGTCGGGAGACCAGGCCAACAAGTCGTCCTACATGTCGTTGTTCGGCGCGGAGAAGGGCAAGGCGGAAGCCGTCCTGCTCTCCGGCGGAGCCGACGGGCTCCGGGGTGTCTACGAGTCGTGGGGTCTGGGCACTGAGGACGACGACGACGTCGAGGCTTACGTAAGGGCACTGTCGGATGAACCCACATTGAGCGCCGCGCTCAACTGGTACCGGCGGGGTTTCGAGTGGGCCGCGGTAGAACCGGTCGAGGTGCCGGCGCTGTACGTCTGGGGCACCGAAGATGTGGCCTTGGGGCGCGAGGCTGCGGAGTTGACGGAGAAGTACGTGGGAGGGCCATACCGGTTCGTCGTCCTCGATGGCGTCGACCACTGGGTGGCCGAGCACGCGGGCGACCGCCTCATCGCCGAGCTCACAGCCCACCTCGCCGCGACCTGACGCCGATTCGGGCGCGAGACTGGTCCGGTGACTGACATCTCGAACCAGTTCTCCCTCGACGAGCAGCAGCGCGAGTTCCGCAAGCACCTCAGGCAGTTCTGCGAGGACAAGATCGCGCCTCGCGCCGCCGAGGTGGACCGAACCGCGGAGTACCCGTGGGACAACTTCAAGGAGTGCGTCTCCATGGAGCTGCCCGCGCTGGGGATCCCCGAGGAGTACGGCGGGGCCGGCGCGGACCACGTCACGCAGGCGGTGATGGTGGAGGAGCTGAGCCGGGTCTGCGCGTCGACATCGCTGATGATGTTGATCTCGAAGCTCGGAATGATCCCTGTCATCAACTGGGGCTCGGAAGAGATGAAGCGCAAGTACCTCCCCCGCGTTGCCAGCGGCGAGGGCCAAGCCAGCTACTGCCTGTCGGAGCCCGACGCCGGATCCGACGTGGCGAGCATGAAGACGAAGGCCGTTCGCGACGGCGACGAGTACGTGATCACCGGAACGAAGTACTGGATCACCAACGCGGGGATCTCCGACACCTACACCGTGTTTGCCAAGACCGACCCCGACGCCGGGCACCGCGGCATCTCCGCGTTCCTCGTCGAGGCCGACTGGGGTGTTCAGGTCACGAAGTTGGAAGAGAAGCTCGGCGTGCGAGGCAGCCCCACCGGTGAGGTGCTGTTCGATGGAGTGCGGGTCCCGGCCGCCAACCGCATCGGCGACGAAGGCCAGGGCTTCTACATTGCCATGGGCACCCTCGACCGCAGTCGTCCCACCATCGGCGCGCAGGCGGTCGGCATCGCGCAGGGCGCGATCGACTACGCCGCTGGATACATGAAGCAGCGGCAGCAGTTCGGCAAGCCCATCGCCGAGTTCCAGGGCCTGCAGTTCATGCTGGCCGACATGGCCATGAAAACCGAAGCGGCGCGGGGCCTCGTCTACAAGGCGTGCGCGTTGGTCGACGAGGGCGACCCCCGCGGCGAGCTGACGCTGGCCGGAGCGATGGCGAAGTGCTTCGCGTCGGACGTGGCCATGGATGTGACCGTGAACGCCGTGCAGCTGCTCGGCGGATACGGCTACACCAAGGAATTCCCCGTCGAGCGCTACATGCGCGACGCCAAGATCACTCAGATATACGAGGGCACCAACCAGGTGCAGCGCATCGTCATGGCCAAGCGACTGTTGGGCTGAGGGTCGTGTCCACCAAATTCCAGGTCACGTTCGATTGCGCCGACGCGGGGAAGCTCGCTGAGTTCTGGGCCACGGCTCTCGGCCGTCAATTGCAGCCCCCGCCGGAGGGGTTCGAGAGTTGGCAGGACTGGTGCGAGAAGAACGACGTGGAGTACGACCCGGGCCACATGAGCGCGGTGATCGACCCTGAGGGCATCCAGCCCCGCCTGCTGTTCATCCGCGTGCCGGAACCGAAGGCGTCCAAGAACCGCGTGCACTTGGACCTCGAGGTGAGCGCAGGCCCGCCGGCGACCGCTGAAGAGCGGATCCCGGCCATCGAGGCCAAGGCAAAGCGACTCGAGGAGATCGGCGCGACCCGGGTCGGCATGAAGGAGGAGTTCGGCGGCGCCTGGCTGGTCATGCTCGATCCTGAAGGAAACGAGTTCTGCGTCGTCTAGAGCCTCACGTACCACCGCGCCGCATGCATGACGCACCAGACCGTGATCCAGGCGCCGAGCATCACGACCGTGTACCCATAGCTTCCGAATGAGCCCAGGAGTGACTCCTCGAGGGACCCGCCGCCGCTCCGGCTGACGTCGAGCGCGTGGTCGACGATGAAGAGGCTCGTCCACGACAACAACGCGTTGCGGCCTACAGCCACGAAGGGCCACGCCAACGCGCCGCGGAGGCGTGACGCAGTCCCCGCGAGCGGCCAATCGAACACGACGGTGAGCACCGCCAGGAGGGCGAGAGCACCGGCCGCGTTCATCGAGACGAAGACCGGAGTCCACATCCGTTTGCCGAAGGGGGCAAAGATCAGCAGCGGCAGGCTCAGTGCCAGCCAGCCCGCAGCAACGCCGGTGAGAGCCAGCGCTCTCCTCGCAGCCGAGCCGAACCGCCGGTCTGTCATCAGGATGACCGCGCCCGACCCCGCCAGGAATGACGCGGTTGCGCCCAGCGTCGAAACGAGACCTTCCGGATCGTGGCCTGCGGCGCCTGCGCCGTACACGTGGGCGCGCCCGAATATGGCCCGATCCACCCCGTGCAAGGTTCCGCAGCCCGACATTGCCGGTTCGCCTCCAGGACAACTCGACGCAGCGATGAGGATCACCGCGCCCCACGCAACGCAGAGGGCCACCGCAGCGCCCGTAACCCAGACCCATCGCCGCCGAGCGACGGCCAGGATGGCCGCTCCCACCAACCCTGCCAGCGCAATTCGCTGGAGCACACCGGTGAATCTGAGCTTCGTCAGGTCGAGGCCGGCGCCCAGAAGAGCGTTCACCAGCAAGCCGAGGACGATCAATGAGACGAAGCGGCGGATCACACGGGTCCACGGCACGCCGCGTTTGGTCTGCAGCGCCAGTCCTGCGCCGGCGACCGTGAGGAATAGCGGGAAGAACGCATCCGACGGTCGCCAGCCCCACCACGCCGCGTGACCGCGCCAGCCCGTCCATGGCGTGAACACCAGCACGGCCAGCCCAACCATCACGGCGCCGCGCATGACGTCGAGTCCCAGGGAGCGCGCTTCTCCGTCGATCCAGGAACCGTAACTGTTCGGATTCCTCCGACCCCCTAGCCTGACCAGGACATGACGTTCCGTACTCGCTTCTCCCCGGCGCCCACCGGCTTTCTGCACGTCGGCAGCGCGCGGTCGGCCCTCTTTTGCTGGCTGGCCGCCCGGCACGACGACGGCGAGGTGCTGCTGCGGGTGGAGGACACCAACGCGGAGCTCTATCGGCCGGAGTATCTGGACAACCTGAGGTGGACGCTCGACTGGCTCGGGTTGGAGTTCGACGGAGAAACGCTGTTCCAATCTCGACGCGCGGATCGTTACCGCGAGGTCATCCAGCACCTGGTCGACTCCGGCCGCGCCTATGGCTGCGACTGCACCACCGAGGTAGTCAAGGAACGCACCAAAGGGTCGGGCTACGACGGCCACTGCCGGGACCGGGGCCTCGTGCCGGGCCCGGGCGTCGCGGCGCGCTTCAGGGTGCCCGACGACGGGGCGACGGAGTTCGACGACATCGTCCGCGGCCACGTCCGGTTCGAGCACAGCGCGATCGACGACTTCGTGGTGCAGCGTGCCGACGGCAGCGCGGTCTTCTTCGTGCCCAACGCGGTCGACGATCTCGACACGGAGATCACGCACGTCGTGCGGGGCGACGACCTCCTGAACACGACGCCGAAGGTCCTTCTCATCCGGCGCGCCTTGCCGGGGGGAGACGAGTTCCCCGAACCCACCTACGCCCATCTCCCGATGATCGTCAACGAGGCGCGTAAGAAGTTGTCGAAGCGCCGCGACGACGTGGCGGTCGAGGACTACCGGGACCGCGGTTACTTGCCGGAGGCGATGTCGAACTACCTCGCAGTGCTCGGCTGGGGCCCGCCGGACGGCATAGAGATCCGGCCCCGCGAGGAAATAGTTCAGCTCTTCCGGCTCGAGGACGTCGTTTCCTCGTCGGCGTTCTTCGACAAGCAGAAGCTCGACCACTTCAACGCCCAGTACCTCCGCCAGCTTTCTCCGGCTGCGGTGATCGACGCGGCTCAAACTTGGCTGCCGCCGGAACTGGGACCCGAACTCAACGCGCTGGCGCCGCACATCCAGGAGCGGGCGCGCACCCTTCAGGAGTTCGGGGAGATGGCCGCGTTCCTGGTGGGCGACGAGGTCAAGATCGATGAGTCGAGTTGGGCCAAGGGCGTGGAGAAGTTGTCTGCGGCGGCGGGGATCCTCGACTCGGCGACGAAGGCCTACTCGGAGGCAGCCTGGGTGCCGGAGACGTTGCACACCGTTACTCAGACGATCGCGGAGGAGCACGGGCTCGGGCTGTCCAAGGCTCAATCGCCGATCCGCGTGGCGGTGACCGGGCGAACCGTCGGTCCGCCGTTGTTCGAGTCGTTGGTCGCGCTCGGTCGGGATCGCACGCTCAGTCGCATCGCCGCCGCCAGAACCCGCTTGGGCTAACCCGTCCGGTGATACGTCTGTTCCGTTGGGGATTACGCCTGTTTGCGATCGTCGGCGTGGTGACGTTCGCTTACCTGATGGTCACCGCGGCCCAGGTCTTTCTGGCGTCTCGCCGTGACGAGACGCGGCAAGTGCAGGCCATCGTCGTGTTCGGTGCCGCGCAATACGACGGCCGGCCCTCGCCGGTGCTGGAAGCTCGGCTCGACCACGCCGCCTCGTTGTACGAAGACGACATCGCCGACCTGATTGCGGTGACCGGAGGACGGCAGGAGGGCGACAGGTTTACCGAGGCCACAGCGTCGGCCAATTATCTGTCGCGACGAGGTGTGCCCCAAGAGTCCATTCTCCGCGAGGTCACCGGCGAGAACAGCTGGGAGTCGCTGGCCTCGACCGCGGCCTTCCTCAAGGACAGGGACATCTACCGGGTGCTGCTGGTGTCGGACCCATTCCACGCGGCGCGCACCGAGGCCATGGCTGATGAGTTGGGTCTGGAGGCCTACTCGTCTCCGACCCGGTCCTCTCCGATCCGGGGGATGAACGAAGTCCCGCACCTCGCCAAGGAGACGTTCGCCGTGGCGGCCGGGCAGTTGATCGGCTTCAGAAGGTTGATGCGCGTGGACGCCGTCGTCGAACGGGCCCGGGTTCCGCCGACCGAGCGTTAGTCCTCCACCGCTCAGCTAGGATCTCTCAGCCCTTCGGGGGTGGTGTAATCGGTAACACAGCTGGTTCTGGTCCAGCCATTGGGGGTTCGAGTCCTCCCCCCCGAGCCATTCACCGCACAAATACCGGGTTCAAAAATCGCAGGCCGGTCAGACATATGGCGGGGGTCCGAGCCCTTCGCCGACGTGCGCGGCGGCCCCGGCCGCCGCTCTTGGTCCCATCGTCTAGAGGCCTAGGATGCCACCCTCTCAAGGTGGAGACACGGGTTCGAATCCCGTTGGGACTGCCACGCTTCTCTCCGCGACCGGTTGGTTGAGTGGCCGCTTCACCTGGACAGAGGTCGTCCGCCATCCCGGCGCCACGGCCCGTCGGCTGACCGCGCTCGCCGAGCAGGCGCGGCGCCGTCCCCTGGCGAGTTGAGAGGCTTGCGGCGGATTTGGCGCCCCTATTCGGGCGCGATTCCCCCTGCCGCGGGGCGGTAAGTCCGCACAAAACAGTGCCTGCGCGAGTAGGAACGGGGTGCGGGCGAATCCGTCTGCTTCGAGAGGGGGGCCTTCGTGATCGGACGCATTGGATCTTGGTGTCACGACCGCCGCAGGTTGGTCGTCGTTCTGTGGCTGCTCGTGCTCGTGCTTGGCAACGGCGTGGCCGGTGGCATAGGGGACGCCTACCGGCAGGACTTTTCGCTGGACGGCTTCGAGTCGACTGACGGCTTCGAGATAGTTCAATCGAGCTTCGAAGACGGCGGCGGCTCGCCGCTGTCCGGTCAGATCGTGTTCAAGGCGGAGCAAACCATCTTCGACCCCGCGGTCCGCACCGCCATGGAGAAGTTGTTCGCCGAGGTAGCTGAGCTGGACCACGTGGTCTCGGTGCAGAGCCCCTATGCGCCGAGCGGCGGGTTCCAGGTTGCCGGACAGGGCGACGCACGGGGAAAGATCGCGTACGCCACGGTGAACCTGCCCGAGGGCATCGACTTCACCACGTCAGCGGCCGTGGGTCAGGAAATCCGCGACCGGATGCCGAAGATCGATGGCCTTCGCATCGAACTCGGCGGGTTGATGTTCGCCGCTTTCGTGCCGCCTTCAGCCGAACTCTTCGGGCTCGCTTTCGCGGTCGTGATTCTCATTGTGGCCTTCGGATCGGTGCTGGCGATGGGCGTGCCGGTGGGTGTGGCCCTGTTCGGGATCGGCGTCGGGGGGGCGCTCGTGATCTTGGCTAGCCACCTCCTCGAGGTTCCGGACTTCGCGCCGTTCGTCGGTTTGATGATCGGCCTCGGAGTCGGCATCGACTACGCGCTGTTGATCGTCACCCGCCACCGCGAGCAACTCCACGCCGGCCACGACGTCCGTGAGTCCATCGGCATAGCGATGCAGACCGCGGGACGGTCGGTCGTGTTCGCGGGAGCCACCGTCGTCATATCCCTGCTGGGCATGCTCTTGATGGGTGTGGGCTTCGTCGGTGGGCTGGGCATCACCGCTTCGCTCACGGTCGCCGCCACCGTCGCCGCGTCGGTCACACTTCTCCCCGCGTTGCTCGGGTTCGCCGGGCTCAACATAGAACGGACCAAGTGGCGAGGCTTGTTGGCTGCGGGGTTCGTCGCCGTCGCGCTAATCGGCGCGGGGCTCCAGCTCCCGTTGCTGATCGGTGCCGGTCTTGTGCTGGCGCTGATAACCGTTGTGCTCGGTTTCTTCCTCGCGCCGCTAAAGCGGGAGGTTGCGCACCGTCCGCCTAAGCCCCGCCGGGAAACCGCCGCGTATCGGTGGAGCCGCGTCATCCAGCACCGCCCATGGACGTCCGCGATTGCGGCGGCTGCGCTTCTCATCGTCCTGGCCGTGCCGGTCCTGGGCCTGCGGCTCGGGTTCTCCGACGAAAGCAATTTCGCCGACGACACCACCACCAAGCGCGCCTACAACCTCATCGTCGAAGGCTTCGGCAAAGGCTCGACCGGCCCGATCTATCTAGTGGCGAAGGTGGACGGCCCCGAGCAGGTCTCCGGGCTGGGCGCAGTCAAGGAACGGGTGACGGCAGATCCGCAGGTGGCGTCGGTGTTGGGCCCGCAAACCAATCGCGCGGACGATCCCACGGCCATGCGATGGCTCGTCACTCCGAGGAGCGGCCCTCAGGAGGAAGCCACGACGGCATTGGTAAACCGCCTGCGGGACGACGTGCTCCCGCCGGTCGAGCAATCGTCGGGGGCAGACGTCCTCGTGAGCGGGCTGGTGGCCGGCAACGTCGACATGTCGCAGTACATGGCGGCGCGGCTGCCGATCTTCTTCGGGGCCGTGCTGGCCCTGTCGTTCTTCCTGCTCATGCTTGTGTTCCGGTCGTTGCTCGTGCCGCTCAAGGCCGTGATCATGAACCTGCTGTCGATCGGCGCGGCTTACGGCGTCGTCGTCGCGCTGTTCCAATGGGGTTGGCTCAGCGACCTGACCGGCGTATCACCCGGCCCGATCGAAGCCTGGGTTCCGATGATGTTGTTCGCCGTCGTGTTCGGGCTCTCGATGGACTACGAGGTATTCCTGTTGTCGCGTGTGCGCGAGGAGTGGCGCCGCACAGGCGACAGCCGCACATCGGTGGCCGACGGACTCGCAGCCACGGCGAAGGTCATCACCGCGGCCGCCGCGATCATGGTTGTGGTCTTCGGCAGTTTCATGTTGGAGTTCGAGCGCACCATGAAGATGATGGGTACGGGTCTCGCGGTCGCGATCCTGTTCGACGCCACGATCGTGCGCATGCTGCTCGTTCCCGCGACGATGGAACTGTTGGGGGACCGCAACTGGTGGCTGCCGGGCTGGCTCGATCGGTTGTTGCCCAACGTCGACGTGGAAGGCGACCTCTAGGCCTACTGGCGATGCAGCACCAGCTGCTTGGCGATCGAGAGGCTGGGCGCGGGGTCGCCCTCGTCGAATTCGATGATGCCAGACGGAGAGGCGAATTGCCGCCCGCCCATGGCGGTGAGAGGGACTCCGCTCTGCTGCATCGGCTGTAGGACCTTCGCTACGAGTCGCTCCTCCTCAGCCTCGATCTCCAGAAGCCAGGTCTGGCCCGCGAAGTCACCGCCGTAGGTACCGGCCAAGGCCGCGAGCTCAGCCGGGTCCACGGCGACTTCCTCACCTTCGGTCCGCCGAGCCGGCATCCCCATCAGGGCGGCCCACTCCACGGGATCGGATCCGTCTCCCTCGGGGACGCGAAACCCGATCGCGACCTTCGTCTCCGTTCCGGCTTCGGCAATGTAGAAGTCGTCGTCGACGCAGCGCAGGGGCAGCTCTTCGCCCTGGTAGCGAATGCGCAGCTCGTCGCCGTCCACCTTCACCTCAGCCACCCCGGCCATCGGCGCGAGGTAACGGCCTTCATAACGCGGCCAACGGCTGCGGTCCGCGGGGTGATCAGCGAATCCGGGATCTTGTGCCGGCAGGTCGAGAAGCTCGTCGAAGATCGACTGGACCAGCGCCCCGGCGTTGAACTGCTCGCCCACCCGGTTGCTCTGCAAGATCACCGCCGAACCTGAGTCAGGCATGAGCTCGAACTGGGACTGGAAGGTGGAGATGCCGCCTCCATGGCCGAAGCGGGGGAGGCCCCGATACTCGCCGACCATCATCATCAGGCCGTAGGCATGCCGCGGCGCCATGAAAGTGCGCGCTTGGGGCGACGTCATCTCTTCAAAGCTCTCGGGCTGCAGGATCTGCACACCCTTGAACGAACCACGGCCGAGAAGCATCAGCGCGAAGTTCGCCATGTCCAGCGCGGTCGAGATCACGAAGCCCGCGGGGTAGTTGCCGACGTGGTCGGCAAATCGATGCTGAACGCGCAGGTTCCCTTCCTCGTCGACGTCGTGTGACTGGGCGAGGGGATACGTCATGGCCACCAGCGGATCGAGCGTGGTTCGCGACATCTCCAACGGGTCGAACACCAGCTCCTGCATGAGGTCGGAGAAGTGCTTGCCTGCCACTACCTCTGCCACGTAGCCCGCCACATCCACCGCCGGGTTGGAGTACTGGAAGACCTCGCCCGGATCGGCAACCAGGTCGTATCCGGGGATCTCGTCGCGGACGTAGCGCTCGAGACCGTTCGGGTCCCGTGGCCCCCAATGGGCCGCGTCCACGGCGAGGCCGGAGGTATGCGTCATGACATGGCGCACGGTCACCTTCGCGCTGGCGTCGGAGTCCTTCAGGGCGAACCAGGGGATGTAGCTCTTCACCGGCCGATCCAGGTCGAGATCCTCCTGCTCGATCAGCCGGAGCATCGCCGTGGCCGTCAGCGGCTTGCTGGTCGACCCGATCCGGAACAGGGTGCGGGGCGTGACGGGAAGGCCCCCGTCCTCCACGCTCGTCGTTCCGAAGCCGTTCGCATAGACCACTTCCTTGTCGTGGATCACACACAGCGAGGCGCCAGGCACCTTCGCCGCGGCCATCTCCCGGTTGATGCGCTCCTCGAGCCGGTCTGTGTCGAGCATGGCGCGACCCTACGTTTTGATGAGGCCCGAGGCGTCGGTAGCCCGCGCAGCCCACTCGGTATGGGCACCGGGGGCCATTGCCAGCACGGCTCTCAACCCGGACGCTGTTGACATGAAAGCGGCTGGAGGGGCGGGCGGGCGATGAAAGCCACACTTGAATTCCTGAGGTACCTGAGCTCTGGGACCACTCTTCTCATCGGCTTGGCCTGCCTGTACCAGTGGAAGCGCTACCGCAGCGCTCCCTCCCGCTGGGCCGCGATGGCTTTCGGATCGATCAGCGCCATAACGATCGCCGGCCTGCTGCTCAAGCCGGAGCCCGGACAGCAGCTCTCCGGTCTCTACATCAACCTTCTGATGGCCGTCCTGGTTCTGTTTCCGTATTTCCTATTCCGCTTCACCGCGTCGTTCGAGCGTCCCGGCAAGCGGCTCGCTCGCGCCGTCGATTGCTCGACGGTCTTCATCGTCGCCGCCACCCTCCTGTTGCCCGGTGTTCCCACCGAGGGTGCTCCCAAGTCCATCGAATGGAAGCTGTTCAGCCTGGCGTTGGTGGCTCAGTGGAGCTTCCTCTTCATCGTCATCGGCTGGAAGCTGTGGCGGGCCGGGCGCGGCCAGCCCCGGGTTCCGCAGCGGCGCATGCGCCTGCTCGCCATCGCGACCATGGGCATGACCCTCAGCGTGATAGCCGGCCAGGTCGTTCCGGCCGACCAGATCTCGGTCGCACGCCTGATCTTGCGGCTCATGAGCCTGGGCTCGGCCACGATGCTCTTCGTCGGCCTCGCCCCCCCGGCTTGGCTTCTCTACCTATGGCGGCGGAAGGACACGCTGAACTTCCAGCAGATCATGGGCGAGGTTCTGTCCGCTCGCAGCATGAAGGACCTGAGCGAGGTGCTCCTCCCTCCGACCGTGAGCCTCATCGGGGCCCGGGGAGCGCAGCTCGTTTCCAACACCGGCGAACTGGTGGGGAGCACGGGCATCACGGAAGAGTCGGCGGCCCTGCAGTGCCACGAAATCGCGATGCGCTCTGGGACGCTGCGTCTCTTCACCAATGCCTACATCCCGTTCTTCGCCCGCGGGGAGCTCGAGATGGCGGCTGCGATGGGCGGTTTCGCCGACCTGGCGATGGAACGTTTCGTCCTGGCCGACAGCCAGCGTGAGTCTGAGGCCGCTCTCGCCTTCCAAGCCCGCCACGACACCCTGACCGGGCTGGCCAATCGAGCCCTCTTCCTCAACCGGTTGGCGCTGGCCCTCGGTCGGGTCAGCCCGGGCTGCGGACGGTCCGTAACCGTCCAATTCCTGGATCTCGACCGCTTCAAGGCCGTCAACGACGGGATCGATCACGCCGCGGGGGACGCGCTGCTTCAGGCCGTCGCGCAGCGACTGCTCGAGAGCGTGCGCGAGGAGGACCTGGTTGCCAGGTTCGGCGGCGACGAGTTCGTCGTGCTGGCCGAGGTTTGCGACCACGAAGAAGCGCTCGGATTGTCCGGCCGGCTGGTCGCCGGTCTGACGAGACCGTTCATGATCGCGGGCCGCGAGCTCAGCATCAGCGCCAGCGTCGGAGTCATCGTGACCGACGACTCGTGTGATCCCGACGCGGTCATCCGCGACGCCGACACCGCGATGTACCGGGCCAAGGAGTCGGGCCGGGCGCGGGTGGTGCTGTTCGACGACGAGCTGCGCCGGAAGTCCGTCGAGCGGCTCGAGCTCGAACGCTCGCTGCGCGCCGCGGTCAGCGCCGGCTCATTGGAGCTCTACTACCAGCCCATGATTCGCCTGTCCGACGAAGCCGTGGTGGGGGTGGAGGCGCTGTTCCGGTGGGAACACCCTTGGCTCGGCCTCATGCAGGCGGAACAGCTGATCAAGCTGGCGGAGGAGTCGGATTTGATCGGCGAGCTGGGGGACTGGGTCCTGCGCACGGCCTGCAAGCAGGCCGCCGAATGGCGCAAGAGCATCCCGGGTCTGCCCGACCTCAAGGTCTGGATCAACGTGTCGCCCGCACAATTCATGTATCGCGACGTGGCCCAGGACACCGCCAACGCGCTTCTGGAAGCCGGCGTCGGCGCCGAGGCCATAGGGATCGAGATCACTGAGACCGTCTTCGTCGAGGAGACCCGCAAGGTGCAGGACGCGTTCGTGGCGCTGCAGTCGCTCGGAGTCTCGGTCGCCATCGACGACTTCGGCACGGGTTACTCCTCGCTGGGGGCTCTGAAGCGGTTTCCGGTGGACATCCTCAAGGTCGATGGGTCCTTCGTGAAGGGTCTGGGCGACGAGACACAGGACACCGCGATCGTGGCCGCGTGCATCGCGTTGGGGGCGGCAATGGGCCTTACCGTCATTGCCGAGTCCGTCGAGACACAGGAACAGGCCGACCAGCTGGCCGAGATGGGTTGTGCCTGGGCCCAGGGCTTCCACTTCAGCTCGCCGCTCCCCGCGGCTGCCGCGGGAATCTTTCTGCGATCCAGCTGCGAGGCCGAAGTTCGGGACTGGGCCGAGGAAGCCGAGGAGCTGCAGGAGATCCTGACCAAGCCGAAGCTCACCCTCGTAATGCGGGATTCGGCGAGAGCCGCCGTCTGACCCAGCCGGCTGCACTTGCTTCGGGCCTGGTTAGGGTCGCAGCATGACCGACTCCAGGAAGCCAGACGTTTACGTACCGCCGGGGGAGACTCCGCCGAGCGACCTCGTGGTCGAGGACCTCGTGGAGGGCGACGGCGAGGAAGCCAAGAACGGTCAAGAGGTGGAGGTTCACTACGTCGGTGTGGCGTGGAGCAACCGCAAACAGTTCGATGCGTCCTGGGACCGCGGCTCACCCTTCAACTTCACACTGGGGCAGGGGCGCGTCATCAAAGGCTGGGACCAGGGCGTCGCCGGAATGAAGGTAGGGGGTCGGCGCAAGCTGACGATTCCGCCGAAGCTCGGTTACGGCAGCGCCGGGGCCGGCTCGGCCATTCGCGGCGGTGAGACGCTGGTCTTCGTCGTCGATCTTCTCGGCGTCAAGTAAGCGCCCCATGTCCGATCGGCAGCTCATCTCCTCCGGTTCTCCCTACGAGCAGTCGATCGGATTCAGCCGCGCCGTACGTCTGGGTGACCGCGTGATCGTTTCCGGCACTGCACCGATACGCGAAGACGGGAGGTGCGACGAGGACCCGGAGAGTCAGGCCCGCCGGTGCCTTCAAATCATCGACACCGCGCTGACCGCGGCGGGCGCAACCATGTCCGATGTCGTGCGAACCCGCACCTACATCGTGAACCGCGCCGATGCGGAGGCAGTCGCGCGAGTGCACGGCGAATTCCTCTCCGAGGTCCGCCCGGCCTCGACGATGGTCCTCGTGGCCGGCCTCCTGGAGCCGGAGTGGAAAGTCGAAATGGAAGCCGAGGCTGTCGTGTCTGCGAACATCCAGTCATGAGATTCAGCGTTTGGCCCAACCCGGCACAACCCTGGGAAGGCGTCCTCGACGAGGCGCGGCACGCAGAGGCCACCGGCTGGGACGGAATTTGGTACGCCGACCACTTCATGCCGAACGGCCCGGTCGAGGAGCCGGCTACGACCGGACCCATGAACGAGTGCTGGGCCGTGATGGCCGGGCTCGCCGCGGTGACGACGAGGCTTCGAATCGGCTCGCTCGTGTGCGGCAACACCTACCGCCATCCTGCGGTGCTGGCCAAACAGGCCGCCACGGTTGACCTGTTGAGCGGCGGCCGTCTCGTGCTCGGGCTCGGCGCCGGCTGGCAGGAGAACGAGCACCGCGCCTACGGCATCGACTTCTTCGACGTGCGGACTCGAATGGACATGCTCGAGGAGGCGTGCCAGGTGGTGAAGGGGCTCCTGACGCAGGAGCGCACCGACTTCCAGGGCAAGCACTACCAGCTCACGGACGCGCCGCTTGCTCCCAAGCCCGCGCAGGATCCGCTCCCATTGCTGATCGGCGGGGGTGGCGAGAAGCGCACCATGCGGATTGCGGCGCGGTACGCCGACGAATGGAACGTCTGGGGCGCACCCGACCGCCTGCGTCAGAAGATCGAGGTTCTGGACCGCCACTGTGAGGATCTCGGCCGGGACCCCAAGTCGATCCAGCGATCTGCGCAAGCGCTGGTTTTCATGACCACCGACGAGGCGAAGCTGAAGGAGGTCCGCGACATGGAGATCCCGACGCCCCACATCGCGGGCACGCCCGCGGAGATCACAGAGGTGATGGGCGAGTACCGCGACGCGGGGGTCGACGAGTTCATTTTCCCGGACTTCACCCTGGGAGAAGACCGCAACGACGTGTTCGACCTGTTCCAAGCCGAGGTCGCCCCCGCCGTTCGCTAGGTGCCTGCGGCTCAGCCGCCGAGGGTGACCTTTGTTCGCACTACGCCGGCCCGGGCATGGCGGGCTTCCAACTCGACTTCGGTTCCCGCGGGCGCGCGTACAACCCATTCCGCACTGGCGCGATCTGCCGTGGCGTCGGACGCCGTGCCGAACCCGGCCAGCATCGAGTTCTTGCCGACTCGACCACCCAGCTGACCGAGTTCCTTCTTCGCGTCAACCCCGACGAGTTCGGCCTCCTCGGGCAGCTTGATCTCGGCCTCCAGTGAACGGACGATCTTGCGGTCGATGGCCTTTTGCGTCACGTTCGTAGGAAGCCAGCCTGTGTTCTCGATGACCATCCTCACCCGCCAGGTGGTCTCGTCCAGCTTCTCCACCGATGTGTCGCGCAGGCGAAGCAGTGGCGAGATCAAGATGTGCCAGATGGCCCAGTCTGCGTGCGGCGCGACCTCGGCCTCCAACCGGTCCGGCGGAGGGTTGCGGATGCAGAACGAGCTGTTCCAACCGCCGAGCTCGACCGCCCCGAGCTGGGGGTGCTCGAAGGGGTACCACTCGACGAAGCCCTCGCCGCCGAGCTGCTCGTCGCTCCAGGCCAGGAACTTCAGGTCGTCGTCCGCGGGATGGTCGATGAACCAGCCGATGAACTCGTATTCCTCGATGCCGGCGGCCCGTTGGGGGCTCCAGAACTCTGTGACCCACGCGTGCACGCCGAGGTGCTCATAAGCCCAGTCGTCGGAGACCCCGGTGATGTTGTCTTTAGGGTCGTATCGGAACCCGTGATACACCGAAACCGCCGGATAGCCGGTTATCTCCGTCGCCTTCTCGCCGATCTTCTTGTAGACCCGCAGGTCGAACGTGGGCAGGTCGTCGTCGGGCCGCGTGCCAGACGGACGCAGGTGCACGCCCGAATACGTGTGGTACTGGATGAAGGCGCAGACATTGGATCGGTCGACCAGCGCCTGCACCGCAGCACGAATCTCCGGCTCGGAAGTCGGGTAGGGGCCCGCCCCGTGCTGGTCACCCTCGGGACGCCACTCGATCGGGTAGTTCCGGTTCATGTCCAGGCCTTGGAGCATGGGGGCCGGCTTGATGTTGACGCCGTCGAAGTTCTGAATCTCGCCTTCGGTGAGCAGCCGGTAGTACGGGCCGGGACCGTCCTCGTCCGGGTCACGGGGTACGAGTAGGCGGGCGTCGGCCGCTGAGCGCCTCCACGTACCGTTCGCGTCGGGAATGCGCATGGTGAGGATCCGGCCGTCGCCATCCATGTCCTGGGCGATCAGGCCGTCCTGCTGATCCGTGAGCGGGTAGGGGCGGGTGGAGGAGCGAACGTACCGGGGCCGTTCCGCCATCGCCAATTCGGCGCCGTCGGGCCCAAGGCGCGGCACGATGTAGAAGGCGCGCGTATCGAGGGCACGGGTCACGCGCTCGTCACTGCCGTAGGTCGTCAGCAGCTTGTCCAGCAGGTAAAGCGCGGCGACGGTGCCGGTGAGCTCTGTGGCGTGAATGTTCGCGTCGATCCAAATGGCCGGCTTTTCCGACGCCGGGCCTGTCTCGGTGTTCGTGACCGTGCAGAGCCAGATATCGCGGCCCTCGTATGACTTGCCGATGCTCGACAGCTCCAGGAGCGTCGGGTGGTCCTCCGCGAAACCCTCTAGAAGCTCGGTGAGCTCCGGGAACTTCACGAACCGGTCGAAAGGAGGCGTGGGCACGCAGGGACGTTAGGGTCCGCCCGCATGGCCGGAGAACAGCCCGAGACGCGCATCTACTTCAACCCCAAGTGCAGCACGTGCCGCTCCGTGGACGGAGTGCTGAAGGAGCACGGCATCGACGCGGAGTACGTGCGATACCTCGACGACGCACCCGACCGCATCGAGCTCCAAGGGCTGATGATGCTGCTCGGCATCAAGGACCCTCGGGAAATGATGCGACGGAAGGAACCGATCTACTCCGAGCTCGACCTCGACGCCGCGGATCCCGAGACGTTGCTCGCCGCCATCAGCAAGCACCCCGTGCTGCTGGAGCGCCCCATCCTTGTCCGAGGCCGGCGCGCCGTCATTGCCCGCCCGCCGGAGCGCGCCCTGGAGCTGCTGGACGACTAGAGCGCGCTACGCACATCCTTCGACGAGTCGCGCCGCGTCGGAAAGGCCGCCGTGAATCGAGGTGACCTTGTCGTCAGTATCTGTTTCGAAGCGCAGAAGAGTCGGCACGGGGTCCTGACTCCCGCTCACGTCGATGTACTCCCCGCCCTCCGTATACCGGTGCGGGGTGACCTCGACGACGTCATCCGCGTAGGCCTTCAGGACCTCGGCCTTCGTCGAACCGACGCCGACGCCGGCTTCGGTCCGGGCCGGGGAGCTGTTGAGCTGACTCTCCACCGAAACCCGGCCCAACACGCCTTCGTCGGGATTCGAGACGGGCGACGTCCGCTCGGGCGCGAGGAACAGAAGCGCGAAGTCTTCTTTCAGCCCCTGGAAGTGGCCGAACCAGCAGAACCCTTCGAAGTCGGCGAAGCCCTCGACGACCAACTCTCGCCCGCCGGCTTCGCGGACCTCAGCGAGGGTCATGCCCGCCTTGACCGGCCCGACGCCCTCGGCGCTCAGTGGGGTATCCGCGTCCAGCTGCGGCGAGGCGTTGGAAGTCGAGGTGGATGGAACGGAGGTCGTGGTCGCGGCCGGGGTGTCAGTCGACCCGTCCCTCCCGCAGCCGGTCAGAAGGAGTAGGAGCGCCAGGAGCGGGGGGAGAAGTCGCATATCGAAGAAGTATTGCCCCGCCGAACCGCGGAGCTGGCGAGTGGGATGATGGAGCAGTGACCGAAGCCCCTCCTCCGGAGGAAGCCGACACCTGGACCGACGAGCAGTGGATCGAGTGGCTGGAGGCCACGGACGCGACCGCCGGCGATCGACAGTTCCGGCCTTTAGCCCCGCGTAGACCACGTTCGGTGGGAGCGCAGATGTTGGCGTCGGTCATGTTGGGGTTCCACGAGATGTTCTACGGCAGGCGGGACGAGCAGGTCGAGATCGCGCCGGCTCGCGACCCGGATCCTGAAGACGACGAGATCCAGCTGCATCTCGACCCGGACGACCCCGCCAAGTCAGAGATCAGGTTGAAGAATGGAGAGTGAAGTGTCCGAGAGTCCAACTGAGTTGGCGACGTTCGCTGCTGGGTGTTTCTGGGGCGTCGAGTCGAGTCTGCGGCGCCTTCCGGGTGTAATCGACGTGGTCGTCGGTTACGCAGGTGGATCGAAGGAAAGCCCGACCTACGAGGAGGTGTGCTCCGGGCGGACGGGCCACGCAGAGGCCGCGCAGGTCACGTTCGACCCGTCCGAGGTGTCGTACAACCAGCTGCTCGACGCGTTCTGGCAACTGCATGACCCGACGACGTTGAACCGCCAGGGGCCGGACTTCGGCACTCAGTACCGCTCGGCGATCTTCACCCACTCCGAGGTCCAGTCGATGGAGGCCAAGGCGTCGATGGAGTCGGCGCAGTCGGAGTTCCGCCAGCCGATCGTTACGCAGATAGAGCCCGCCGGCACGTTCTGGCCCGCCGAGGAGTATCACCAGCGGTACTTCGAGAAGAAGGGGATAGAGGGCGGCTGCCACGTCCGGCTCTAGCCCGGGCGGACGGCGGGCTGCGTTTCCGGGGTCGTTCGACCCGCTGACGGTTGGTCATCTGGCTGTGGCCGAGGCTGCGTTCGAGCAGCTTCAGCTCCAAGAGGTTTGCATGGTGATCAGTCGCGATCCCCTGGCCAAGCGCGGCGGGGAGCAGGCTCCGGTTTCCGAGCGGCTCGCGGCGATTCGCGACGCGTCAGCATCGCGGCCTTGGCTGCGGGCGGCTGACACATCGCATCAGCTGCTGGCGGACATCGCGGAGGGCTACGACTATTTGATCGTCGGCGCGGACAAGGCGGCGCAGTTGCTGGACCCGGTCTTCTACGGCGGGTCGGCCGAGCGGGACGCGGTGCTGGCGCGCCTTCCGGCGCTCGTCGTGGCGCCGCGGCCTGGCGGATCCGTGCCCGGCGATGCGACCGTGCTCGATTTACCCGAGTGGGTGGCGAGCGTCTCTTCCACCGCCGTCCGAGGCGGCCGTCTCGAATGGAAGGCCTGACACCACGCCTTCGGCAGCCAGCTTTACGAGGCAGGCACGCGTCGACATCTCCGCTGCCGGCCACAGAACAGGATCGACCGCGGCGTAGAGCCTGGCCACGAGATCCGCGGGACGCTCCGACAGACTCTCGTCTTCCAGGAGCGCGGCGCGAACTTGCGCTTCCCGCCAGGCGCGGTGTTCCAAATAGAAGGTGATGACCGCGTCCGGGTTTTCCGTCAGCTCCGGTCCGTGCCCGGGGAACAAGTTGTCCGGTCCGAGTTGTAGGACTCGACGCAGCGAGTCGAGGTACGCCGCCAGGTCGCCTTCGGGCCAGGCGACGACCGAAGTGCCCCGCCCGAGTATGTGATCACCCGACAGGAGCGAACCGTCGTCGAGCCGGAAACAGAGGTGGTCCGCGCTGTGGCCCGGAGTGGGCACCGCGGTCAGGGTCGTGCCGCCGGCGGAGAGGACATCGCCCTCGCCCAGGATCCAGCCCTCCGGACCGCACACGTCTTCACTGGCGGCAGCCACCGCTGTGCCGAGGGCTCGGCCCCAGGCCAGGGCGGCCTCGCTGTGATCGAGGTGGTGATGCGTCACGACTACCCCGCTGCACTCGGCGTCGAGTTCCTGAAGCACGGCGCGCACCCGCTCGAAGTGCGCCTCGTCCCCGGGACCTGGGTCGACCACGAAGGCCGCGCCCGACCCTGGCTCACCCACGACATAGGTGTTGGTGCCGTCGAGGGTCATGTGTGATGCGTTCGGCGCCACCACCCGGCTCACCGTTTCGGCGAGGCGTGTCGACACCGGAAGTGCGCCTAGGGCGGGCAGGTGCCATCCGATCCTGGGATCGACGGGCGGCGTCATTCGATGGGAGCCCGGAGCCAGGACAGCATCTGCCGCAGCTGGTCGAAGGCGGCCAGCTGCTTCTCGGAGTCGCTGCCGGCTTCCTCGCAGACGGCCCACAGCCGCTCCACCATGGAAGGGCCGAGTTCCAGCCGTCCGGCCGAGCCTTCGGCGGCCCACCGGGCCAGGACCGAACGGCACACCGCCCCGACCGGTATCCCGACCATTTCCGAGAAGGGCTCGAGCGTTTCCATCGGGTCAGCCTTCGACCACAACGCGACCTCGGCCTTGAAGTTCGCATGCGGATCGTCGTCGAGCCATGGGCCAGCCCATGTCTCCAGAGAGATCACCGGGGCCTGCTCGGACGCCATCAACTGTTTCTATCCCCCCGCCGCAGCCAGGCCGCGGGGTTGGGGTCCCCGCCGCATTGCGAGGAGCCCGAAGGCGGACGAGCCAGCAACACAACAACAACGCGAAGTAGCCCCGAGTAGCCGATCGGCTTGCGCCTCACGGACTCCTCGGGGCCACCCCTGACTGGTCAACTCGTCTTCGGCCGGCGCCGCCGTCGGTGCGCTTCCCTTGCGGGTTCGCTTCCTTCGTGGCTCCTGCACCGCTCGTTGCTGACCTGCTGAACGCATCATGATGATCACGTCGAAAGGCGTCAACCCCTTCTGGGGAAATCCAGAGGACATCCACAGAGTTGTCTAGTTATCCGACCACTTGTCAACTGCCAGCCACAGGTTCTCCACAGCGAAGGGGTCAGACGCCGCCTTTGACGCGGTAACCGCGCGGGTCGATGACCACTTCGCGATAGCCGGTCGCGGTGCGGATGGCATCGACGACAACATCTGGATTGCCGGTGGCACGTTCGAGCTCGTCGGGGGCGAACTCCACTCGGGCGGCCGCGCCTTGATGACGGACCCGCAGCGGGCCGAGCGCGCCGAATCCAAGCCGGCGGAGAGCAGCCTCGGCGCGCTCGACTCTTCCGAGCAGAGCCACCGTCACCTCGGTGCCGTGCGGGATCCGCGACGCGAGACAGGCGGCCGCCGGCTTGTCCCAAGTGCGTAGACCCATCTCCTTCGAGAGACGTCGGACGTCGGCCTTGGTAAGCCGTGCATCGGCCAGTGGGAATGTCGCACCGCGCGAGGAGGCAACGGCCTGGCCCGGCCGGTCGTCGCTGAGGTCGTCGACGATCACCCCGAGAACGACGGCGGCGTCGATCTCCGTAGCCAGCGGGCCGAGGACGTCGAGAAGTGCTTCCTTGCAGTGCGCACACCTATCCGCCGCGTTGGCTCGGTATTCCGGACGGTCCATCTCGTCGGTCTCGACGACCTTCCAGCGGAGGCCCCACTCGTCGGCGAGCTCACGGCACTCGTCGAGCTCCGCTGAGGGAAGCGAGGGCGACACCGCAGTCGCCGCGAGCACGTGGTCGGGCCCGAGCGTGTCGTGTGCGACTCGAGCCAGCAGCGACGAATCCACGCCGCCACTCCAGGCGACCACCACGCGTCCCAGCAGTCGTAGCTCGTTCCGTAAGACGTCGAGCTTCACGTCGACGCTCAGGAGCCCTCCTCGGGACCCTGGTCGGGGCCGCGGTCCCGCCACGTGCGCTCCGCCTCCTCCGTCACCAGGCGCAGGGGCCGGTGCGTCAGGCGGGCGACCCGCGCCGCGTCCTCGTGCTCCGCCTTGGCGCGGTTGGGGCTGACCTTGACGCGAACCGGCATTCCGTCGACGTCGACGGTCTCGGTGTGACGGGGGGAGGGATGGCGCTCGACCGTACTGATCCGCAGCCCGATCGTCCCCGTCTCCGCGGCGAGGCACGCGGCGACCTGGCTGGTTAGCGCGAGGTCCGCCAAGGCCGAGACCACGTGCGCCGGCCGCCCCTTTTTCGCGACGACCGGAGTGACCCATGCGTCGCGCGCCCCGGCTTCGAGGAGGGCTCCCACCGTCCACGCCAGCGTTTCGCCCGTTGCGTCGTCGAGGTTGGCTTCGATCAGTGCAGCGGGCTGTCCGCCCTCCGCGGCGTCGGCCACGGCTATCTCCGCGCCGAGGATCACCTGGGTGACGTTCGGGAGGTCGCCGAGGTCGCTCGTCCCGGCGCCGAAGCCGGTGGACTCGATGATCATCGCCGGCAGGGGACCCCACCGGCCAGGCCCGACCAGCGCCGCGAGGAGCGCGGCACCGGTAGGCGTGGTGAGCTCGACGCCGATCTGGCGGCCGTGCGTCGGCGCTCCCTTCAGCAGTTCAGCGACCGCGGGGGCCGGGTTGGGGAGCAGCCCGTGGCCGCTGCGGATCATTCCCATCCCTACGGCCACCGGGCCGGATGCCACTTCGTCGACGCCGAGCACCTCCAGCGCCGCGCAGGTGCCGACAATGTCGACGATGGCATCGATCCCGCCGACTTCGTGGAAATGAATCGTCGACTCCGGGCGCCGATGGATACGACCTTCGGCCGCCGCGAGGGCTGCGAAGACCGCGAGGGACCGATCGCGCACGCGGTCGGGGAGGCGCGCCTCCTCGATGATGCCGACGATGTGGGCGTGCGTTCTGACGATCTGGCGACCTCGGGTACTCACATCGACTTTGACCGCGCCGATATCCCCGCGCTCGGTTGCCGAGAGCTCGACCGCCCAACCCCCGACGGGCAGCCGGTCGAGCAAGCGCTCGACCTGGGCCCAGTCCGCGCCCGCGTCGATCAGCGCCCCCAGCGCCATGTCACCGGCGATTCCCGCGAAGGGATGGAACCAGAGGAGCGTCATCGAAGTATTCGGGCTACGGCGCACGCTGCTCCGTAGCCGTTGTCGATACCCACGACGGTCAGGCCGCTGGCACAGGAGGCGTGCATGGCCAGCAGCGCGGTGACTCCCTCCAGTCCGGCCCCATAACCCGTCGATGTCGGGACGGCGACGACGGGCGCGCCGGTGAGGCCCCCGACCATGGAAGCAAGCGCACCCTCCATGCCGGCGATTACGACGACTACGTCGGCCTCCTGAAGTTCGTCGACTGTCGTGAGGAGTCGGTGTACCCCGGCCACGCCGCAGTCGGGACTGAGGACTGGCTTCACGCCAAAGGACTCGAGCGTGGCCACGCATTCATTTGCCACGGGGAGGTCGGCGGTGCCCGCGGTGATGACGACGACCCGAACCGGTCTCGGCTCGGCATGACGCCAGGACACGAAGCTCAGCCCGCCGCCCGTGTCGACCCGTGTGCCGCCCGGGTTGGCGTCCAGCGCGGCGTTTGCTTGTTCACCAGAGGCGCGGGTGAGAACCACCGGCCCGCCGTTCGGCTCCGCCAGAAGCTCGGTGACGATGAAGGCGCACTGCTCCGCCGTCTTGCCCGGGGCGTAAACCGCTTCGGGCAAGCCTTGGCGCAGGGGTCGATGGTGATCCACCTTCGCGAAGCCGAGGTCCGCGAATGGCATGCGGCGCAGAAATGCCACGGCTTCGTCGGCCGTCAGCGCGCCGGATCGGACGTCGTCCAGCAGCCCCCGCAGCGCGCCCTCATCCATTGGGCGACAGCTTGACGTCGAGAGCCAGGGTGAGGCAGCGGCAAGCGCCACCCGCTTTGAGGAACTCGCTGACATCGATCACGACCGGCTCGAAGCCCCATGCCTCGAGCTGCCGGCCCACCCGCGGCGAGCATGAGGGCATCACGATCGTGTTGCCCACCACGACCGAGTTCGCCACGAAGCCCAACGCCTCATCGTCTTCGAGCACCAGCGGCTCCGGAACCAGCGCCTCGATGACCTTGTTGCCGTAGGCGTCCCAGCCGAGCGGATTCACGATGGCGCGGCGGTCGTCCAACGGACAGAACGTCAGGTCGAGGTGGTAGAAGCGCGGGTCCACGAGTTCGACCGCGAGCACCGGGCTGCCGATCATCAGCGAAAGGTGCGCGTGGGCCGCGGCGTCGGAGCGCGTGCGGTAGCCGGAGATCAGCTTCCCGGCGAAGGGGAGCGCGTCCCCCGCGCCTTCGTGGGACACCAGTTCCGGAAGTTCGATGATCTCCGATCCCGCAGCTTCAAACCATGAGATGTCGTGGGGCGTCTCACCCTGCCGTTCGGGGTGCCGAAAACGGGCGGGAATGAACCGGGACCCGTCGACCAGTCCGGCATTCGCGGTGAAGACGAGATCGGGGAGTCCGTCCACCGGGGGCTGAACGTCGACCTCGGCGCCCGCCTGCCGCAGAGTGGCTACAAGTGTCTCCCACTGCGTATAGGCCAGATCCGGGTCGACCATCACCTGCTTGTGCATCCAGGTGTTGATCTCATACAGCACGCCGAAGTGCATCGGAGGGCACATCAGGTAGCGCCGGCCCCACTTCAATCCGCTCACGACAGACAAACCTATGGGTTGCTCAGATCGGGTCGACCACCTGGGTCGGTGGCGGAAGCCCCTCGGCCGCGGTACGGGGTCGACGCCGCTGGCGCGACTCCAGCCACGCAGCTACCCGTCCGAGGCTGAAATTCACCGCGATATACATCACGGCGACGACGGCCAGTGTCTGCAAGGGGTTGTGAAAGAACTCGCCGCTCGACCGGCTGCGACGCAACAGCTCGTCGTAATTGACGACGAACCCCAAAGATGAGTCCTTCAGCAGGGTCACGAGCTGCGCGACGATCGACGGAACCATTCGTCGCACGGCCTGCGGCACCAACACCACCATCATCGACTGCCAGTACGACATGCCCACTGCTTCGGCGGCCTCCCGCTGGCCTCGGTCGAGCGACAGAATGCCGGCGCGAAAGATCTCCGCCAGAACTGCGCTGTTGTACGCGGTCAGGGCGGCGACCAGGAACCAGAAGGGCCCCCAACGAAGGCCGTACAGAGGTAGGCCGAAACCGGCGAAGAGAATCAGCAACAGCAGGGGAACGGCTCGGAAGAACTCGACCTGCGCGCCGGAGAGGTGGCGCGTGATCGGGTTGCGGGACAGGCGGCCGAGGGCGAGGACGAGACCGAGTGCCAGCGCGAGTGCCGCAGCGGTGGCTGCGGCCCTGAGGGTGTTGAGGAGCCCTGCCAGCAGGAAGCGGAGGACCGCGGCCTGAGTGAGTGGCTCCCACCTCACCGCGTCGAGCTGGCCAGTGGCCTGCAGCCGGCCTACGGCCACGAAGCCAACGAAACCGAGCGCCAGGACGGACAGAGCCGTAGCGATCGCGACTTTTCTCCGGCCCCGCGGGCCGAGCTCGTCGGCAAGCACCACCAGTGCGGGCGCGCTCATCGGCGGATGGCGACGCGGCGTTCGATATATCCCACTGCCCATCCGGACGGAAGAGTGAGCAGGAGGTAGCCGATCGCCGCGCCGGCAAATACGGGGATCGGTAGAGCGGTTGCGGTGTTGAGCCGGTCGGCCACCTCGGTGAGCTCGAGTACGGAGATGAGGGAGGCGAGCGACGAGTTCTTCGTCAACGCGATGAACACGCTTCCCAGAGGGCCGGCCACAGTGCGGAAGGCCTGCGGTAGGACGACAACACCGAGGAGTTGCGAAAAGCGGAGCCCGAGGGCCCGGCCGGCCTCGGCCTGTCCCGGGGCCACCGAGTTGATTCCCGAGCGAAGCGTCTCGGCAACGAAGGCGCTCGTGTACGCGCCGAGCACGATTATCGACGAGGCGAAGGCGGGATACTGGATCCCCACCTTGGTGAAGCCGAAGAAGAAGATGACGAACTGCACCGCGAGCGGCGTGTTGCGAATGACCTCCACCCAAAGCGCTCCCGCCGCCCGAAGAGGGGGCACGGGGCTCACCCGGGCGGCGGCCACGGCCGTCCCCACCAACAGCGCCACCGCGAAGGAGACAAGGGTGAGGACGACCGTGGTGCGTATTCCCTCGGCGTAAAGGCCGAGGTTGTCGAGGACGACGTTCAAATTGTCCGCTCAGAGGGCCGCTCGGGCCCCCCTCGCCCTACGGACTCGCTCAGCCGCCTACGCCTTGGTGCTGGTAGTGCTCTCGCCGGCCTCTCCGGACCCGCTGACCGCGCCCGGGCCGTAGCGGTCGACCGCTGGGGCTTCCGGGGTTTCGAGGCCGATGGCGCCGAGCGTCGAGGTGAAGGCCTCTTCCCACTCACCGTTCTCGAAGCTCTCCTCGAGTACGTCGTTGATGAAGTTGCGGAACGCGGTGTCGTCCTTCTTGAGGCCGATCCCGTAGGGCTCCTCGCTGAAGGGAGCCTTCAGCAGTTTGAACTGTCCACCACTGGTTTGAACCAATCCGGCCAGGATCGTGTTATCGGTCGTGACCGCCGTGACCCGGCCGTCGGTTAGTGCCTCTGCACATTGCGAGTAGCCCTCGAAGAGGGTGACCTCCGCCTCGGGGGCCTTGGCCTTCAGGTTCTTCTCCGAGGTCGAGCCCTTCACGGTGCAGACCTTCTGGTCATTGAGGTCGTCGACGGACTTGATCTCGGTGTTGTCGGCCTTGACCATGATGTCCTGCTCCGCAACGAAGTACGGGCCCGCGAAGTCCACGACCTGCTTGCGCGCGTCGTTGATGGTGTAAGTCGCAACGACGACGTCGACGTCTCCGTTCTGGATGAACGGCTCACGGTTCTTCGAGACGGACTCTTTGAACTCGATCTTCTGGGCCGCTTCCTCCTTGGTGCCCCCGAAGATGTTCTGGGCAATGATCTTCGCGACCTCGACGTCGAAGCCCTCGACTTCGCCGGTGGTCGGGTTGCGCAGTCCGAACCCGGGCTGGTCGAACTTGGTGCCTACGACCAGCTTTCCTTCCGCCTGGAGCGTGGCCATGGTGGTGCCGGCCTCGAACTTCGGCGGAGCGAGGCTTTCAGTGGTTGTGGTGTTGTTGCTGTCGTCACCGGAGTCGACCGCGGGGTCATCCGACCCACAGGCTCCGGTGACCAGGGCTAGGACCATCAGCAGGCCCGCCGCCAAACTTCGTTGTCTCATTTGATTGTTCTCCTTGTACTCGGGGTCTTGGTTACTAGGGGGTCAGTGGGCGAGGACCTTGGCCAGGAAGTCTCTGGCGCGGTCCGTGCCCGGGTTGGTGAAGAACTCGTCGGGAGGCGCGACCTCGACGACGCGCCCTTGGTCCATGAAGACGACGCGTTGCGCGGCCGATCGTGCGAATCCCATCTCGTGGCTGACTACCACCATCGTCGTACCCTCGGCCGCCAGCTCGAGCATGACTTCGAGGACCTCGCTGATCATCTCCGGGTCGAGTGCCGAGGTGGGCTCGTCGAACAACATGACTTTCGGATCCATGGCCAGGGCCCGTGCGATCGCAGCGCGCTGCTGCTGCCCGCCAGAGAGCTCCGCGGGGTAGCGGCCGGCCTTGTCGGCGATTCCGACCCGTTCGAGCAGCGCCATCGCGTTGTCTCGCGCCTGAGCCCTCGGAATCTTGCGGACCTTGACCGGCCCGAGAGTGACGTTCTGCAAGATCGTCTTGTGCGCGAACAGGTTGAAGGATTGGAACACCATGCCGACGTCCGCCCGTAACCGGGCCAGGGCCTTCCCCTCCTCCGGAACGATGGCGCCGTCGATGCTGACCGTGCCCGAATCGGGTCGCTCGAGCCGGTTGATGCAGCGGCAGAGCGTCGACTTGCCCGACCCAGACGGACCCAGCACCACCACGACTTCTCCGCGCCCAACCGAAAGGTCGACGCCATCGAGGGCGTGAACGTCGCCGAACCACTTGTGCAACTGGTCGATGACGACCAGCGGCGTACCGGTCATCTCGGACCGCAGAGCTGCTCTCTCACGCCTTGTACGAAGAGCCCCACGTCGGTGACGATCCCCAACGCCTGGTGGCTGCCGCGGTCGGCCAACTTCGTGACGACCGCCTGGTTGATGTCGACGCAGAAGGTCTCCACACCCGCAGGCAGGCAGTTCCCCGTTGCGATCGCGTGAAGCGTGGAGGCCAGCATGAGCGAGACCCCGACTCCGGGGATCATCTCCCTCAAGGCGTCAGCCGCGGCGACGACGTCGGTGTAAACGTCGGGCAGCGGGCCGTCGTCGCGCACCGATCCTCCCAGCACGTAGGGGATGCCGGCCTTCACCAATTCGTACATGACGCCGCCGGTGATGTAGCCCGCCTCTACTGCCGCGGCGATGGAGCCATGCCGCCGGACCTCATTGATGACGCGCAGATGGTTGGAGTGCCCTCCCTCGACGCCCTCGCCTTCGGACAGAGACACGCCTAGCGAAGTGCCGAGGACGTTGCTCTCGATGTCGTGAGTGGCGAATCCGTTCCCCGCGAAGAGGCACTGCACCCAACCCCCGCGTACGAGCGCGGCGAGGTCCGGCCCTGCTCCGGTGTGGATCAACGCCGGGCCCGCGACCACGAGAACCTTCTTGCCGTCCTCGCGGGCCCGGCGGATGCGGTCGCCGACCTCGGCGAGCAACCGCGCCTTGGGCTTCTCGGACGAGACTTCAGAGGCCATGAACTCGAAGGGGTGAGTACCGCGAGGTTTCTCCAGCGCCACGACGCGGGCACCCTCGTTGCCGACGACGACGTGATCGCCGGCTCTCACTCGATGCATCGGGACCGTCCGGGCAACGTCACCGTCGACGACGATCCCGCAGTCCATCTCCGGATTGCCGACCTCGATCCACTTGCCCGCGACACGGATGGAGGTCGGCAGGTTGGTGGTCGAATAGAACCCCTCGGGAAGCACGCCGTCGGCTTCTGCGGGCACCAACGTCGCGTTGGCATCCGATACGGCGTTGGCGCCGTGAGCGTGCAGCTCCTCGAGGAGCGCGGTCAGGGTGTCGTCATCGCCTGCGCTGACCTCGATCCGGGCGAGGGACAGATCGGCGTTCGACTTGCCGACATCGAAGTCGACCAGCCGGTAGTCGGCGCCGGAGGCGACGATGAGGTCGAGAATCTTCGCCAGGATGAGAGAGTCAATGATGTGACCTTGAACCTGCACCATCTCGGTAGGCATGCAGGAGCGAACCTATCCCGAGGTAGCGGATTCCGGGGTCGACTCCTCGCCGGTGCCGCAGCCGTCCTGGCCGTGTCCGTGACCGCGGCCGGTCCGGCGTCGGGGCACGACGAGGACGAGTCAGTCGTGATTCGGGCGGCGACTGCAGGGCAGGCCGCTCCGGGCGACCCCGGTCCGACGCCGACCGGTCCGTGCGGGCCGGGTTCCAAGCCGGAGACAGGCTTGCAAGGCCGTGTACCGCCGGAGGACCACGCCAGCGGGCGCGCCGCCCAGGGCTACACCTGCAACACCGAGACGATCGGTCGCGCGGGAGTGAAGGGCGGATTCCGCGTCGAGCGGTATGTCGACGAGTCCGGGCGCGAATGCGCCTACTACGACACGACCATCCTCTTTCCCACGAACGCGCTGTTCCCCAGCGGAACCCCCACGGGCACCGACGTGCTCGACATGACCGACCCCACCAAGCCGGCGCTGACCGCCACGCTGCTCACCCCGGCCATGCAGTCACCCCATGAGTCGGTGTCGATCAACCAGAAGCGGGGGCTTCTCGCCGCGGTGCTCGGCACGGTCGCGTCGGCCCCGGGAATGCTCGACATCTACGACGTGTCGCAGGACTGCCGAAATCCGACGTTGCTTTCCAGCCTGCCCGTGGGAATTCTGGGTCACGAGGGGAACTTCGCCCCAGACGGCCTGACCTATTACGCCTCGGCGCTCGATGGGGGCGAGCTGACGGCCATCGACGTATCGAACCCCCTGGCTCCGGTGCCGTTATGGACTGAGCGCTACGTGGCGCACGGCATGTCGATCAGCGACGACGGAACGCGCGCCTATCTGGCCACGCGAAGCGGACTGGTCATTCTCGACACGACTCAGATCCAGGAACGCGTCGTCAATCCGACGGTGCCGGTGGTCAGCAGGCTGGACTGGTATCCGATGACCACGCCCCAGGTCGGAATACCGGTGACGATCGGAGGGAAGCCGTACGTCGTCGAGGTCGATGAGTTCGGGAAGGACTCCGACGACGACGGGCTCGAGGACCTGGTCGGCGCGGCCCGGATCATCGACATCGGCGACGAGGCGAAGCCGCGGGTGATTTCTGACCTCCGGCTCGACGTTCACACCCGGGCGAACCGCGCCGCCATCTCCGGCGACGAGAACTTTGCCGACTATCGCGGCTTCCAGGGCTACGCCGGCCACTACTGCAGCGTCCCGCAGCGTAAGGAACCCGGCGTAGTCGCCTGCACCTTCATCGAGTCCGGGTTGCGGCTGTTCGACATCCGCGATCCGTACAACCCGAAGGAGATCGCCTACCACAATGAACCTCGGGAGACCACATACCCGAACGACGACGTACCGACCACCTACGCCATGTCGACCATCGCGTTCGTTCCCGAGAGAAGCGAGCTTTGGTACGCCGACGGCAACTCGGGCTTCATCGCGGTGCGGGTGACCAACGGTGTGTGGCCGTTCGCCTCATCGGCCCCGACGCCTCCCGCGGCCGTGGCACCGCGAGGCGACGAGCTCCCTCCGACCGGAGGCTCGCCGGCGGCTATGGCCGGCGCCGCGCTTCTGGTGGCTGCGGTTCTCTATCGCAGAACGACCGCCGCGAGGACAGTCCAGAGGGTCTTCTGACGGACGACTTCGCGGATGTCGTCGGTCTCGAAGCGGAGTGTGCGCGGACCGGTGCGGGTGGTGTTGCCGTCCAACTCGCACACGTCAGCCATCCCGGCGTTTATCAGGTCGACCTCCACCACGTATGGCGGCTCGGGGCGGAAGGGTTCGGCGGCGCAGTCGGCCACGACTTCTGCCGTGCCCTCACGGATCAGCTCGCAGGCGCGGTTGGGGTGCAGTGAGATCGAGTCCCAACGTCCCAGTGCTTCTTTGACCTGGATGGCGCGGACGCCGGGTAGGCGCTTGGTCATCTGTGCGCAGAACTTGTCGTCGCCTGCGACAAGGCCCACCGGCACTCCGTAGGCACCCGCCAGGGCGGCGTTGAGGTCGCCCTCTCCGAAGGACTCGCCGTTCACGCGCAACTCGTAGACGGCGGCGCCCGAGTACGTGTGGTCCATGATCGCCGCCTCCGTGCCTGCCGACGCGTGGTAGCCGAGGAACAGAGCAATGTCGAAGCCGCCGTCGAGGCCCTGGGTCATGCCCTGCGGCACCTTCGGCCCCCCGATCAGCAGCTCGGCACGTTCGTCGATCTCGTGCGGCCGCAAGTTACGCATGTCGCCATGACTGTCGTTGACCAAGACGCGCTCCGCCCCTGCCGCAAACGCACCTTCGATCGCGGCGTTCGCCTCGTTGGCCATCAGCGTGCGGCACGCGGGATAGTCGTCGCTGCCCCGGGCCACCTGCTGGCGGTGCGATACGCCGGCGATTCCTTCCATGTCGATGGAGATGAAGACGTTCTTGGCAGTCACTGTCTGTGCCTCCTCAGGCGTTGCAGGGTCGAATGGGCCCGTCGCTCGTCGCGGGGCCGGGGCGAAGCGCGGGGTCGTTCGGGAGAAAGTCGCCGGTGCAACGGTCTTGTGTGTACTCGACCGGCCCGGGGCCGTCCTCGGAGATGGTGCGGACGGCCGCGAGCAGGTTGTCGACGTCTTCGAGACTCGTGGAGATACCGCAGCTGGCGCGGACCGCACCAGGAACGCGGGAACGGTCGCCCTCCAGAACCTCGGCGCGGAACCGCGCCCACTGTGACTCGTCGAGTCCCAGCAGACGCCCAAGGTAGGGGTGGGCGCAGAAGCACCCGTGGCGAACCCCGATCCCGAATTCCGTGGCGAGCCGCGCCGCCACCAGCGCGTGGTGCTGGCCCGAGACATTGAACGCCGCCACTGCCAGCGTCGGGATGTCCAGCGGAGGGCCGAGGAGCTGCACGCCGGGGATGCCAGCAAGGCCCGACCGCAGCTTGGTGCCCAGCTGCGCCTCGTGTCCGGTGATGGCGTCCCAGCCGATTGTGGACAGCGTGTCGATCGCGGCGTGCAGTGCGACCGCACCAACCACGTTGGGCGAGCCGGCCTCCTCCCGTTCCGGTGGCTCGGCCCATGCCACTTCGTCCAACGCGACCATGGCTACGGCCCCGCCGCCATGCAGGAACGGGTCTCCCGTCGTGAAGGTCGAGCGCTTCCCGGCCAGTACCCCCACTCCGAACGGTGCGTACATCTTGTGTCCGCTCCACGCGACGTAATCCGCCTCCGGAGGGATCGGACGGTGTGGAGCGAGCTGCGCCGCGTCGAGCGCGACCTCGACCCCGCGATCGTGCGCCGCCTGAATGATCTCGCCGATCGGGGGTATCCACCCGGTGACGTTCGAGGCCGCGGTGACGGCGAGCACCTTGGGTCGGGGCTGTTGCTCCAGCACCGAGATCACATCATCGACGGCGAAGGTTCCCTCGCGGCCCACGTCCACGTGGCGGGTCTGCGCGACGCGAGACCACGGGAGGAGATTGGCGTGGTGCTCCACAACGGTCGTCGCGACGACATCGCTTCGGTCGAGCTGCAGCCGATAGGAGAGGTGGTTGATGGCGTCCGTTGTGTTACGGCAGAAGATGGCCACGTCCTCGTCGGTACGGTCGCCGGCGAAGGCCAGAGCCGCCGCACGCGCTTCCTCGTAGGCCGCGGTCGCGGCCTGCGACTTCCACCCAGCGCCCCGATGGACGCTGGAGTATCGCGGCAAGAAGTCCGTCACGGCGAGGGCGACCTGGGGGAGGGAAGCGGTAGACGCTCCGGCGTCGAAGCTGAGGTAGCGACGGGATGTGCCGTCGGCGACGGGGACCACCTGGTCGTCGCCGAGAAGGGTCGCGAGGGGGCTGGTCAAGTCAGCGGCCACACGTTCGGCTGGGGCACCCGCCAATCCTGACCGCTCCGGCCGCCCCGCGCCGCTGGGAACCGCGGCACCTCGACCGAATAGCTTGTCCTGATGACCGAGCGAGCTGACGACAACCTTCTACGCGCCGAAGCGGTTCGGCGGGCCGAGCTGGTGAGCGACGTCTCCTACGACGTCACCCTGGATCTCACCGGCGACGAGCACACCTTCCTAAGCGATACGACCATCACTTTCGCCGGCGGCGACGGCGCGGATGGCACGGAGCTCTTCCTCGACCTGATCGCCAATGAGGTCACAGCTGTATCGATCGATGGCAAGGAGGTGCCAGTCGACGATGTCGTAGCCGGGAGCCGAGTGCGCCTGGGCGGGCTGGAGCCGGTTGGCCGCCATGAGGTACGCGTGGTGGCTCGGTGTGCGTATGAGCACACCTCGAAGGGCTTGCACCGCTTTGTGGACCCCGCCGACGAGCGGGTCTACCTGCACTCCCAGTTCGAACCGTTCGACGCGCACCGCATGTTCGCCTGTTTCGACCAGCCGGATCTAAAGGCGCCATTCAAGCTGACCGTTACTGCGCCGGGAGATTGGGAGGTCATCAGCAACAGCGCGCCCGTGGGCCCGCCCGCGGCCAGCGGCGACGCGAAGACCTGGCAGTTCCCTGCAACGCCGCGAATCTCCACCTATCTCACGGCCCTTGTCGCCGGCCCGTACCACTCCGTCCACGAGTCGCACCAGGTTGCCGGCACGGACCAGACGATCGAGCTCGGGATCTATTGCCGCCAGTCGCTGGCCGAGCACCTGGACGCCGACGACATCTTCTTGATCACGCGTCAGGGATTCGACTTCTTCACCAAGTCGTTCGACTATCCGTACCCGTTCGGCAAGTACGACCAGCTCTTCGTTCCGGAGTTCTTCGCCGGCGCGATGGAAAACCCGGGCTGCGTGACCTTCACCGAGAGCTACGTCTTCCGCGGCAAGATCACTGAACTCGCTCGCGAGGGTCGCGCCGGGACGATCCTCCACGAGATGGCCCACATGTGGTTCGGCGACCTCGTGACCATGCGCTGGTGGGACGACCTCTGGCTCAACGAGAGCTTCGCCACCTATATGGGCAACCTGTCACTCGCGGAGGGCACGCGCTTCACCGACGGGTGGGCCCGATTCGCCAGCGGGACAAAGGCCGGCGCCTACGCGCAGGACCAGCTGCCCAGCACCCACCCGATTTCGGCGGACATCGTCGATACCGACGCCCTCAAATTGCACTTCGACGGCATCACTTACAACAAGGGAGCATCTGTCCTGCGGCAGCTCGCGGCGTGGGTCGGCCGAGACGCCTTCGATGAAGCCCTCCGTGGCTACTTCCGCCGGCACGAGTTCGCGAACGCCACGTTGGCGGACTTTCTCGAGGCCCTCGAAGGGCCTTCGGGGCGCAGCCTCGACGGGTGGTCGAAGGAGTGGCTGGAGACCTCGGGCGTCAACACGTTCCGACTGGAACTTCAGACGGAAGGCGATGGAGAGGAGGAACGGTACAAGTCCGTGGTCGTGCGTCAGTCGGCCGCTGCCGACTACCCGACGCTCCGCTCGCACCGGGCGGCCGTGGGCCTCTACCGCCTGACGGGCGAAGGGCCGAATCCCAGGTCCGGGGGGTTCATGCGGCTCGACAAGCGGGTCGAGCTCGACATCGTGGGCTCGGAGACCGCAGTCGATGCGCTTGTAGGCGAGAAGGTGGCCGAGCTGGTCGTGGTCAACGACGGCGACCTGGCCTACGCGAAGGTTCGTCTCGACCCGCGCTCCATGGAGTCGTTGGTGCACCACATGTCAGGGATCGAGGATCAGCTGACGCGCAGCATCTGCTGGGGCGCTGCGTGGGACATGGTGCGCGACGCCGAACTGTCCACCGGCCAGTTCGTGAAGCTCGTGTCCAACCATGTCGCGGCAGAGTCGGACCTGCGCCTCGCGCTGCAGATCGCATTCCAGGCGTCCGGCGCGGTCGAGTCGTATGGCGATCCGGCCAAGGTCCCGGGCTATCGCACCGAACTGGCGCGAACCGCATTCGATTTGCTCGGCAGGACCGAGCCGGGCAGTGATGCCCAGAACCGTTGGGCCGCGCTGTGGGTCGGGTCGATCGAGGAGGCTCCGGATCTTCAGGTCGCGCGCGGCTGGCTCGAGGGGAAGGATGTCCCCCAGGGTCTCGATGTCGATGTCGACTTGCGTTGGTCGATCGTCAATGCCGTGGCGCGTTCGGGAGCCGACGACGCGGTCACGCTGATCGACGCGGAGAAGAAGCGCGACGCAACCGACATCGGCGCGCGTCGGGCGCTGGCGGCACGCGCCTCGAGGCCATCAGTGGAAGCGAAGGAGGAGGCCTGGAACCTCGCGGTGGACAACACCGAGGCTCCGGTCATCACGGTGCGCGCCGTTCTCGGTGGCGGCTTCCATCAATTCGGCCAGGAAGATGTGCTCGTACCCTTCGTGGAGCGTTTCCCTGAAGCCTTCGACAAGGTGTGGGCCAACCGTGAGCACGACGTGGCCACGGGCCTCACAGCCATGCTGTTTCCCTCGACCGTCATCGATGACGTGACGGTCGACATGGCCGACAAGCTGCTCGGGCGTGCAGACATCGACGCGTCGGCGCGGCGTGTTCTGGTCGAGAACAAGGACCGTTTGGAGCGGGCCCTACGGGCCCGCAACGCTGATAAGGGCTAAAGCCCGCAGCGATTTCGGCGGGCTCCGATCAGCCGGACCGTTGGCCTGACTGCACATTCACGTTCGTACCCCCGTTGGTGACGACCAGTGTGCAGTTGGCACTCGCCGCGCACTTCTCCATGGCCTCGATCTCGCGCAGGCGCAGGTACTGCGGCGTCAGTGCGGCCTGAGAGGCCTGCTGCGCCGCGAGGGTGCCCTCGGCCTCGGCCTTCTTGGCGAGGGCCTTGTTCTGGGCGGTCTGCACTGAGTTGAGGGCGACGCGCTGATCGTCGAATGACTGCCGAATTGCCTCTGAGGTCGGCTCGGCGGAGTTGATGATGAACTGGAAGTCGGGGCACTCGTCGGGCTTGTCCCGGTTGAATTGGGGTCCGCAGAAGTACTCTCCACCGAGCACGCTGTTGACGTTGTCCTTGAGCGCGGCTGCGATCTCGTTTTGGATGATCTTGATGGCGTCGTCATGGCCCGACTTCTCGCCGATCGCGTTCGCGTAGAGCTCGTCGACAGTGAACTCGAACACGCGGGCTCGCATCGAAGTCTCCAACATCTTGCGGAAGTTGTCGTTGAGCAGGGCGTCCCAGCCCGCCTGCTCGGTGCAGTTGTACTTGGTGCAGATCTCCCGATAGAAGACCGGCAGCACCTTGTCGGAGGTGTTCAGCTTGAAGTACACGGACACCTCGAAGTCCATAGCGATACCGCCCTTGGCGGGGACGCGAATGAAGTCAACTCCCGCGCGGTCTCCTTCGGCATCATGCTTTGACACGATGTAGTTGCGTTGGTTCACAGGCAGCTGCACGACGTCGTCGAGCAGACCGAAGAAGCGTGCTCCGCTGCCTGGCTCGACCACGCCGCGAAATTTCTGGCCCTCGATCGGACCACCGCTGATGTGCAAGCCCACTTTGTCGATGGGGACCGACTTCCAACCTCCGACGAAGAGGATCAGTAACGCGAGCCCGGCCACTAGTCCGAATACGCCGGCGATCACGCGGCCAATCGGCGCATTGAACTCATTGCCCGCCGGCAGAGGCATTTCGCGCAGTCTTTTTCCGAGGCTCATCTCGGTACTTTGTCATCCGCCGACCTCGCATCGCTGGTCCACCCCGCGAAATTCCCCGACAGGTCCCGGTGGTGGCCCGTAGGTTCGAGGCCATGGAAGATCGAGCACCAGAAAGGATTCCGTGGCTGAAGCCGCGACGCTCGACCTTCTTGGGCTTGAACCTCATCTGGGGTTCTGGTCCCCTGATGGCGAACTCGCTCCTCGCCATGTCGATCGCCGAGGGCCTACTTCCCGCCTCCTTCGCGCTCGTGTCGGGGTGGCTGGTGGCGCGCGCTCGGGCGGGTGCTCAGGGAGTCATCGGTCCGCTCGTTGCCATGGGAGTTGTGCTCGTGATCAGCGAGGCTCTACCGAGCTTGCGCGGGGCGCTGGTGGAGAGCTTTCAGCACCGAGTCAGTGGACGCCGCCGCGAGCGGGTCATCGCCACCGCCCAGGGCATCGCCAGCCTGGCGCATCTCGAAAACCCCGAGGTGCTGGACTCCCTACGCCCGGCAGCGCGCACCGACTGGCCGGATACCGGCGCGTTCACCACCGCGGTGTTCGGCTACACGTCCACTCGCGTCGTCGGCCTCGCCTCCGCCGCGCTGCTCTGGAGCTTCCGCTGGTGGCTGGCGCTCGCGCTTGTGGCTCTGTGGTGGTGGTTCGGCCACGTCCTGCGCCAGACCCAGTCGGATGCCTGGGGCGACACGTTCGAGCGCATGCGGAGGCCGGAGCACCTGCGCCACCTGGTGTTCGAAGCGACCGCCGCCAAGGAGATTCGGATCTTCGGGTTCGGGCACTGGCTCATCGAGCAGTTCAGTGCCGGCTGGTACGACGTAATGCGCGACGTCTGGCGCCGGCGCCGTGCGGTCCGCTACAAGCAGATCGGAATCCTCGTTGCCGTCCTGCTCGCTCATGTCGCCGTCTTCTACGTGATCGTTCAGGCGGCGCGGACGGGGGAGCTGAAGGCCGAGCACCTCGTCGTCATCGCGCCCTCGGTCCTTGGCATGGCCCGGCTCGGTGTCCCCGACGAATACACAATGGGCCTGGCCAGCGGCGCGGCTGTGCTGCCCCACATCGAGAAGGCGGAGGAGCTCGTGGCGCAGCCGCGCTTCGCGTCTTCGGGCACGCAGTCGCCCGAGGCCATGCCCCGGGACGCAGTCCGCTTCGAGAAGGTGGCCTTCAACTACGCCTCTCGACCTGACGAACCCCTGTATCAGGACCTCGATCTCGTAATCCCGGCTGGTAAGAGCCTGGCCATCGTCGGCGCCAACGGGGCAGGGAAGACGACGCTGGTCAAGCTTCTGGCGCGGCTGTATGAACCCACTTCCGGACGAATCACCGTCGACGGGATTCCGCTGACGGACCTCGATGCCATGGCGTGGCAGCGCCGCGTTGCCGCCATTTTCCAGGACTTCACCAAGTACTACCTCAGCGCGGCGGAGAACGTCGGCTATGGCGCAGTCGAGCACGTGAACGACCGGGGCCGCCTGGAAGCCGCCGCCGAGCGCGCCGGAGCATCGGCGCTGGTCAGCGGTCTCAGAAACGGCTGGGACACGATCCTCACCCGGCGCTACGACGGCGGAATCGATTTGTCCGGCGGCGAGTGGCAGCGCATCGGCCTGTCGCGGGCGCTGTTCGCGGTGGGCGGCGGCGCGGGAATCCTCGTGCTCGACGAGCCCACGGCGAACCTGGACGTGCGTTCCGAGGTGGACCTGTTCGACCGCTTCCTCGAAGTGACGAAGGGCACGACGACCGTGCTGATCTCCCATCGGTTCTCGACCGTCCGCCGCGCCGACCGCATCGTTGTCCTCGACAAGGGCCGAGTGGTCGAGGAAGGGACGCACGACGAGCTGCTGGATGTCGACGGCATGTATGCGTCTTCGTTCCGGCTCCAAGCCGATCGATACGACCAGGCCGGCGTGGGTGGTGCCCCCAGCTCAGCAGTGGCTGGGTTGGGGTGCCCGGCCGCCGAAGAAATCGGAGCTTCGAATGGGTGAGTTCGACATCAAGCCCGGCGGTTGGCGGGAAATGACGTGGGGCGACCGGCTTCGTCCGATCGTCGCGGTGGCGACCATCTCCTTCAAGGCGGACCCAGCGCGCGCCACGTTGAGTTTGGTCCTGCGACTCGCCGGCGCGGCGTCGCCTCCGATCTTCGCGTTGGCACTCGCCTCGCTCGTCGACGCGGCGCGCCCCGGCGCTCCCGCTTCCCAGGCGCTGATATCCGCGATGGTGATGGCTGCGGCTATCGCCGCGACGGTGGTGCTCGACGAGATCGGATGGAAGGTCACGCAGATCCTCGAGGAACGCACGGCCCACCTCGTCGACCGCGACATCCTCTCGAAGATGGCCGGACTCCCAGGGCTCGACCATCTCGAGCGCCCGGAAAATCTCGACAAGATCCAGCGGATCGAGCAGGAGCACTGGCTCCTTTCGATGTCGGTGACCGCGCTCTTGAACATGGCGGTGCTGCTGTTCGGCGTCGCGGTCAGCATCATCCTGCTGGCGCGGCTGCACCCGGCAATGCTGCTCCTGCCCTTGCTCGCCATCCCCGGGTTGTTCGCCGGACATCGAGCCGAGCGCCTGCGATGGAGAGTGCTGGACGAGCACGCGGGCGACTGGCGGCGCGTATACGACTGGCTCGAGTTGGGCACGAAGGTGGCTCCCGCCAAGGAACTGCGCGTGTTCGGCTTGGGCCCGGAAGTCATCCGCCGGCAGCGGGAGGTGTCCGAAGGGATGGAGGCGTGGGAGCGGGACCACCGCGTGAAGGGCGCGCTCATGCAGACCTCCGGACGTGTGGTTTTCGCGCTCGGTTACGTGGCCGCGATCGCCTTCGTGGCCGAGCGGGTTCGCTCGGGCGACATGGGAGTTCCGGACTTGGTGCTCGCGGTAGTGCTCGCTGGTCAGGCGATGCAGTCTCTCGTCGGCCTCACGGGCAACGTCAACTGGGTCACCTGGACCTTCTCCGCAGTGCGCCGATGGCTCTGGTTCCTGGACTACGAGAAGCGTCAGCCCCGCGGCGACGGGGTCGCCGCGCCGGATCGCATCGCCGACGGAATCCGAGTGGAGAACGTGTCGTTCCGCTACCCGGGCATCAAGGGGGCGGACGGTTGGGCGCTCCGCGACGCGGACTTGTTCCTCCCTGCGGGGTCGACGGTGGCTTTGGTGGGGGAGAACGGAGCGGGGAAGACGACCCTGGTCAAACTTCTCTGTCGCTTCTATGAGCCGACAGAAGGCCGGGTGACGATCGACGGCGTGGACCTGTCGACCATCGACGTGACCTCCTGGCGTAACCGTGTCGGCGCTGCTTTCCAGGACCACGCCCGCCTCGAGCTAAAGGCGCGGGACGCGATCACGGTGGGGGAGATGGCGCGCTTCGGTGACGATGCGGCCGCCGTCGCCGCGCTGGAGCGCGCTGGTTCGGTCGACGTGCTGCGCGCCCTCCCGGAAGGGTTGGACACTCAGCTGGGCGCCGAGTGGGCGGGCGGCGTGGAGCTCTCAGGAGGGGAGTGGCAGAAGATCGCCCTCGGCCGGGCGATGATGCGCGACGACCCCCTTCTGCTGATCATGGATGAGCCCACCGCGGCGCTCGATGCCGAGACGGAACACCGCCTGTTCGAGCGCTACGCGGAAACGTCGAACGCGCTCGCCGAGTCGCAGGGCACGATCACCGTGCTGGTGAGTCACCGTTTCTCCACTGTGCGCATGGCCGACGTGATCATCGTCGTCGGCGACGGTCACATCATCGAGACCGGCAGCCACGAGGAGCTCGTGTCCAAGCCCGACGGTGTCTACGCCGAGCTCTACAACATGCAAGCCCGCGCCTACCGCTAGGCGCGGCACGGGTCCAACGACTGATGAGCCGCCGGACTGGGCGGCTTCACCCAGCCCTTAACCGGGCGATCCCGCCCGGTCGGACGGAGGCTGGGTCGGGGAATTGTCACAGGGCACTGGTTGGATGAAGCGTCATGAAACCGGAGCGAGAGGTGCAGTTGTTGGCGCGGCGGCAGGACGGCCTGATCGGTCGACGGCAGGTCCTTGAACTGGGCATGACTGAGGCCGAAGTCGAGGGCCGGCTCTCGAGTGGGAACTGGCAGCGGGTTCACGCCGGCGTCTACAAGTTGGGCGCGGCTCGGCTGGACTGGGACCAGCGTCTGCGCGCCGCGACGTTGGCCGCAGGCCCTGGGGCCGTCGTCTCCCACCGGGCCGCGGCTGTTCTCTGGCGGCTCGATGGTCTCGAGGCCGCGCCGGTCGAGGTGACGATCCCGCATACGCGCGAAGCCCGGCGTCAAGAAGTCATTTGCCATCGGGCGCGAAGCCTCTCGGACGCCGATGTGACCGCTCTCCGCGGCATTCCTGTGACCGCGATCCCTCGAACCCTGGTGGATCTAGGTCGGTACTGCGGCGAGCGAACGGTTGAGAAGGCGCTGGAGTCGGCCCTCCGCCGCAGGATCTCTTCTCAGGAGACACTCAGCGCGTATGTCGCGACAACCGACCCCCGGGTCCCCGGGCGGTCGACTCTGCAAAGGATCCTCCAGTCCCGGCAGCCCGGTCGGGCCGCAGGCAGCGGATCGGAGGTGGACCTGGGGAGAGCACTTCGGGAGGTCGGGGTTCCGCCTCCCGTGAGGCAGTTCGAGCTCAAGCTCGCCGGGGGCGGAGTTGCGGTTATCGACAAAGCCTGGCCCGAGGCGCGTCTCGGGTTGGAGGTGGACGGGTTCGATCCCCATTCGGGTCGCCTCGCGCACGCGGTCGATCTCGCACGGCAAAACGAAATTCTCAAGGTGGGCTGGCTGCTGCTCCGGTACGCCGGCATCCAGATCGAGGCGAGTCCCCTCGCGATCGCCAGAGAGGTCCACTCGGTCCTGATGTCGCGGGTGCCGCGGGTTTCGTAGCTACTGGTCCTCCACCTGACTGGGTGGGTTCACCCAGTCAGCAACCGGGTGATGCCGCCCAGTCCGATCTACTGGGTTCGCATCGGCACCGTCTCGTCGGGATCGCCGCCGTTTCCAGTGGTCGGTGGGATGGCCTGCGTCTCGCCGGGCGGGAGCTCGGGGCCGCCGTGCTTTTCGTTGTCCGGGCCGAAGCTCGGGATACCGCCGGTCTTCTCGTGCCCTGCAGGATGAACCGGCTCCCCATGCGCCTGGTCGACCAGGCGCGACACCTCGAGACCGTCGATCGTCTCGTTCTCCAAGAGCGCTGCCGCCACGGCGTCGAGTCCCTTGCGGTGCTTCTTCAGCATCTCCGTGGCGCGGACTTCCTGCTCGCGCAGGATTCGCTCAACCTCCTCGTCGATCACACGGGAGGTCTCGTCCGAGTAATCGCGGGTGTGCATCAGGTCCTCGCCGAGGAACACCGCACCTTGGGAGCCCCACGCCATCGGCCCGATGCGATCGCTCATTCCCCACTCCCGCACCATCTTGCGGGCCATCTCGGTGCAACCGACGAGGTCGTTGTTGGCGCCGGTCGACAGCATGTTGAACACGAGCGACTCAGCGACCCTTCCGCCCAGTCGCACGGCCAGGGTGTCCTCGATGTACTCGCGGCGGTAGATGTGGCGCTCCTCCATCGGAAGCTGCTGGGTGACGCCGAGGGCCATGCCCGTCGGGAGGATCGTCACCTTGTGGACGGGGTCGGCCGCGGGCAGCACGTACCCGAGAACCGCATGGCCACCCTCGTGGTAGGCGATGACCTCCTTCTCGTCGTCGGACAGCGCCATGGAGTCCCGGCGCTGACCCATGATCACGCGGTCGCGCGCCGCCTCGAAGTCCTGCATCGAGACGTGGTCGGCGCCGCGGCGGACCGCGTGCAAGGCGGCCTCGTTCACCAAATTGGCCAAGTCCGCCCCGCTCATGCCGGGGGTGCCGCGGGCGACGGTGTTGAGGTTGACGTCGGCGCCCATCTTCTTGTCCTTGCAGTGGACCTTCAGGATCGGCAACCGCTCGTCGAGATCGGGAAGCGGTACGACGATTTGACGGTCGAAGCGGCCGGGACGAAGTAGCGCAGGGTCGAGGATGTCCGGGCGGTTCGTCGCCGCCATCATGACGATGCCCTCGGTGGTCTCAAAGCCGTCCATCTCCGACAGCATCTGGTTCAGCGTTTGCTCGCGCTCGTCGTGGCCGCCGCCGAGCCCCGCGCCCCGCTTGCGACCGATCGAGTCGATCTCGTCCACGAAGATGATCGCGGGCGCCTGCTTCCGGGCCGTCTGGAACAGATCGCGCACGCGGCTGGCGCCGACGCCGACGAACATTTCCATGAAGTCCGAACCGGTGACGGACATGAACGGCACGCCCGCTTCACCGGCGACGGCTCTGGCCAGCAGCGTCTTTCCTGTACCGGGCGGCCCGACCAGGAGAACTCCCTTTGGGATGCGCGCGCCGATCTCCTTGAACGCCCCGGGCGATTTCAAGAAGTCGACAACCTCGCGGATCTCCTGCTTGACGCCGGTATATCCCGCCACGTCGTCGAAAGTCGTCTTCGGGCGTTCGGTCGTGTACACCTTGGCCCGCGAGCGCCCGATGGACATGAGTCCCGACATCTGGCCCTGCGCCCGGCGCGAGATGTACATCCAGAACAGGCCGAGCAAACCGAACATGATCAGGTACGGCACGATCGCGGCGAGGACCCCCGGCTGAGGCGTGACGAAGGTGGTCTCCACCCCCTTGTCGCGCAGGAGCTTGATGTCGTCCTCGAGCACCGGAACAGGCCCGTCGACCTCGTACTCCGTACCGTCAACCAACTCCCCGGTGATCTTGCCGGTGGTGTTGGAGACCTCCGCGGTCTTGACCTTCGTCGGCTCAGTTCCAGCCTGCTTGATGAGGTCGCTGTAGTTGAGGTCCTCGCGTTCGGCGGCGCCGAAGAGGCTCGGGAAGATCAGCGCGGCGACTACGAGTACCCCGAGGGCCACGAGCGCCCAGCGCCAAGGCTGGTCAGGCGGGAGCGGCCCGGACTTACCGGGAGGACGTCCGCCGCTCGTCGGCCGCTGCCCGGGCGTGGGCCGGCGGGCGGGATCCGGAGACTGGGCCATCCTCGCCATCGTAAGGCGAAGGGCTGCGGGCCCCCGCCTGGAAACGGCGAAGGGCTGCGGTCCCCCGCGGAAGGGTTAGGCGGAGATGGAAGGCCGAAGCGCGACGACGGGACCGCGGCGGTCGTCGAGCGCCCAGCCGCGCGGCGCGCGCAAGCGGTCGGCATGGACCGAACACAGGTCACTCGCGGGGCCACCGCGCTCGGGAGCAAGCGGGCGCAGCCAAGCGGTGCGTCCCGCGTAGTCGTAGGTGAGCGTGCACGCCGCCGGGCGACCGCATCCGGGACGCGCGCACAGCCTGGGTCGCGACATGACGTCAAGGTAACGACGGGTGTCACAGAGGTGGTGGACCCTGGGCAAGTATCTCGGGCCGTGGAGCCACTCGAGGGGGACGTTGCTCCGCCGGTCGAAGGCCCCGAGGAGCCGGTAGGGGCGCCCTCGCCGGCCACGCTGATGGATGCGGCGATCGGCTTTCTGGTGGGCATCCTCGCCTCCACCTTCCTGGGTGCCGTCGTCTACACGATTGTCGGTGAGGGCTCCGAGTTGGCCGTTACGGCGGCCAGCCTCGTCGGGCTGTGGATCGGGCTGCTGTGGTCGGCCATTCGCGCATCGAGAAAGCGCGGCACCGGGTCGATCCGACGGGACTTTGGCCTGTCGATCACGTGGGGCGATCTCTGGCTGGGCCTGCTGGGTGGGATAGGTGTGCAGTCCATCGTGGCGGTCATGTACCTGCCTTTTTCCGAGATCAACTCGGAGTTGAGCGCGCCCGCCCGCGAGCTCGCGGAGCAGGCCCCCGACAGGGCGGGGCTGCTGGCGCTGTCCGCCCTGGTCGTGATCGGGGCTCCCCTGGTCGAGGAAATCTTCTTCCGTGGCGTGCTGATGGGAGCGCTCAAACGGCTGGGCACGGCCATCGCGGTGCTGGTGAGCGCGGTCGCGTTCGCCTTCGTTCACTTCGGTCAGCTTCTGGCCATGCCCGCCTTCGTCGTCCTCGGCGTCGTTCTCGCGCTCTTGGTTCTGGGGAGGAAGCGGTTGGGGCCGGCCATCGTCACCCACGCCACTTTCAACGCGATCACCATGGCGGTCCTGCTCTTTCCGTCGAGTTGACCGAGCTAACCGGCCTCGGCGGGTCACGATAGGAACATGACGGCCCCGGTCACCGCGCCAGCCAGGGAAGGGCGTACTGCGCCGCTCCCCGCGGCGGTATCGCGGCTGCGCGAGGCCTCTCCTTCGGCGCTGGCAACCCTCATCGCGGTGACGGGATGCGTGGCCTTCGTCTTCTGGCAGCTCCGCCCCGACCTGTTGTTCGCCTCGACCACGCCGGCGGGCGGCGACATGGGCGCGCACGTATGGCTGCCCGACTTCTTACGCGATCACCTTCTGACCAAGGGCCGCGTCACGGGCTGGACCCCGGACTGGTACGCGGGATTCCCGGCGCTCACGTTCTATTTCCCGTTACCCGCGCTCCTGATCGTGGCGGCCGATGTGCTCCTGCCTTACGGCATCGCCTTCAAGCTGGTCAGCGTCTCCGGCTTGCTTGCCATGCCGATCGCCGCATGGGCGTTCGGCCGGCTCGCCGGAATGCGGTTCCCGGGACCGGCGTGTCTGGCCGTCGCCACGTTGCCCTTCCTCTTCGACCGCACCTTCACCATTTACGGTGGCAACGTCGCTTCGACCCTCGCTGGGGAGTACTCGTTCTCGATCGCCCTGGCATTCGCCCTGCTCTTCCTCGGCGTTGTCGCCAAGGGCCTCGACGCCGGCACGCACCGAGCCACGGCGGCGATGCTGCTGGCTGCGACCATCCTTTCCCACGTCATCCCCGCGGTCTTCGCGGCCGTGGCGGCTCTCTTGCTCTTCGCTTTTCGAGCGGACCGGGCGCGCCTGCGCTGGCTACTTCCGACAGGGCTCGTCGGGGCCGCGCTCGCGGGGCTCTGGACCGTTCCCTTCGTCCTGCGCCTGCCCTACATGAACGACATGGGCTGGGAGAAGATCACTACTTATCGTCAGGACCTCTTTCCTTCGGAGGTGCGATGGGTGCCGGCGCTCGCTCTGATCGGGGCGCTGCTGTCGGTAGCCCGGCGACGCCGGACGGGGACATTCCTCCTGGTCCTGTCCGCCATGTGCGGGACCGCGTTCGTCGTCGCGCCGCAGACGCGGCTGTGGAACGCCCGCATTCTCCCGTTCTGGTTCCTGTGCCTCTACCTCCTGGCCGGTATCGCCATCGCGGAGGCGTCGCACCTCTTCGCAGAAGCGGGCGCGTATCGGCGGCTGAGCACCGTCGGTGCAGGACAAGCCGGCCAGATCCGGCCACTGCTGGCCGCGCCGCACGCGGATCGAGCCGAAATCGGCGCGCCCCTGGTATCGCTGATCGCCGCGGTCGCTCTTTTGGCTCTGCCGCTCGGCGCGTTGCCGAGCTGGTGGCCGGTGAAATCCGAGGACCACAGCTTCGTGCCGGATTGGATCGCCTGGAACTACTCCGGATACGAACGCAAGCCCGCCTTCCCGGAATACGACGACCTCGTTCTGACCATGAGACAAGTCGGCGAGGACCGGGGCTGCGGCCGGGCGATGTGGGAGTACGAGCCGCAACTCGACCGACTGGGAACGCCGATGGCGCTCATGCTGTTGCCGATGTGGACTGACGGTTGCATCGGTTCCATGGAGGGACTCTTCTTCGAGTCGGCGGCGTCGGTGCCGTACCACTTCCTCAATCAGTCGGAGTTGAGCCAGACGCCTTCCCGCGCGCAGCGCGACCTGCCGTACCGGTCACTGGATCTGGACAACGGCGTCGCGCACCTCCAGCTGATGGGCGTCAAGTACTACATGGCGGTCTCGCCGGAGGCGATCGCCGCGGCCTCCGCTCATCCCGAGCTGACGCGTATCGCGTCGTCCGGACCCTGGACCGTCAATTACGACGACGGTCCCAAGGAGCGCACATGGGAGATATACGAGGTCGAGAACGCGGCTCTTGTCGACGGGCTCGATAACGAGCCGATCGTGGCAACCGACCTTGCCAAGGGCGGTCGCGGATGGCAGGACGCGGCAGTGGAGTGGTACCAGGACCGATCGCGGTGGGACGTTCCGATCGCCGCCGATGGTCCGCAGGAGTGGGCCCGCGTCCCCCGCGAGTCGCTCGACGACCCGCCGCGGTCCGCGGTGCGCCCCGCACGGGTGAGCGCCGTGCAGATCGCTCCTGATCGCATCGCGTTCCACGTCGACAAGCCCGGGTCGCCGGTGCTCGTCCGAGCGTCGTACTTCCCGAACTGGAAAGCCGCCGGAGCCGAGGGGCCATTCCGCGTGACGCCGAATCTCATGGTCGTCGTGCCCACCGAGAGTGAAGTCACGCTCACCTACGGACAAACTCCGATCGACGCACTCGGGTGGATTGTCTCGGGAATCGGTGTCGTCGGCCTGCTCACGCTGCGGCGCCGCGGGGCGGTTCCCTACCGGGTGGCGCCGCGGACCTCGCCGTCTGAGCCGCGCTGAGCGCGTACGCAGAACCGAAGTTGAGCAAGCCTCGCCTTTCGGTCGTCCTGCCCGCCTTCGAGGCCGAAGGTTGGGTGGGAGAAAGCGTGCGCCGTGTCCGCCGCGAGCTCGGGCACCTCGCGGAAAGTGGCGAGCTGGAGATTGTCGTGGCCGACGATGGCTCAACCGACGGCACCGTTGAAGAAGCGCGCGACGCGGGCGCCGACCGAGTGGTCGTCAACGCGCGGAACCTCGGAAAGGGGGCGACCGTCAAAGCCGGTATAGGTGCCGCCACCGGTCGGACCGTCGCCTTCACCGACGTGGACCTCGCCTACCCGCCCGGCCAGATGGCGCGGCTGATGGAGAGGGTGGAAGCCGGGGCGTCGATGGTGGTCGGCAGTCGCTGGTCAACCGGATCGACGGCCTCGACACGGCGGCTCGGAATTCGCAAGCTGAACAGTCGTCTGTTCAACGTGGCGACCCGGTTGGCTGTGGGCGTCTGGCGCGATACACAGTGCGGGCTAAAGGCTTTCGACGCGACCGCGGCCGAAGCCATCTTCGATCGCGTGCGACAGGACGGCTTCTCCTTCGACGTCGAACTCTTCCTGGCCGCCGAGGCGCTCGGCTTCGAGGTCGCGGAGCTTCCGGTGCAGCTGGACAACCGCGATGAGACGACGGTGCACTTGCGCGGCCAGGTCTCTGCCGTGCTCGACCTGCTGCGAATCAGGAGGCGCATGCGCCGAGGCGGCTACGGGCTCGGTGGCGTACAGCTCTGATCCTGCCCTCTCACAGCCGAAGGTGGACGAGCCGCTAACTCCTAGGCTCACGCCGTGGCGGACCTCGATCTCATCTTCAAGGCATACGACATCCGGGGTATTTATCCGGATCACATAGACGCCGACGTCTGTCGCAAGATCGGCAGCGCGTTCGCTCGCCTGACCCGGGCGTCCCGCGTGTTGGTTGCACGCGACATGCGGCCATCCGGGGAGGAACTGGTGGCGGCCTTCGCCGAGGGCGTCAATCGTCAGGGAGTAGACGTGGTCGACCTTGGGTTGGCGTCTACGGACCTCCTCTACTTCGCGGCGGGCAAGCTGGACGCGCCCGGCGCCATGTTCACGGCGAGCCACAACCCGGCCCAGTACCAGGGGATCAAGCTCTGCCGCGAGGGTGCCGCGCCTGTGGGCGAGGAGTCCGGCCTGCGCGACATCCGGGCGATGGTCGAGTCCGACGACGCAGGCGCGGCCGCGGCGCTGCCCGGCAAGATCACCAAGCGAGACCTGATCGGCGACTATGCCGAGCACATTCGGTCGTTCATCGACTCGGCTGCGCTCGGATCCGCGACCCGGTTGAGCGTGATCGCGGACGTGGCCAACGGCATGGGTGGTCTCGTTGTGCCCGCGGCTTTCGAAGGGCTGCCTGCGGACCTCGAGCTGATGTATCCCGAGTTGGACGGCACGTTTCCCAATCATCCGGCCGACCCCACCGTGCTCGAGAACCTGAGCGATCTGCGAAAGCGCGTCGTGCAGCAGGGTGCCGACATGGGGCTCGGTTTCGACGGCGACGCGGATCGCGCCGTCGTAGTCGATGAAACGGGCAGCGTCCTGTCCGGTTCGACCGTCACCTGCATGCTCGCCGAATTGCTCCTCCGCAACGCGCCGGGAGCGGCCGTCGTCTACAACCTGATCTGCTCGAGAGCGGTGCCCGAGGTCATCGCCGAATGTGGGGGCGAGCCGATCCGCAGCCGCGTCGGGCACTCGTTCATCAAACAGGTCATGGCGGAAACCAACGCCGTGTTCGGCGGGGAGCACTCGGCCCACTACTACTTCCGGGACAACTACCGGGCGGACTCGGGGCTCATCACTTCGGTCCTCGTGCTCGGCCTGATGGCCGAAACCGGTCGACCACTGTCGGAGCTGCGCAAGCCTTACGAGCGCTACAGCGCGTCCGGCGAGATCAACACCCGGGTCTCCGACCCTCAGGCAACGATCGAGCGGGTCGCGGCCCAGTACGCGAACCGATCTCAAGATCGCCTCGACGGTCTGACCGTCGACGCGGGCTCATGGTGGTTCAACCTGCGCGCCTCGAACACCGAGCCGCTGCTCCGCCTGAATCTCGAAGCGTCCGACCAGGCTGAATGTGAGACGCATTTGGCGGAAGTTCTCGGCCTGGTACGCGAGGATGAGGCCGATGGCACTTGACCCCAAGCTGCTCGAGATCCTCGCTTGCCCGGAGGACAAGGGACCGCTGCTGTATTTCGAGGACGAGTCAGCCCTTTACAACCCCCGATTGAAGCGCCGCTACCCGATCCGCGACGACATCCCGGTGATGCTGATCGACGAGGCCGAGGCGGTGGGCGACGACGAGCATCAGCGGTTGGAAGCCAAGGCGGCGGCGGAGGGCATCAGGCCCACCTGGGACCCCGCCGAGCCGCTGAGCTGACGCGAATGGGGGACTGGGTCGCAGCCGCGCGGTGGGGGCTGGGGGTCCCCCGGCGCCCCGCGACGAGCCGAATGCGGAAAAGCCAATGATTCGACTCGACTCCCTCGGCCTCTTCGAAGCGACCGCGTCGCTGCCGGAGCAGGTGGTCGACGCCGCCGAAGCGTCGCGCGGGCTCGCCGGGCTCCCGGATCGCGAGCGCATCGAGAACGTCGTCGTCATCGGAATGGGCGGAAGCGGAGTCGCCGGCGATGTGCTGCAGGCGGTGGTGACCCCGATTCTGCCGGTGCCGGTTGCCGTCGTGAAGTCCTACGGCCTGCCGGCGTTTGTAAGCGAAAACTCGCTCGTGTTCGCGGTGTCCTGCAGCGGCGACACCGAGGAGACGATCGAGGCCGCGTCGGAGGCGGCGACGCAGGGGGCGCAGATCGTCGCCATCACCGGGGAAGGTGAGCTCGACAAGCTGGCCCGGGGCTGGGGCGTACCAGTGGTGCCGGTGCCGAAGGCACCCGCGCAACGCGTCGCCTTCGGCTCGGTCGCCATTCCGCCGCTGGTCGTGTTGGAGGAGATAGGGCTATTCCCGGGCGCGTCGGAGTGGATCGCCTTGGCGGTCGACCAGCTTCAGCGCCGGCGCAACGAGCTGGCCGCCGACGACAACCCTGCACGCGACCTGGCGCGCGCCATTGGCCGGACCGTGCCGCTCATCTACGGCGACAACGGCATCGGTTCAGCGGCGGCGCGGCGCTGGAAGACTCAGTTCAACGAAAACTCCAAGTGCCCCGCCTTCTGGAACAGCCAGCCCGAGTTGTGCCACAACGAGATCGAAGGGTGGGGGCAGCACGGCGATGTCACCCGTCAGGTCCTGACCCTCATAAATCTCCGTCACGACGCCGAGCACCCGCAGGTGATGCGCCGATTCGAGTTGACCGATCAGTGGGTCACCGAGGTTGTTTCGGCCGTCCATGAGGTCCGTGCGGAAGGCGAGGGCGAGTTGGCGCAGCTGCTCGACCTCGTTCTGTTCGGCGACTTCGTGTCGTTGTACCTGGCGGACCAGGAGGGGATCGACCCAGGTCCGACGCCTACACTGCAGAGCGTCAAAGCGGACCTACGCGCCCGCTGATCACCGGAGGGGGCCCGGAGCCCTTCTCCAAATCATCGGAGGGGGCCCGGAGCCCTTCACCAAATCATCCAAGAGGAGCTTTTTCGTGAATTTCGACATCAAAGACGCAGGACTCGCCGCGCTCGGCCGCCAGCGCGTTGCCTGGGCCGACCGCAACATGCCGGTTCTTGCTTCGATCCGGGAACGGTTCACGAAGGAGCGTCCGCTCGACGGGATCACCATCGCCGCCTGCCTGCACGTCACCACCGAGACCGCCAACCTGCTGCGCACGCTGAAGGCTGGTGGCGCCCGCGTCGTCGCCTGCGCGTCCAACCCACTCTCGACCCAGGACGACGTGGCCGCGACCCTCGTGAAGGACGAAGGCATCGCAACCTTCGCCATCAAGGGTGAGGACAACGACACCTACTACCAGCACATCGACGCGGTCCTCGATGAGCACCCGCAGATGACGAGGGACGACGGGTGCGACCTCGTCTCCCGTCTGCACCGCGAGCGGCCCGACCAGGTGGGCGAAGTCCTGGCCGGTACCGAGGAAACCACCACCGGCGTCATCCGCCTGCGCGCCATGGAAGCTGACGGAGCCCTCAAGTTCCCGATCGTCGCGGTCAATGACGCGGACACGAAGCACATGTTCGACAACCGTTACGGCACAGGCCAGTCCACGCTCGACGGCATCATCCGAGCCACGAACATCCTTCTTGCGGGCAAGCGGCTCGTCGTCGCCGGCTACGGCTACTGCGGCAAGGGCGTGGCGAGCCGGGCCCGCGGCATGGGAGCGCAGGTCATCGTCACAGAGATCGACCCGCTGCGCGCCCTGGAGGCTGTCATGGACGGTTTCCGCGTGGAGCCGATGGAGGTCGCGGCGCGTGAAGGCGAGATCTTCATCACCGTCACCGGCAACCGCGACGTTCTGCGGCCGGAGCACTTCCGGTCGATGGCCGACGGCGCCATCCTCGCCAACTCAGGCCACTTCGACATCGAGATCGACCTCGCCGGGCTCGGCGCACTCGCCCCCGGCGAGCGCAGGCAAGCGGTGCGTCCGTTCGTCGAAGAGTTCCTCATCGGCGAAGGAGGCGATAACCGCCGGGTGATGGTCGTTGCGGAAGGCCGCCTGGTGAACCTCGCCGCCGCTGAAGGCCACCCCGCGTCGGTGATGGACATGAGCTTCGCCAACCAGGCCCTCGGCGCCGAATGGGTCGTGAAGCAGGGCAACAGTCTCGAGGCGAAGGTCCACATGATCCCGCCGGACATCGACCGCGAGATCGCCCGCCTCAAGCTCGAGACGATGGGTGTGGAGATCGACCGCTTGACGCCCGAGCAGGAGCAGTACCTCTCCAGCTGGACCGAGGGCACCTAACCCTCGAACACTGACCCGTTGCGGGCGTACTTCGGCGTGCTGGGCCGGTCGGAGTACGCCCGCTGGGGGGCGGGGGCCTGCTGGCTAGCGTCCGGCGGGTGCGAGTTGTTGTCGACGGACCAGGGCTGACGCCCGAGCAGGTCATCGCGGTAGCCCGGCACGACGCCGCGGTTTCGCTGGGAGAACGAGCACAGAAAGCGATCGCTGCGTCCCGCGGGATCGTCGACGCGCTCGCCGGTTCCGACGAGCCGGTCTACGGCGTGTCAACCGGGTTCGGCGCGCTGGCGACGGTATTCATTCCTGCCGAGCGACGGACGGACCTGCAGACCGCTGTCATCCGCTCGCATGCTGCGGGGATCGGGCCTGCGATCGAGCGTGAAGTGGTCCGGGCGACCATGCTGCTGCGATTGCGTTCGCTGGCCATGGGCTATTCGGGCGTGCGCGTCGAAGTCGCGAAGCAGATCGCCGCGGTTCTCAACGCGGGCATCACTCCCGTGGTGCCCGAGCACGGCTCCCTTGGCTGCAGCGGCGACCTCGCTCCGCTGGCGCACATCGGAATGACCTTGATGGGTGAGGGGAGGGCTGAGATGCGCGACGGTTCGGTCGCCGATGCCGCCGATGCCCTTGCCGCAGCCTCGATCCCCCCACTGACGCTGAAAGCCAAAGAGGGGCTGGCGCTCATCAACGGGACGGACGGGATGCTCGCCAACCTCGTGCTGTCGTGTGCCGACGCGGCACGTCTGCTTCGCACCGCGGAGGTTGCGGCGGCGATGTCGATCGAGGCGCTGCTTGGTACGGATCGCACGTTCTCCGCCGACCTGACTGTGCTGCGGGCCCATCCGGGTCAGGCCACCAGTGCGCGCAACCTGTGCCGGGTCCTGGCGGGATCCCAAATCGTCACGTCGCATCGCCAGGGGCACAGCAGGGTTCAGGACGCTTATTCCCTGCGCTGTGCGCCGCAGGTGACCGGTGCGGCACGCGACACCCTGCTGTGGGTCGAAGGCGTGGTCCGCGCCGAGTTGGAGTCAGCCATCGACAACCCCGTGGTGCTGGCCGACGGCACGGTCGCGTCCAGCGGCAACTTCCACGGCGCACCCCTGGCTCTCGCGGCCGACTTTCTCGCCATCGCCGCTGCGGATGTCGGATCGATCGCTGAGCGGCGAATCGATCGTCTGATGGACGCGAACCGCTCCGATGGCCTGCCACCGTTTCTCGGCGCGGACCCCGGCGTCGACTCCGGGTTGATGATCGCTCAGTACAGCGCGGCCGCGCTGGTGGCGGAGAACCGCCGCCTGGCGGCGCCGGCCAGCGTGGACACGATCCCGACGTCGGCGATGCAGGAGGACCATGTCTCCATGGGGTGGGCCGCGGCGCGCAAGTTGAGAGTCCTGTTGGCGAACCTCGAGGGCGTTGTCGCCATCGAGCTGCTGGCCGCCGCCCGAGCGCTTGATCTGCGCGCCCCGCTCACTCCTTCCCCTGCCAGCGCTGCGGTCGTTGAGCTGATTCGCCGAGGCGTCGCCGGCCCGGGCGCGGACCGGTTCGTCTCACCCGAGATCGCAGCGGTCTCAGGCATGGTCGCCGACGGTTCCGTGGTGTCAGCCGTCGAAGCCACCATCGGCGCCCTCGAATGAGCGGGCCCCGTCCGGTCCGAGCGGCGCGGGGCAGCTCCCTCTCGTGCCGCGGGTGGCAGCAGGAAGCCGCGTTGCGATGCCTGATGAACAACCTGGACCCCGAGGTCGCGGAGAACCCGGACGAGCTGGTCGTATACGGCGGCCGCGGCAAGGCGGCACGCAACTGGGACTGCTTCGACGCGATAGTCAGCACGCTGCAGCGACTGGGGGATGACGAGACCCTTCTCGTGCAGAGCGGCAAGCCGGTCGGGGTCTTTCGCACCCACGACATGGCGCCCCGCGTGCTCATCGCCAACTCGATGCTCGTACCGGACTGGGCCACCTGGGAGGACTTCTGGGAGCTGGAGGCCGCGGGTCTGACGGCCTATGGGCAGATGACGGCGGGTTCGTGGATCTATATCGGCACGCAAGGGATTCTGCAGGGCACCTTCCAGACGTTCGCCGCGGTCGCCGATCAGCGGTTCGACGGCTCGCTCGCAGGTCGGCTCGTTCTCACCGCTGGTCTCGGTGGCATGGGCGGCGCCCAACCCTTGGCCATCACCATGAACGGTGGTGTTGCCCTGTGTGTCGAGATCGATCCCGCACGAGTCGACCGTCGACTGAGAGAGGGCTACCTCGATGAGCGAGCCGACTCGCTCGATGACGCGCTCGACCGCTGCGCGGCGGCGGTTGCGGAGGCGCGGCCCCTGTCAGTGGGGGTGGTCGGCAACGCAGCCGAGGCCTTCGCGGAGCTTTTGGATCGCGACGCGCCCATGGACATCGTCACCGACCAGACGTCGGCTCACGACCCCCTCTACGGGTACCTGCCGTCGGACCTATCGGTCGACGCGGCGCATCGACTCCGAGAAGAAGACCCGAAGGAGTACGTGCGCCGCGCCCGCGAGTCGATGGCGCGCCACTGCGCCGCGATGGTCGGGTTCGCCCGCAAGGGCGTGGAGGTCTTCGACTACGGGAACAACCTTCGCGGCGAAGCCAAGCTGGGTGGCTTCGAGGATGCGTTCGCCTATCCGGGTTTCGTTCCGGCGTATCTGCGGCCCTTGTTCTGCGAGGGGAAAGGGCCGTTCCGGTGGGTCGCGCTCTCCGGTGAGGAGAGCGATATCGCGGTGACCGATGAGGCGTTGCTGCGGACCTTCCCGGATGAGCCGCTTCTCCAGCGGTGGCTGGCGATGGCACCGGAGCACGTGAAGTTCCAGGGGCTGCCGGCGCGCATCTGTTGGCTCGGTCTCGGTCAACGGGAGGAAGCCGGCCAGCTGTTCAACGAGCTCGTGGCCAGCGGCAAGGTGGAGGCACCGATCGTCATTGGCCGCGACCATCTCGACTCGGGTTCGGTGGCATCGCCGTATCGCGAGACAGAGGACATGGCCGATGGGTCTGACGCCATCGCGGACTGGCCGATTCTCAACGCCCTGCTGAATACGGCTTCGGGCGCGTCGTGGGTGGCCGTGCACCACGGAGGCGGGGTCGGCATGGGCAAGTCGATCCACGCGGGGGCGCAGGTCGTCGTCGATGGGTCCCAGGCGGCCGCGATTCGGGCGCAGCTCGTTCTGCGGAACGATCCGGGTACCGGGGTGATGCGCCACGCCGACGCGGGTTACGACCGCGCCGTGGAGGTCGCGGCTCGGGAGAACATCCACCTGCCGATGCAGCGGTGAACGTTCCGCCAACAACGGCAGGCGTCCGGACCCCTACGCCCGGCGATCTGCTGGTGCGGCGGGCCAGCCGAGTCCTGACGAACGGACCGGATCCGGTCGTGGAAGGACCCGCCGCTGTGCTCATCCAGCGCGGCCGCGTGCAGCTCGTAGTTCCGGAAACGGAACTGCTAGATCAGCTCTCCGGCCGGGTCGACGTGGCCGAACTCGACGCAGCCGGCGGCGCGGTGATCCCGGGGTTCGTAGACGCCCACACCCATCTGGTGTTCGCCGGTGACCGGGCGGGCGAATTCGAGGCCCGCCTCGAGGGGCGACCCTACGAAGCCGGAGGGATCATGCGGACGGTGGAGGCCACCCGGGCGGCCGAGTTCGAGGAACTCGTAGCGGGGATCGAGGAGCGCGCCGCGCTATGCGTCGACACGGGGACGACGACCATCGAGGTGAAGTCGGGGTATGGGCTCGAAACTACGACTGAGAAGCGGTGCCTGGAGGCCGTGCACCGCGCTGGTCGGATGCTGGCCGCCGAGGTCGAGCTCGTACCGACTTTCCTCGGTGCGCACCTCAACCCTGATCCGGGGTACGTCGACCGGCTGATCGAGGAGATGCTCCCGGAGTGCGCTCCGCTGGCGACCAGCTGTGACGCGTTCTGCGACACGGGTGCCTTGACGATCGACGAGGCGCGGCGGGTTCTCGAGGCGGGCAAGACCCACGGACTCATCCCGCGGATCCACGCAGAGCAGCTCGATCGCACCGGCGCAGCGGTACTCGCGGCGGAGTTGGGTTGTGCTTCGGCTGATCACCTGGTGCAGGCGACGGAAGGCGATGCGAAGGCGCTGGCCGCAGCCGGGGTCGTAGCGGTGTTGCTCCCCGCGGCCAGCTTCAGCATGCGCTCCTCCTATGCGGGGGCGCGCCTGTTCCTGGATGCCGGAGGTGAGATAGCGCTCGCCACCGATTGCAATCCGGGCACCTCGTTCACCACGTCGATGCCCTTCGTGATAGCGCTGGCCTGCAGCGCGTATGGCTTGTCGGCGACGGAAGCGGTGCGGGCCGCGACTTTGGGCGGAGCGCGCGCTTTGCGCCGCGGTGATATCGGAGTCCTGACCGCGGGAGCGCGGGGTGATCTGATCGTGATCGGCGGTGATAGCTGGGTGGACCTGGCCTACCACCCGGGCATGGACGTCATCACGAATGTCGTCAAGGAAGGGCGAGTAGTGCGATGAGCACGGAGTGGCCCACGGCGGCCGAGTGGCTGGCGGGCGACCACGAGGGCGGCATCGTCGTTGCCGGGATGCCGATCACCGAACATTCCGTGACGCCATCGGCCTACGACCGGGCACCGGGTGCGATCCGAGCCCGTTTGGCGCGGCTTTCCTCCTTCCATGGCGAGCGAGAGATCGACCTACGGGACGTCGCCGTGGTCGACCAGGGCGATTCGCGTGAGCCCCTTGCACTCGTGCCGCCGCTGGTGATCGTGATGGGCGGGCACAACGCCGTGACTTTCCACGCGTTGTCCGCGGTGGACGACCCGGCCCGGTGGGGCCTGCTCACGCTCGACGCGCACCACGACGTCCGCGCTTACGAGCCGGGTGCCGTTGGTAATGGGTCCCCGGTACGCGCCCTCATCGATTCGGGATTACCGGGTGATCACGTAGTGCAGGTCGGCATCCACGGCTTCTCCAACGCGGCTTCCGATCGGCGGTGGTGCCTCGAGCAGGGGATCACGCTTCTTGGTCCGGACCGCGTCCAAGAGGTGGGCGCGCAGCTCGATCGCCTGGCGGAGAAGTGCGACCGCATCTACGTCGATCTCGACATCGACGTGCTCGACCGCGCATTCGCGCCGGGATGCCCCGGCTCCCGCCCCGGCGGAATCATGCCGAGGGATCTCTTCGATGCGGCGTTCGCGGCCGGGGCCCACCCGGCCGTCGCCGCGGTCGACATCGTGGAACTGGACCCCACGGCGGACCTCGAGCACATAACGACTGACGCCGCCGCGCTGGCCCTGCTGAATACGGCCGCCGGCTTCTCCACCCGCCAGTAGGTTCGGAACCATGTCTGTGGAGGAACCGCTCGTAATGGCGCGCGGGCTGAAGAAGCGATTTGGGGACTTCGAGGCCGTGGCGGGGATTGATGTTGAAGTCCACCGGGGCGAGGTGTTCGGCTTCCTCGGGCCCAACGGCGCCGGCAAGAGCTCGACCATGCGCATGATCGGCTGCGTTTCGCCTGTTACCGACGGACGGTTGCGGGTCCTCGGCATGAATCCCCGCGAGGAAGGGCCCGCGATTCGCGCCCGCCTGGGCGTCGTGCCGCAGGAGGACAACCTCGACACTGAGTTGTCCGTGTGGGACAACCTCGCTATCTACGGCCGCTACTTCGGCTTGCCAAGGCCCCTGATCAAGCAGCGCGCCGCCGAGCTTCTGGAGTTCGTACAGCTCACCGACCGCAAGGCGGACCGCGTGGAGCCGCTGTCGGGCGGCATGAAGCGCCGCCTCACGATCGCGCGCGGGCTGATGAACCAACCCGAGCTGCTCCTGCTCGACGAGCCGACGACCGGCCTGGACCCCCAGGCTCGGCACCTGCTGTGGGAGCGCCTCTACCAACTGAAGCTGCGCGGCGTGACGCTCGTGTTGACCACGCACTACATGGACGAAGCCGAGCAACTCTGCGACCGGCTGGTCATCATGGACCGCGGCCACATCGTGGCCGAGGGCTCACCGCGGCAGCTGATCGACCAGCACTCCACGAAGGAAGTCGTCGAGCTGCGGTTCGCCACTCTTGACGAGCGGGAAAGCGCCCTGCCCCGGCTGGCAGATCTCAGCGGAAGGGTCGAGCCGGTAGGCGAGCGCGTGTTGGTCTACACCGACGACGGCGACGCAACCCTGGCGGCCGTGGCGCGTGATGGAGTCGAGCCTGCTTCCGTGCTGGTGCGCCGCGCCACTTTGGAAGACGTCTTCCTGATCCTCACCGGTCGCACGCTCGATGACTGAGACGACCACCGCACCGAGTCTGGGGCGGTGGCCGCTCGCCCGCGCGGTCGAGCGGGAAATGCGCGTCTTTTCCAAGTTGTGGCGGGGAACGATCTTTTCCACCTTCCTCAGCCCCGTCCTCTTCTTGGTGGCGATGGGCATCGGCGTGGGCGGGCTGGTCGACGAGCGCTCCGGCGGGGTGCAGGGCCTCAACTACCTGGCCTTCATCGTCCCCGGGATAATGGCCGCCAGCGCGATGCAGACGGCATCGGGCGACTCCTTGTGGGGCGTGATGGCGGGCATGAAGTGGATGCGCTTCTTCCACGGCATGGTGGCGACCCCGCTCCGACCGGCCGACGTCTACGCCGGCAAAGTCGTCTGGACGGGCATGCGAATCGCGCTGTCCTCCACGGTGTTCTTGTGCATCGCGTCGTTGTTCGGCGGCGTGCTGTCGCCCCTCGGGGTCCTCGCGGTCCCCTCCACCATCCTGACCGCGGTCGCCTTCTCCGCGGTGATCGCCGGGTGGTCGGCCACGCAGGAGACCGACAAGAACTTCGCCATCGTCTTTCGGATGATGGTCATGCCATTGTTCCTCTTCTCGGGAACGTTCTTCCCGGTCAGTCAACTCCCCGACCGGATCGAGCCTTTGTCCCGACTGTCGCCGCTGTACTACGGCGTCGACCTCTGCCGGATGTTCACGACAGGTGAGCCCCGCTGGGCCGACGCCGCTATCAACGCGGCCGTGCTCGTCGCTATGGCGGCGGTCGGATGGCGTTTCGGTACGCGGAGTTTCACGAAGCGACTCGCCTCATGACCCTGGCCGTCGAAGATCGTCGCACCGAGGACCGCTCGAACCCGGTGGGGCGGGCGCTGCATCTGGTGGAGCGCAACATCCGTGCCTACGGCCAGCAGCGCATGGTGTTCCTCAGCTCGTTCATAGAGCCGATCCTCTACCTCTTTTCGGTGGGAATCGGCGTCGGCGCGCTGGTCGGAGACGTGATGACCCCTGGCGGGCAGAGCGTTCCCTACCGCTCGTTTGTGGCGCCTGGCCTGATGGCGGTGGCCGCCATGAACGGCGCCATCTTCGACACGACGTTCAACTTCTTCATCAAGCTCAAGTACGCCAAGAGCTACGACGCGATCCTCGCCACTCCCATGGGGGTCCATGACGTCGCCGCGGGTGAGGTCATCTGGGCGCTCATGCGCGGCGCGCTCCAGGCCTTTGCCTTTCTCGCCGTCATGGCTGCGGTCGGTCTGATCGAGTCGCCGCTGGCCTTCCTTGCCCTGCCCGCCGCTCTACTCATCGGCATGGCGTTCGCCGGCGCCGGGCTCGCGGGTGCCACCTGGATCCGATCGTTCGTGGACTTCGACTACGTCGCGTTGGCGATGATTCCCCTCTTCCTGTTCTCCGGCGTGTTCTTCCCCCTCGACCGCTATCCGGACGCGATCGCCACGATCATCGAATTCACTCCGCTCTATCAGGGCGTGGAACTGCAACGTGCTCTGGTGCTGGGCGAGCTGAGGCCGGACCTGCTCTTCAACGTCGCGTATTTGGCGGTCATGGGCGTCGCCGGCATGCGCATCGCAGGCAAACGACTTGGACGCCTGCTTCAGCCTTAGCCGTCGGTCACCAGCCGTCTGTAACTTGCCGCGGGTGGATGAAACACTCGAGGTCAGCGCTCCGGACGGCGTCTCCGGTTTGGTGGTCCTGTTCGATTACCGGGGCCCCGATCGAGAACTGGTTCTGGGGCTGAAACACAACCGGTCCGTCGGCGCGGTCCCGGCTCTGGCGGATCGGCTCGCAGCGGCCGTGCGCGTCGAGACCTGGGCAGAGGACCCGGAGATGGTCACCTGGGTGCCGACCACCCGGGCACGGCGGAGCGAGCGCGGCTACGACCAGAGTCTTCTCCTGGCGAAGGCGGTGGCGCGTCGCCTTCGTCTGCCCTGCCGGCGCCTGCTTCAGCGCCGTGGACACGCGCAGGAAGGTCTCGGCGGTGCCGCACGCAGAGCCGGGCCGGAGCTCTCCGCCCGCCGGCTCGTCGCGGTGCCCGTGCTCCTCATCGACGACGTCGTCACCACGGGCGCGACGCTGGCCTCGGCCGCCGCCGCGCTCCGGTCAGTCGGCGCATCCGAGGTTTACGCGGCCGCGCTGGCCGTCAGTCGGGCTCCCGCCAGCCTCTGAGTTCTCGCCACGTACCATTCGCTGATGGACCGTGCGCAGGTCTGTGGTTGCGGAACGAAGTTCGCTTCGTTCCAAGTCGATGCCAGCCGCGGGCAAAACGACCCACGTAAGGCGGACCACCCATTCAAGGCGGGGGCCAACCCTTCGCCCGCCGATTGGTGACCTGCTGAGCATGGCGCGGTTTAGAAGTAAGTCCTTGGAGCCCTCACGACAGTCGTGCGGACCAGTCTCCAAGGCGGATGTGGGGTCAAAGATCAGGTCAGCTGCGCATGGTCCAGCTCTGTTGCGAACCTAGAGAGATGAGGTCTAGATGCAGATAGCGGTTCGGGGAAGGCATGTCGAGGTGCCGGAGCACGTCAAGGCACATGCCCACGAGAGGCTGGCCCGTCTGGAACGGTTCCTCGAGGGTATGGACACCGCCGAGGTGCGCTTCACCGAGGAAAAAAATCCCCGAATCGCCGACCGCGAGACCTGCGAGGTCACCCTCCACGGACACGGTCACGTCGTGCGGGCCAAGGCCAGCGCGACCGATATATGCGCCGCGGTCGACCGAGTGGCCAACAAGCTGGAGCACAGCCTGGAGAAGCTCAAGGGCAAGCTCGTGGGCCGGTCACACCCCCGGCGCAGCACGCTGCCTTCGAAGGCGGCTCCGCCAGGGGAGTTGCCCGCCGACCTGCTGGAGGGTGAGCCCGCCGAGATCACCGAAAGCCAGAACGGTGCGGATCACAGCATCATCCGCACCAAGCGCTTCGAGATGAAGCCCATGACGCCCGACGAGGCCGCGCTCCAAATGGACCTGCTCGGCCATGCCTTTTTTCTGTTCACCAGTAGCGAAAATGGCCGTGCTGCGGTCGTATACCACCGGAACGACGGCGAGATTGGCATGATCGAGGCCATATGAGCGACACCTCCGCAGTCGAAGAGACCTCCAGTGGCACCCGCGTCCTGATCGCAGACGACCAGGCGATCTTCCGCCGGGGGCTCTGTTCGATGCTGGGCACCGAGGACGGGATCGACGTAATCGGCGAAGCCGAGAACGGTGAGGAGGCTGTCGCCAAGGCGGCCGACCTGGCGCCCGATGTGGTCGTCATGGACGTGCGCATGCCGCGAATGAACGGGATCGAGGCCGCCCGCCGCATACGCGACGAAACACCGACGACCAAGATCGTCATGCTCACTATCAGCGACGAGGAGGACGACCTCTACGACGCCATCAAGGCCGGCGCCAACGGGTACCTCCTCAAAGACGTCGCGGTCGACGAGATTGCGGAGGCAGTTCGCGACGTCATGGCCGGCCAGAGCCGTATCTCGCCGGCGATGGCCTCCAAGCTGCTGAACGAGTTCTCCTCGATGGCCCAGCGGGCCGACGCGAAGCAAGAGTCGGCCGGGCCGCAGCTCACCGCCCGCGAACTCGAAGTGCTCCGCCATGTCGCCCGCGGCATGAGCAACAAGGAGATCGGCGTCGACCTCTACATCTCCGAGAACACGGTGAAGAATCACGTGCGCAACATCCTGGAGAAGCTGCACCTCCACAGCCGCATGGAGGCCGTTCTCTACGCGATGCGCCGCCAGCTGCTCGACCTCAACGAAGGCGAGGACTCCCCGAGCAGTTAGGCCTGGGCTCTCCAGCCCGGCGCCGGCGGAGCGTGGGGCTGCCCCACGCCCGCACGTAAGCTCAACGGTTCGTCATGAAGTTAGTCACCAAGCTGCTGCGCGCCGGAGAGGGCAAGAAGGTCAAGGCCCTCGAGAGCCTCGTGCCCGACATAAACGCCTTCGAACCGGAGATACAGGCCCTTTCGGACGCGGCACTTCAGGCCAAGACGGGCGAGTTCAAGAACCGTCTCGCCAATGGCGAGGACCTCAACGACCTGCTGATCGAGGCCTTCGCGGTTATCCGCGAGGCCGCCTGGCGGGTCATCAACAAGCGTCACTTCGACGTACAGCTCATGGGTGGCGCCGCACTGCATTTCGGCTGGATCGCCGAGATGAAGACCGGTGAGGGCAAAACCCTCGTCGGAACCCTGCCGCTCTACCTGAACGCCTTGAACGGTGAAGGTGTTCACCTGGTCACCGTCAACGATTATCTGGCCCGCTTCCACGCAGAGTGGATGGGACGCGTGTACCGGTGGCTCGGTCTGACTGTCGGGACCGTGCTGCCGGGCGATCGGGACACGAACAGCAAGCGGGCGGCCTACGCGTGCGACATCACCTACGGAACGACCAACGAGTTCGGCTTCGACTACCTGCGCGACAACATGGCGCCCACCCGTGCCGCGCAGGTTCAGCGCGGCCACGTCTATGCCATCGTCGACGAGGTCGACTCCATCCTCATCGACGAGGCCCGAGTGCCCCTGATCATCAGCGGTCCCGCCGCGCAGTCCTCGAAGCTCTACTACCAGTTCGCGGGAATCGTGCGAGCCCTGATGAAGGACGTCGACTACGAGGTCGATGAGGAGAAGCACACCGTTGTGCCGACGGAGGAGGGGATCAACAAGGTCGAGCAACAGCTCGGAGTCGACAACCTCTACGACGCGGTATCGGCCGCTTACGTGCACCAGCTGCAGAACGCGCTGCGGGCCAAGGAGCTTTACCGCAGGGACCGCGAGTACCTGGTGGTGGATAACGAGGTCAAGATCGTCGACCAGTTCACCGGCCGGATCCAGGAGGGCCGCAGATGGTCGGACGGGTTGCACCAGGCCATCGAGGCCAAGGAACGCGTCCACATCAAGGACGAGGATCACACCTGGGCGACCGTTACCCTGCAGAACTACTTCCGGATGTACGGAAAGTTGGCCGGCATGACCGGTACTGCCCAGACGGAGGCGGGCGAGTTTGCCGCCACTTACGGCCTGCCGGTCGTGCCGATTCCCACGCACCGACCGATGGTCCGACTCGATCAGCCAGACCTGATCTACCGCACCGAGGCGGCCAAGTTCAACGCGGCCGTGCATGACATCTCTGAGCGATTCGAGCGCGGCCAGCCCGTGCTGGTCGGAACCGCGTCGGTCGAGAAGTCCGAGGTGCTCTCCCGGTTGCTGGAGAAGAAGGGGATCCCGCACGCGGTCCTCAACGCCAAGCAGCACACGCGCGAGGCGGAATTCGTTTCGCAAGCCGGGCGCCTGCACGCGGTCACCGTCGCCACCAACATGGCTGGCCGAGGCGTCGACATCCTGCTGGGCGGCAACCCCGAAGGCCTGGCGCGGCAGGAGGCGATCGTTCAGGGTCTCGACCCCGACAGCGAGGAGGGCCTAGCGAGGCAGAAGGAGCTCCTTCCCGCCTTGGAACAGTCGTGTCAGGCGGAGGGCGACAAGGTCCGTGAGCTCGGTGGTCTTTACGTCCTCGGCAGTGAGCGCCACGAAGCTCGGCGGATCGACAACCAGCTGCGCGGCCGTGCGGGTCGGCAGGGCGATCCCGGTGAGAGCCGGTTCTACCTCTCGCTCGAGGACGATCTCATGCGGCTGTTCGCCACGGGCGCCCTCAACTGGGTCATGACGAAGAGCTTCCCCGAGGACCAGGCCATCGAGGCGAAGATGGTGACCAAGGCGATCGAAAGGGCACAGACCGCCGTCGAGGCGCGGAACGCCGAAATCCGCAAGGAGGTTCTGAAGTACGACGAAGTGCGCAACGAACAGCGCAAGGTGATCTACGCGAGGCGTGCCCAAATTCTTGACGGAGCGAATCTCCGCGACGAGACGACCGAGATCTTGGAAAGTGCCATCGGCGATCTCGTGCGCGAATTCGCCACCGGCTACTCGGAGGACTGGGATGTAGACGGCCTCTTGGCCGCGGTGCACGCGTACTACCCGACGAAGTTCACGCCGGACGAACTCCGCCAGGCGGGCAGCGCTGAAATGCTCGAGGAGAGTCTGAAGACTGAGGCGCTCAGGTACTACGACGATCGGGAGCAGTCGTTGCCCGGCGGGCCGGAGCAGATGCGCGAACTCGAGCGCCAAATCATGTTGCAGATCATCGATCAGCGGTGGCGCGAGCACCTGATCGAGATGGACCACCTCTACGACGGGATCTTCCTGCGGGCCATGGGCCAGAAAGACCCACTTCAGGAGTGGACTCGCGAAGGCTTCGACATGTTCGGCCTACTCATGGGCTCGATCGATGCCGACTACGTGAAATACGTGATGCACGCGCAGATCGTCACCGAGCAGGCGGCGGGCCCCGACATGGACCAGGCTCACTACGTTTCCGCCGAGGGCGCGCCGCAAGGCTCGGACGCCATGCGCTCAGCAGCCGCACCTATCGCCGTCACCCCTCAGGCCGCAGCCGTCGCGACCCAAATCGCCAATGCGCCGCCGGCGGCTGCTCCATCCGGCAACGGCGGTGCACGGCCGGGTGCGGGGCAGGGGACCCCTATACCGCAGGAAGGCGGGGCCGCGGGGCCCCCGCCGGGCCAATTGGCGGAGCCGGTGCAAGTGCCGGTCGTGAAGTCGGACCACGAGAAGCTCGGACGAAATCAGCCGTGCTGGTGCGGGAGCGGCAAGAAGTTCAAGCTCTGCCACGGCAAGTAGGCGGCTGTGGCGCTCCCCGATTCCCCGGACTTCGACGCGCTCGCGGCGCGACTGGCTGACGCGGAGGAGTACCTCGGGCTAGAGGCCCTGCAGAACAAGAAGGCGGAGCTCGAGCCGAAGATCTCCGCGCAAGACCTGTGGGACGACCCCGACGAAGCGCGCCGCGTCACCACCGAATACGGACGCGTAGGCGACGACATCGAGATGCTCGAAAAGATGCGCGCCCGTCTCGACGATGCGCGCACGTTGTGGGAGATGGCCTCGGACGAGGGGGACTCCGCCACAGCTGAGGAATCAGCACGCGATGCCAGCTCGCTCTCCAGGGAACTCGACGCCCTGGAGGTGCGCTCACTTCTTGGCGGGGAACACGACGAGCGGGATGCGGTGTGCGAGATCCACTCCGGTGAGGGCGGCACCGACGCGCAGGACTGGGCAGAGATGCTCTTGCGCATGTATCTGCGCTGGGCCGAGCGGCGGGGTTTCTCGGTCGAGCTCGATGAGGTCTCCGCGGGGCAGGAGGCGGGGATCCAGTCCGCGACCTTCATCGTGCGCGGTCACAATGCGTACGGCCTTCTGGTCGGGGAGAAGGGCGTACATCGCCTGTACCGCATCTCGCCCTTCGACTCCCAGGCTCGCCGCCAAACTTCTTATGCCGCCCTGGATGTCGTCCCGTTCATAGAGGACGTCTCGGGCGAAGTCGAGATCGACGACAAGGACCTGCGCATCGACGTCTACCGCTCGTCGGGCGCAGGCGGCCAGCACGTGAACGTCACCGACTCTGCCGTTCGTCTCACTCACCTCCCGACTGGAATCGTCGTGGCGTGTCAGAACGAGCGGAGCCAACTGCAGAACAAGGCCAAGGCGATGCAGATCCTGGCCGCCAAGCTGGTCGAGAGGCAGCGCCAGGAGCGCTTGGAGGAGCTAGCCAAGCTGAGCGGGCCTCAGGGAGCCGTCTCTCGCGGTGGGGCGTTCATCCGGGGTTACGTAATGGCGCCCTACCAGGCCGTCAAAGACGAACGGACCAGCCACGAGACGGGCAACATTCAGGCGACGCTCGACGGCGACCTCGACAGCTTTATCGAGGCGTACCTGAGGTGGCGCCGTTCTCAGGACTCGGCCAATTAGCTTGTAGGTGACGCGACCGGCACAGCCGGCGACCAGGGTCCCGCTCGGCGGGGCCGGGAGAGGCGAATGATCAAGCTCGAGCACGTCACCAAGTCGTATAAGGGATCGACGGTTGCATTGCGCGACTGCTCGGTGGACATCCAAAAGGGTGAGTTCGTCTTCCTCGTCGGTCCTTCGGGCTCCGGCAAGTCGACCTTTCTGCGCCTCGTCACGAAGGAGGAGGGGCCCGACTCCGGAGAAATCTGGGTGGCCGGCCGCAACGTCGGCAACATGCACAGCTGGAAAGTCCCGCTTTTGCGTCGCAACATCGGATCTGTCTTCCAGGACTTCCGGCTTCTGCCGAACAAGACCGTCACGGAGAACGTGGCCTTCGCGCTGGAGGTGATCGGCCGCCCGAAGCACGTGATCGCTTCGACCGTTCCCCAGATCCTCGACCTCGTCGGACTTTCCAACAAGGCGTCGAACTTCCCGGGAGAGCTCTCGGGTGGTGAGCAACAACGCGTCGCTGTGGCGCGCGCCTTCGTCAACCGTCCGCTGATCCTGCTGGCGGACGAACCGACGGGAAACCTCGACCCGACTACTACCGAGGGCATCATGCGTCTGCTCGACCGAATCAATCGCACTGGTACGACCGTCGTCATGGCCACACACGACGTCGGCATCGTCGACACCATGCGCCGGCGGGTCATCGAACTAGACCACGGCGTGGTCATTCGCGACCAGGCCCGCGGCGTCTATGGAGCTGCTAGCTAGCTGATGGCGCTTTCCCTCGATTACACCCTGCGGGAGACCTTCTCCAACCTGCGGCGGAACCCACTGATGACCATGGCGGCAATTCTCACCGTCGCCGTTTCTCTATCGCTCGTCGGAGGTGCTCTGCTGCTCAAGCAGGGAGTCACCCGCGCCACGCTGCAGTGGCGGGGGGGCGTCGAGCTGTCGATCTTCATGAAACCCGACGCGTCCGAGGCCCAGAACACCGCTGTCGAGGCCGAGCTGTCGAACCTCCCCCAGGTGCTCCGCTACAAGTACGTCGATCAGGCAGCCTCGTTCGCGGAGTTCAAGGAAATGTTCTCCAACGACCCGAGCCAGACCGAGGGAATCACCGCGGCGGATCTGCCCCCGTCCTACCGCGTCGTGCCAAAGGAAGCGGAGTTCGTGGAGCCGATCGGCAACCGGTTCGAGGAGCGCCCCGGCGTCTATGCCGTTGCATACGCCAAGGACACGATCGACACGCTTCTGAAGGTGACGCGCATCATCCAGCTGGCGATCTACACGATGGCGGGTGTGCTCCTCATTTCCGCGACCCTGCTGATCCTCAACACCATCCAGCTCGCGATTTTCGCCCGGCGCCGGGAGATCGCGGTCATGAAGCTCGTAGGCGCGACCAACTGGTTCATCCGGGTCCCCTTCATGCTCGAGGGTCTGGTCCAAGGCCTCGTCGGGGGCGCGGTGGCCGCCCTCTTGGTCAGCCTGGGTCGCACCGTCCTCCAGCGCAATTTGGAGTCCTCGAGCCTGCAGCTGATCCAGCAAATGCTCGTCTCCGGCAAGGAAGTCACCGGCACCGCCGTCTTCCTGGTTCTGGTCGGAGCAGGCGTGGGAGCGCTCGGCTCGGCCGTCGCGGTGCGCCGATTCCTCGACGTCTGAGCGGAACCCCTGTTGCAGGTGTGACTGGTGTGGTTTACGCTCGCATCGTGCGGTCGCCCCGAGCCGCCCTGGCTCTGATCCTGGCTGTCTGTCTTGCGGCCCCGGTTCCTGCTCTGGCAGAGCCGCGCTCCAAGGCTTCCGAGATCCAATCGCTGCGGGAGCAGATCAGCCATGCATCCGCAGAGGAAGCCGAGCTGCTCGACCGCGTCGACGCACTGGCCGATGTGCGCCGGAAGCTCGACGCAGAGGTCGCCGAGATCGACGGGCGGGTCACCTCGGTCCAGGCCGAGGTCGACAAGGCGCAGGCAGATCATGAGCTGGCGCTGGCCGAGCTCAACCACGTACGCGTGAAGCTGGAGGAGGCCAAGGGGCGGCTGGCCGACGGCCGCAAGCTCCTGGCCCGTCGCGCCGTCGCCGCTTACGTGGGTAACCCCGCAGCGAGTGCGGCTAACGCCATGCTCGAGGTCCAGAGCATTCGCGATGTCGAGAAGACCCGTGTTTTCTTCCGGGTGTTGGTCGACGCGCAGCAGCGGCAAGTCGACAAGTTGCAGGCTCTGCGCGAGGACGCGAGAGACGCCCAGGAAGTCGTCACCGCTCAGGTCGACGAAGCCAAGAAGCTCTTCGACGAGCACAACGCGGGCTTGCTCAGGCTGCAGTCGGTGCGGGCGGAAGCCGACGCGGTCCGGGACAGGGCCCGCAACCAGGAAGAGGCCGAGCGGGCCGTATTCGCCGAGGCGCGGTCCCGCACGGATGAGCTCGAAGAGCGACTGGCGGCGCTCAAGGCCGAGTCGGACACGATCGGGAACATCCTGCGGCTGCGCGGCGCGGGAACCGGTTCGCGCCCCGGCGCCCTGGAGCCGCCAATCCCATTCGCGGCAGTGACGTCGCGTTTCGGGCCGCGGACGCACCCGATACTGGGCACCGTCCGCGTCCACACCGGTATCGACCTCCGTGCCGGGACCGGAACACCGGTGCGGGCGGCGGGCGACGGTGAAGTGATCCTCGCCGGAGTGCGCGGCGGATACGGAAACGCGGTCGTGGTGGGCCACGGTGGCAACCTCGCCACGCTCAACGCGCATCTGAGCTCCATCCTGGTGAGCCCGGGACAGCAGGTGAAGGCGGGCCAGATCGTCGGCCTCGTCGGTTCAACCGGTATGTCCACCGGGCCCCACTTGCATTTCGAAGTACGCATCGGCGGCACCCCCGTCGACCCGCTTCCCTATCTGAGCTAGCCCGAGGCAACAGCGGCAGAGTCCGCCTACCGCGGCGCCTCCGGGTTCGCGTCTTACGATGCGCCCATGACGAGACTCCCGCGTGTCCTGTTCGGTTCCCTGCTGGTCTTCCTGCTTCTCGGTGCGTGCGGCACCGACGATCCGACCATTGGCGACGCCGCCAGTGAAGACGCCAATGACTCCGCGAGCGACTCTCCGGCGGGCACGACAGGGCAGTCGATGGACGACGGTGAGGAGGAAGGCATGGTGTTCACGGCAGAGTTGACCGGAGCTGCCGAGAAGCCTGACCCGGGTGATGACGATGGCACCGGCAAAGCCACCATCACGATCAAGACGAGTACCAACGAGGTCTGCTTCGAGATGTCGGTATCGGGAATCGCCGAAGCGAATGCAGCCCACATCCACAAGGGCGATCCCGGTGTCGCCGGCCCCGTGGTGATCGAGCTGACCGCGCCGGCCGGTGGCTCGTCGAAGGGTTGCTCCGCAGTCCAGGCGGAAATCGCCAACGAGATCGCGGTAAGTCCCACGAGCTTCTACGTGAACGTGCACAACACCGATTTCCCAAAGGGGGCGGTGAGAGGTCAATTGACCGCGCCCTGACAGCTGCCGAGGAGGCCGCGTGAACGAACGTGGGGGGTAGCGTCGTGGGGTCGTGAAGCCTCGAGGTGCGGTCGTTCGACTTGTAACCCTGTTTCTCATCGTCGGGCTCGGCTCGCTGGCGCTCCTCAGTTACGTGACCCTCACGCAGTCAGACAAAGCGGTCCGACGACAGGCACAGCAGCGAGTCAGGGCGACTACCCAGATCGCGTCCACGCTCGTCGAGGGAGAGCTCACCGGTCTCTCGACGCTTGTCCGGGCGTACGCCCAGCGAAAGTCACTGGCGGCCGCGATCCAATCGGGGAACCTCGTCGAGGTTCAGCGTCACGTCGACGAGTTGGGCAAAGCCCGCCCCGCGATCGCTACTTCCTTCGCGTCGGACGCCGCCGGGAACCTGCTGACCATCTACCCAAGTACGCCCGAGATAGTGGGCGTGAATTTTGCGTTCCGGGACTGGTATCGGGGCGTGGTCGAGAGCGGCGACGCGTACGTCTCGGAGGGCTACGAGAGCAGAGCCGTCGGGAAGCCGCTCGTGGTGGGAGTGGCCGCCCCCGTGCGTGATGCCGCAGGCGACCTGGTCGGCATAATCACCGCCGGATACGCCATCGCCGACCTGCAGTCTTTCGTAGACCGATTCGCCGAGAGCCAGCAGCTGGAACTCTCGGTGACGGACCAGCGCGGCGTTACGCTCGTTCGCCCTGGCGGACGTCCGGCCGAAATTGGCAGCCGGGTGGAAGTCCCGACCGGCGTCCGGGAGGCCTTGGCCGGCCGTTCGTCGGTGACGGTGGGTGACGACGTGGTCACCGGCCACGAGCCCGTGTCGAAATTCGGCTGGACGGTCACCGCTCGAGTCCCGACGTCCACGGTCTTCGGAGCATTGCGAGATCTGCGTCAAAGCGTGCTCGGCATCGCCGGACTGCTCGCCCTCGCGGTGATCGGAGGCGCCTCTCTCCTGGCCGCGGCTCTGACCCGAGCGGCCCGCGCTGAGGTCGAACTGCGATCCGGCGCCGCTGAACTGGCAGCGGGGCGGGATGCGGCTCTGGAGGCGAACCGTCTCAAGTCGACCTTCCTGGCCAACATGAGTCACGAGATCCGAACCCCGATGAACGGTGTCATCGGGATGACCTCGTTGTTGCTCGACACACCGCTCGATGAGCGCCAGCGCGAATTCGTCGAGACGATCCGTTACTCAGGTGATGCGCTCCTGACGATCGTCAACGACATCCTCGACTTCTCAAAGATCGAGGCAGGGCGCATGGAGATCGAGATCATCGACTTCGAGCTCGTGTCCGTTATCGAGGAGGTGGCCGAACTGCTCGCCGAATCCGCACGGGCCAAGCGAATCGAGCTCACACTGGATCTCGAGGCCGGGCTGCCGGAATACGTCCGGGGCGATCCCGGGCGGGTGCGACAGGTGTTGACCAACTTGACCAGCAACGCCATCAAGTTCACCCCGGAGGACGGCAGCGTGATCATCGCAGCCAAGCGGGAAGAGGCGGAGTTTGTCTTCTTCGAGGTGACGGATACCGGGATCGGGATGGCCCCGGAGCGTATGGCCCGCCTCTTCGAACCATTTCGCCAAGCGGATGCGTCCACGACGCGCGAGTACGGCGGCACGGGGTTGGGACTCACCATCTCGCGCCAGCTGGTCCAGCTCATGGACGGGACCATCTCGGCCGCGAGCAAGCCGGGTCAGGGGTCGCGGTTCTGGTTCACCCTGCCCCTTCCAGAAGCACCGAGACCCGCCGCGCCGAGTCGGATTCTCGCCGACCTGCGCGGCGTTCGCGTGCTGATCGTGGATGACAACTCCATCAACCGCCGCGTGCTGGGCGAGATGCTGTCCGGCTGGGACGCGCTGCCCACCGCTGCGGATTCGTCCGTAGCGGGCCTGTCGGCCTTCGTCGACGCCGCAGAGTCCTCTCGCCGGTTCGAGCTTGTCCTTCTGGACTTCAACATGCCGGACATGGATGGCCTGGAACTGTGCCGACAAATCCGTCGGCAGCCGGGCGGAGGAGACGTACCGGTTCTGTTGCTGTCGAGTTCGTCCAACGAAAAGGCCCAGGACCTCAAGGACGCAGGGGTAACGCTGGCGTTACCCAAGCCGGTCAAGCGAGCCACCCTCTACAAGGCTCTCACTCAGATGCTGGGTGGCCGGGACACCGCCGGGCCGCGGCGCCCGAAGCCCACTGCCGAGCCGAGTCCGCCGGCACGGATCCTCGTCGCCGAGGACAACGCGGTCAACCTTCGCGTGGCGACTCTCATGCTGCAAAAGCACGGGCACCGCGTCGATGCGGCGGGCGACGGCGCCGAGGCAGTCGAGGCGCTGAGCCGCTTGGACTACGACCTCGTTTTGATGGATTGCCAGATGCCCGAGATGGACGGTTTCGAAGCGACCGAGCAACTCAGACTGCGTGAGCAGGCCAGTCGACGCCCCCGCACGCCGGTGGTCGCGCTGACGGCCGCGGCAACTCGTGAGGACGTCGACCGATGCCTGGCCGCAGGGATGGACGCGGTGCTCACGAAGCCGATTCGTGAGGAAGAACTTTTTGCCGTCGTGGCCAAGTGGTCTCGTGCCTCCGGCGAACCCGTAACGCTTTCTGACGCCACCGACACGACGACGCCAGTAAACGAAGCGGTGCACGACGAGGACGATTTGATAGACGACAGCCGGCTCAGCGACATCATCGCCTTGGACCCTGATGGCTCGGGTGGGATGACCCAGCGTCTGCTGGAAATGTTCCTCGGCTCCGGCCAAAAGCAGCTCGAGCGCATAGAAGCGGCGGCGCCGGAGTCCGACTGGCCGACGGTCGCGGACGCGGCGCACGCCCTGAAGGGGAGCTCTGCTCAGTTCGGTTTCCGGAGAGTGGTCGAGCTTTCAGAGGCGATCGAGGAGCGGCTGGAGCAGAGCCCGGTGGTGGTGGCCGATCTCGTGGAATCCCTGGCCGCGGCCTTCCGGGCGACCTCCGAGCAGGTGCCCGCACGCATCGAAGCCGTGCGCAACCGCGAATCCGAAGAGGCAGCTGGGCCTCTCTCGGATCGCACGGCGTAGACGGGGACGGCTCCGACTGCGGCGATAACGTCCTCGGCGTGGACGTCGTAGAGCTGCGGCCTCGCGGCGTGGGCGACATCCTCGATCTCACGATCAGGATCTGCCGCGCCCGATTCCCCGATCTGTTGAAGGCCGTGGCCGTGGTCGTCGTTCCCGTGTCGATCTTCACGGCGATCACGCTCGTGCTGGTCACGCCCGCCGAGGACCCGTTCGGCCGGCTGTCCGATCCGAACTTCACCGAGTCGATCACCTCGGGGGAACAGGTGCTCCAGGAGATCGATGGTGGCGCGGTCGCACTGCTCGTCGGAGGCTTGTTGCTCGCCGGCGTGATGAGCGCCCTGGCGGCGCAGGTCGCCACGGCGGCGACGTTCAAGATCGTGGCCCGTGCATATCTCGGCCTCGGACAGGACTGGAAGGACTCGGTGGCCTTCGCCGGACGGCGGTTCTGGCCTCTCGTTTGGCTGCAGTTCGTGTTCGGCGCCTTACTTGCGCTGGGGTTCTTGGCGCTGATCGTCCCCGGCTTCTATTTCGCCGTCGCGTGGGCAGTAGCGATCCCGGTATTGCTGTTCGAGGACTTCCGTGGCCGGGCCGCGCTGGCACGGTCGAGAGATCTTCTGCGGGGTCGGTGGTGGCCCGCTCTGGGGCTACTGGTGATCGTGTCGGCCGCGACCGGCATCGTCGCCGCGGTGATCAGCGAGCTCGTATCGGCGGTTCTGCCGGCCAACGGCGACCTGGCCGAGGCGATAGCGGAAGGGTTTGCCGGCTCGATCGGCAGCGTCGTCACCACCCCGTTCGCGGCGACCGCTATCACTGTTTTGTTCTTCGATGCCCTCGTCCGCAAGGAGGATTTCGACACCGCCGAACTCGCGGAGTCCATGGGCGTTGCCTTGCCGGATGCCGCGCGTCCAACTCCGCACGACTGAGCTCGAGGACCGCGCGGCGGTCATCGAGGTGCTGCGGGCGGCGTTCGATCCCGGGGACGCCGAAGTCGAGATCGCGGAGAAGATTTGGCTGTCGGACGCCCACCTGCCTGAGCTCGACTTGGTCGCCGTGATCGACGGCGAGATCGTCGGACACGTCCTGCACAGCGCCGCGAGTGTTGGCAGCCGAGAGGTCATCGCGCTGGCGCCGCTCGCGGTGCTCCCCGCATATCAGCGCTTGGGAGTCGGGACCGCTCTGACGGAAGAGGCGCTGCGACGCGCCGACGCGAAGGGTCACCCAATGGTCGTGTTGCTCGGCCACCCCGAGTACTACCCCCGCTTCGGCTTCGTCGAGGCGATGGCCCTGGGACTGACGTATCAGGATCGTCCCGCACCGTTCGCTGCGTTCATGGCGCGACCGCTCAACAGCTACGACGCGGCCATTAGAGGAGAGTTTCGCTTCGCCTGGGAGGCCGCTGGGTAGGTTGGCCGGGCATGGCCACCGGGTTGACACTTAGCGAACAGTTTTTTCGGGACCAGGCGCAGTCCGGGGCGAGCGGTGACTTGTCCACCGTTCTCAATCGGATCAGCCTCGCGGCCCGCATGCTGGCGGCGGAGATCATGCGCGCCGGCTTTGTCGGCAAGCTCGGCTTGACGGGCGACACGAACGTGCAGGACGAGCAGGTCCGCGAGCTCGATGTCATCAGCAACGACATCGTGAGCCAGGTCATGGACCGCGCCCCCATGGTGGCGGGCATCGGCAGCGAGGAGTCAGCGGACGTCCTCGCGATGACTGGCTCGGAGAACGGTAAATACGTGCTGACCATCGACCCGCTCGACGGCTCGGGCAACGTCGACGTCGACGGCGCCATGGGCACCATCTTCGGCATCTACCGCCGAGCTGCGGGCCAGGCCGGGAAGCCGGCGGACCTGAACGACTTTCTGCAACCGGGACGCGAGCTCGTTGCCGCGGGCTACGTGCTTTACGGGCCGTCGACGATGTTCGTCTATACCGTCGGGGGAGGGGTCAACGGGTTCACGTTGGACCGCTCCATCGGCACGTTCTTCTTGACCCATCCGGACATCCGGATCCCGGACGGTGCGGGAAGCTATTCGGTCAACGAGGCCAACGAGGCCCAGTGGGATACCCCGGTGCGGGAAATGGTCGCGACGTTCCGCCGGCAGGAGTCTCTGTGCGGCCCCCGCCAGGCCCGCTATTCCGGCGCTCTGGTCGCCGACCTCCATCGCACTCTCCTGAAGGGCGGGGTGTTCATGTATCCGCCCACGACGTCGAAGCCCACCGGCAAGCTCCGCCTGCTCTACGAGAACGCGCCGCTGGCTCTCGTTGTGGAGCACGCCGGCGGCGCGGCCACCGACGGGCGGGAGCGGATCCTCGACATCACTCCGACCGAGCTGCATCAGCGCACGCCGTTGTACATCGGCAGTCGCGGCGACGTGGCCGAGGTCCACCGGCTGCTCGGCGCTCCCTCCCTCGGGGAGGGGTCGGTCATTTAGACGGACGGAAGAGCCTGCTGTAGCCCGATCATCGGGCGCAGTGGGTCGCCCCGTTCCGCGAGGCGGTCGAACACGTCGACAACTGTCCATCGGTCCGGACGGAGCGAATCGTCGTCGAGTTCGTCCCACTCGATCGGGACCGACACCGGGGCACCTGGCGCGGGTCGGGTCGAGAAGGGCGCTATCAAGGTCTTGTTGATCGCGTTCTGCGTGTAATCGAGCCGCGCCAGCCCCGAGCGGTCCGCCTTCGTCCACTTCCAGGAGACGAGTTCCGGGACCGTCGCCCCGATGGCCCGGGAGACGGACTCGACCCAGGCGCGGGTCTGGCTGAAGGAACACCCGGTCGCGATGGGGACCCATATCTGGATGCCCCGTTTGCCGGTTACCTTCGGCTGGCCCACCACTTGCAAGTGCTCCAACGCGGTGCGGTAGAGCCGCGCGAGAACCAAGAGTTCCTCCCACTCCGTATTCGGTCCAGGGTCGACGTCGATCAGCGCCCACGTCGGTTCACGGGAGTTTCGGATCGATGACGTCCAAGGGTTCAGTTCAATCGCCCCGAAGTTGGCGAGCCACACCACGGCGGGGACCGTGTCCGCTACGAAGTAGTGCTGCGTCTCATCCGGGGCCGCGTCGGGGTTGTGCCAGCGCGTGATCCACTCCGGCGCGTGTGAAGGCACCTCCTTGTGCCAGAAGCCCGGCTTGGCCGCGCCGTTCGGGTAGCGGTGAAGGTTGACCGGCCGATCCCAGAGGTAGGGGAGAAGCCACGACGCGATACGGGCTGCGTAGCGGATGAGATCGCGCTTGGTGATCTCCTTGTCCCCCGGGCGCGCCGGAAACAGAACCTTGTTCAGGTTCGTCAGGCGCAGTTCTTGGCCTTGGATCTCCCATCGGCCTTCGGTCTTGAGGGCTTCGAGTGCCGCGAGCTCATCGTGTGTCGGGGAGTCCCACGGGGGGATCTCCACGCGCAGAATCTGTTGGGCTTCGGCGACCGGAAGGTCTGAGTGCCAACGCGCGTCCGGTGCGGCAGCGACCTCGTCGTTCGTGCGACCCGTCTTGACCGACTCAGGGAATGCTTCGGCATCCCACCCTTCGACGGCAAATTCGTCGTTCTTGTGAATGAGAAGCCACTGATCTTTGCCCGATCGAGCGGCACGGTCGGTGCGCACGAGGGCAAAGCGGCCGCGCAGCCGCTCGCCCTCCATGTCGAAGTGGAGTTCTCCCTTCTTGAGGGCCTTCCCCGGGTCGACACCTTTTGCCGGCGTCCAGTGGCCCCAGTCCCACACGATCACATCGCCGCCGCCGTATTGACCCTTGGGGATGACACCCTCGAACTCGAAGTATTCGATGGGGTGGTCCTCGACGTGGATGGCCTGCCGGCGAACTTTCGGGTCGAGGCTCGGTCCCTTCGGCACGGCCCAGCTGGCCAGCACGCCGTCCACCTCGAGACGGAAGTCGTAGTGCAGACGCGTGGCACGGTGTCGCTGCACGACGAAACGTCCGCCGGGGCCTTCTGATGGCTTGGGGGGCTCACCTTTCGGCTCCGGAGTCGCGTCGAACTGACGCATGCCCCTATAAGTCGTGAGGGCGTCAGGCTGGGTCGAGATGGACCTGCTCTACCCCAGGGCGGAGCATCGTGACCGTCTACTTATGCTCGATCCATGAGCATCACCACGGTCGACCATGGCAGCGCACGAGTTCGCGTCGCCGACAGTGGGCGCAAGCTGTGCCCCGTGTCAGTCGTTACCGGCTAGCGCGGCGAGCGCTGCGTTGTGGGCTGCCCTGGCCTGCCCGGTCTCGGCGCGTGCTGCCTCCAGCATCTGGTCGGCTTCGGCAAGGCGATCCTCGGCGCGCGCGACCCGCTCTTCGGCCTTGGCCAGCGCGGTTGCGGTCGCTTCGACCTCACGTTGAAGGCGGTCCAACCTAAGGCGGTCGGCGTGGGGTGCTGCGACCGCTCGCACCGGCTCGGGCATGTCCTCGAGACCGAAGCCGGAGCGCGGTTCCATGGCTGCGCTCAGACGACCGGCGCGCAGAAAGGCGCTTGCCTCCTCGCCCATGCTCGCTGCTTCCAGCGTCTCCGCCGCTGACGAGCGGTGGCTCTCCCCAGCGATGTCGGCCACTTTGCCGGCCAAGTCACGAATGAGCCCCCGCCGCGCCGCGGTTGCTTCCCTAAGAGCGCCCGGATCACCACCTTCCAGCGCACTGGCCTGCGCCTCGCGGACTCGTTCTCCGAGGGCGAGTACCTCGTCGATCACGTCGGGATGCTTTCGCGCCACCCGGTTCAATGCCCACGCCTTGGCCGAGGGCCGGGGGAGTTTCTTGATCGCGTCTGCCGCGTCGCGGTTGCCCTCCTTGCGGACCTTGGCAGCCAGCGCGTTACGCGCCTTCGTGAACTCGGAAGGCGCCAGCGCGAAGAGTTCATCCACACCAGCGATATCGAAGACGGCATCCGTCACGCCAGGAATCTACGGTTCTCCGATGGTGATTCTGTCGCCGCGAGAAGTCCGGCCGCTGCCGGACCACGACCAGTTGGTCGACGCGGGGTCGTCGCAGGTAGCTTCGTCGCCGTGAGAGGCGCGGCGTTCCTCCGACTCCTGGCCGGCGGACTTCTTCTGTCCCTATCGATGGCGTTAGTTCCGTCCGCACCCGCAGGCGCGCTGACCCCCGATGATCCCTCGTATGGGG
>DATLBX010000055.1:0-2805 GCA_035526705.1 Acidimicrobiales bacterium | reverse complement strand
CCAATACGACTCCGGCCACCGCCGCCACGACCAGGCGCAGCGTCAGCTCCCCCACTGACAGGCTGTACACCCGTCGCTTATACGCGGCTGGGCGGGTGCAGGCTGCCCCATTAGGCCGATAGAGCACGGCGTTGAGCTCGGGATCGAGCGACGTGTGGTCTACGCCCGCGCGCGGCCCCTCGGTTCGAGTCCCAGCCGAATACCCGCAGTGCAGAGCACCTGGATCGAACAGGAGCCGCTCGCGCCGGCGGTGCCCTCGCGGGGCGCCCCGGAGCCCGCTGGCGTCGTAGGCAGTCCCATCACACTGGCGGAACGGTGGTCCCATCATGCTGGCAAGCGACACTTCCGCAGCGGTTTCTTTCTGCGGGATCACAGCGGTCCCGTGAGCACCTGTGAACGCCCCCTCTGGTGCGCTCCAGCTGGCTTTGGTGCCCCCGGGCAGATTCGAACTCCGCAGCCGCCTTACTTCGCATCCCGCAGGGACGCCAAGATTGATAAGGTTGCCTTATGACACTGCCGGCCGCCTATCGCGATGCCCGTCGCGGCGAAGACGTCGCACGGCTGCGCCGTGTACTGGCGCTTCGAGCGATGGTGGCTAGCGGTCTGAGTCAGCGTCAGATCGCTGAGGCGCTCGGTATAACCCAGCCCGCGGTCAGCCAGCAGCTCAAGTTCGCCCCAGCGCTCGACGAGGTCCACCCCGAGGTTCTCATCGAAGCCGGCGCGCCGATACTGAAACTTCTCGCGGCGGACCACGGTTACACGCGCCTCGCCGTCTTCGGGTCGATCGCGCGCCACCAGGCCAGGCCCGACTCTGACATCGATCTGATCGTCCAAGCGTCTGAGGGGACGTCGTCGTTCGAGTTCCTCCGGTTCAAACAACTCCTCGAGCAGGTTCTCGGTCGCGAGATCGACCTGATCGACTACGGCGGTCTCAAACCGAGACTCGACGATGACATCCGTCGCGAGGCGGTGCTGCTGTGATGGACCGCAAGGCCGCCAAGGAACTGCTGCACATCCAGGCTTGGCTCGAGCGCGTCGGTGCGATCGTGGAACGCGGCAAGGACGCCTACCTGGCCGACGAACGAATCCAAGAAGCCGGCGACTCGCTGATGATGAAGCTCGGCGAGGCCGCCAACCGACTCGCAAAGCTCGGCATCCTTGCGCCCGACGTCGACTGGGCGCTCGCTGTGCCAACCGCAACTTCATCATCCATCAGTACGAAGTGGAGCCGAATTTGGATCTGAACCTGCTGGACGACACCCTGCGGTGGTTCGCCCGGGAAGTGATGACGTGACGACCGCACCGTCGATGCCGGCCTCGGACCAGGCTTCGGCGTCTTGCCGGTTCCCGAGCGCGGCCGTGATCATCATGGGCTTCAACACGATCCCCAGCGCAAGGGGGGACTCTGGTCCGGTGGAGGTTTACGCTGTGCGGCACGCCGACACCGGATCGGCCGGTCTTGACCTGTCGTCACTTCGCCAGGAGGCGCGCCCGTGGGAAAGCAGGTCCCAACGCGGCGCCGGCCCCGGCGCAAGATCGTGTGCCGCTCGGACGGGTCGATGTTCGACGTTGAGCAGCGGCGCCGGATCTCGGTGGAGGAATTGCGTGACCACCTGGTCGGCGGGGGCAACTTCGAGGCGGAGACCGAGGAGACTGGGCGGGACTGCACGTTCGAGGTGCTCCGGAAGCTGATGGGTGGCGGGGCTCTGGATCCGATGTCCGCGCAGGGCGGTCTGCCGCTGCCGGGCCTGGGCAGCCTCGGTGTTCTCACTGACCTGATGGGCCTGGCTCGGACGGCGTCGGAGAAGACCGACTCCCGGGACCGCGACTCCGAACCGGGTCCGCGTCGCCCCCGCCGGCGGGGACGGTCGGCGGACTGGGCCGACACCCCTACTGACGGGGACTCAGCATGACTGCCGCGCGCGCCAAACTGGTGGCCGGCACCCTGGCCGGACTGCTCGGCGGCGAGGCCCGCCGCGCGATCGGCGTGCGTCCCGGTCGCCGTTCCGACGATCTGGGGTCGGACCGCCAGGCGCAACGCGCCCGCGCCGTCCGCCAAGCGCTGGAGGACCTCGGCCCGCTGTACATCAAGGTCGGGCAGATGATGTCCACCCGCCCGGACATCTGCCCCGAGTATCTGATGGCGGAATTCGAGAACCTGCACGCGAAGGTCTCGGTCTCGCCGTTCACCGAGTTCGAGCCGGTGCTCGAGGATGAGCTCGGCGGGGATTGGAAGCGCTACTTCACCGACATCGACACCAACCCGATCGGGTGTGCGTCGCTGGCCCAGGTCTACCGGGTGCAGCTGAAGTCCGGTAAGGACGCGGTGGTGAAGATCCAGCGTCCAGGGGTGCGTCAGTCGATGCTGGAGGACATGGCGCTGCTGGCCAAAGTGGTCCGGCGCCTGGCCAAGCGGATGCCCGACCTCAACGACGTCCTCGACCTGGAGGCCATGCTGGACGTGGTCTTCACCTCGATGCGCCCCGAGCTGGACTTCACGCTCGAGGGTGAGGCCATGGACGACTTCCGGGACCGGGTCGAGGACTTCGACACCCTGGCGATCCCGGAGGTCATGTTCGCCACCCCGCGGGTACTGGTGCAGGGCCTGGCGCACGGCAAGTCGATCCGGGACGTGGACCGGTCCGCGTTCACCGAGGCCCAGCGCGAGGCGATCGGCCGCGACCTGCTGACGTTCATGTTCTGGGGCTTCTTCGTCGACCGGAAGTTCCACGCCGATCCGCACCCCGGGAACGTGTTCATCTCCCCGGACGGGCAGGCCACGATCATCGACTGGGGCATGGTCGG
>DATLBX010000054.1:0-5669 GCA_035526705.1 Acidimicrobiales bacterium | reverse complement strand
GCACCCAGTACCGCCGTGACGGCCAAGACCCGGGCGAACCCGGTGGCTCTCGACACCGCGTTCCACGCCGCGATGGTGAGCGCCGGCCTCAGAGCCTGAACGGCCTGCATGGGCCCCTGGATCAGTCCGGTAAGAAGCGCTCGGCGCCGCCGCCTGTCCCGTATTGCCCGACCGTCGCCTCACCGAGCTCGGCCAGCGCGAAGACCACAGCGGTGCGGCCGCGGAATCCGGCCGCGTGGTCGACAGTGGAGATGCGGCCGAGGACCCGCTCATCGGCACGCAAGGGACCGACAAAAGGATCGGGGTCGACATCCTGCTCGGGCTGACGCAGCGAATCGCGATCGGCGCGGGTGATATCGGCCGCCACTACCGGCATCGCCAGGTCACTCATCGCTCGGACCAGGGGTACGGAAAGAGCGGGATTCGGTACGTCGGCCTGCCCGGACGAGACAACCAGAAAACGGGCGCCGAGGTCCGCGATCACGGGGACCGCGGCTCCACCGTCGACGGTTATCTCGAGGAAGTCGGCGGCCACCAGTTCCGCTTCGAGCTCCGGACGGGCGCGCCCCGCCCATGCCTCGGCGACTCGGCGCGCTGCCTCCGGCCTGACCTGCTCGGCTACACCGGACCCGGCCGCGACGAGTGCCCCTAGCTCGGCCGTCGAGGACTCGTCCGGCAGGGCGAAGCGGCTCGTGAACAGGACCCTGGCGGGCAGGATCGCGCCGGCGTTTCGGAGCGCGGCCTCCACTCGGGCCACGACGTCGCCGTCCACGCCTGCGAAAGTCACCACGACGACAGGCACGCCGGCCAGGCGACCCGCCACGAACTCGTCGCCCGCTTGCTCTGCGAATCGCTCCCAGGATGAGAGCTGGTCATCGAGGTGGTCGTTGTTCGCCGCGACGGAGTCAGCCCGGGTGCCGACCCGGTTGAGCTGATCCTCGAGTCCGCTGACCAACGCCCGGTCCACGACGGTCGCCCCCATCGCTATTCCGAGTCCGAGCGCGAGGAACATTGCCGTGAGAGAGACGAGGTGGTACCGGAAGTTGATCAAAGCGCCACTCCCAGTATCGACCGCCATAAGTCGCGAACGATCAGCCAGCTGCTGTCCAGGAAGACCCGGGGGAATGCGAAGAGCACGATCAGGAGAAAAGCTGTCACCGCGGCCGCGAGGAAGAAGACGATGTCGCGTTTGCGGATGGTCGAGCCATAGAGCCGGCTGACCCCCTTGGCGTCTACGAGGATCGGTCCGACCTTCAGTCGCGTGAGGAAAGTCGAGGCCATCCCTGCCCGTCCCTTCTCCAGAAACTCGACCATCGACGCATGCGTCCCGACCGCGACGATCAGCTCCGCCCCGAGCTCGAAGGCCATGATCATGGCGACGTCTTCAGAGGTCCCGGCGGCCTCGAAGACAACGAATTCCTTGTTCTTCGCCGTCAGCACCGCGGCGCCGGGGGCCTCGCCTCCCGGGTACGCGTGCACAACCAACTCGGCGCCGCAGTTCAACGCCTTGTCCGACAGCGAGTCGAAGTCTCCAATGATCAGGTCTGGGCGGTGGCCAACCTCGAGAATGGCGTCCGCGCCTCCGTCCACCGCAACCAGGACAGGTCGGATCTCTCCGATGTACCCGCGAAGCGCGTCGAGGTCGGCGCGGTAGTCGTGGCCCCGGACCACCACCAGCACGTGCCGGCCTTTGAACTTGGTTCGTAACTCCGGCAGGTCGGGCGAGTCGATCAGGAGATGGCGCTCGTTTCGCATGAACTCGAGGGTGTTCTCGGCAAAGCGCTCCAGCTCGAGCCCGGTTCGCGCTTTGGCCGCCTCGTAGCTCTCCTCGAAACTCTGCAGCGTCTGCGATCGGCCCTTCGCGACGACACCTTCGCCCAGCCAGAGCTCGCCGTTCTCCACGCGTACCCACTGGCCCTCGCGTAGCGAGTCGAAAACCTCCGTCCCGACGTTGTCCAGCACAGGTATGCCCGCCGCGGCCAACAGAAGGGGTCCCACGGTTGGGTAGCGGCCCGAAATGCACTCGCGAGCGTTGACGATGGCGCAAGGCCGCGCCTCGACCAGTCCTTCCGCCGCGATGCGGTCGACGTCCTCATGATTGATTACGGCCACATCCCCGGGGCGCAGCCGCTTCAGAAGGTCTTTGGTGCGAGGGTCGATCCGCGCCGGGCCGACCGCCGGTCCGGCGCTCACGCGCGTCCGGCCCGCACAGACGCCCGTTCGGCCGCGGCCGACTCGAGCAGTTCGGCCGCGTGCTCCTGCGCCGATTCGCTCGCGGGCTGGCCTGAAAGCATCCGCGACAATTCCACGACTCGCTCCGGTCCCGCGACCAAACGCACCGAAGTAATGGCCCGGCCCTGCTCTTCGACCTTCTCGACCGCGACCTGATGGTCGGCGAACGCCGCCACCTGCGGAAGGTGCGTGACCACCAGTACCTGATGCTCCCGGGCCACACCTGCCAGAGCGCGACCTACCGCTAAAGCCGCCTCGCCTCCGATCCCCGCATCCACCTCGTCGAAGACGAAAGTCTTGGGCCGACCGGTCGCCGAAGCGGCGCTGAGAACGAGACGGAGGGCGAGCATGGCGCGGGACAGTTCGCCCCCGGACGCCACCTTTGCAATCGGCCGGGGCGGCTCACCCGGGTTGGTGGACAGACGGAAATCGACGTCGGCGCCCCCGTCGCCGGCCACTTCCACCCTCACCTCGGCCCGCGGCAGCGCAAGCCGGCGCAACGCCTCCTGCACAGCCCCCGCCAATGGCTCGGCCGCCTTTCCACGGGCCTCGGCAAGTTCGCCGAGCGCGTCGGTCAGCTCCCGGCGGGCGTTGGTGAGCTCCTGTTCGAGGATTGAACTGCGCTCGGCCGCCCCCTCGAGGAAGGCGAGACGGGCCGCGGCCTCCGCTCCGAATTCGAGAACGGCCTTGAGGGTGTCGCCATATTTGCGCTTCAACTCGGAGAACAGCCGGCGTCTGGCTTGGACGACCTCGAGCCGTTCAGGATCGTCGACCAACGACTCTGCGACCCGCGATATCTCCGATGACAGGTCATCCAGTTCGGCGGCGAGTGCCCGCGCGCGACGTTCCAACGCCACCAGCGGTGCCCGCCCCGCCAGTGCCGCGATCCCGGCACCGAGCCGATCCGCTGCCCCGCCTTCTTCGCTCAAGGCCTCGTGCGCCGACCAAGCCGCTTCCCGATAGGCGCTGGCGTCTGCCAGTGCGTCCTCCTCCGACTCCAGCGCGGCGTCTTCCTCGACGTCGTCGATCCCCGCGTCCGTGATCTCACCCGTCTGGTGCCGCAGGAGCTCGATCTCCCGGGCGCGCGCGTGAACGTCGCCTCCGATCGTTGCCAACTCTGCCTCGATGGCCCGTATCGCCGCGCTTGCCGCCTCGACTCGTGCTGTCGAAATCCTGCCGAAGTCGTCGAGCGCGGCGCGCTGGGTCGCGGTCGTCAGGAGCGCTTGGTGGTCGTGCTGTCCGTGCATCTCCACCAGTCCGCCGGCGACCTCCGACAGCACGCCTGCCGTCGCGGGCGCGCCGTCGACATAGGCGCGGGACCGGCCGTCCGCCGGCATCGCTCTCCCGAGAACGATCTCCTCACCCGTCGGCAGTTGGAACCGGCCGTCGATTCGCGCTTCCGGCGCGCCGGTGCGCACGCTTCGATTGTCCGCTCGCGACCCGAGGAGCAGTCCGATCGCCTCGACGACCAGCGTCTTGCCCGCTCCCGTCTCCCCGGTTACCGCCGTGAGCCCGGGGCTCAATTGAAGGGTCAGTTCGTTGATGACTCCGAGGTCCTTGACGCGAAGCTCGGTTAACAAGCCGTCACCTGTCAGCGAGGCCGAATTTGGCCTTGAGCCGGCTGTGGAAGTCGCGCTCGCCAAACGTCACCAGTCGGGCCGGGTGAGGCGCGGCGCGGCACGTGATGAAGTCCCCGGGCTCGAGCACGGCCTGAGGATGACCGTCCATCACCAAGGCGGCGGTGGACGGCTCGCGCACCGTGACCTTCACTGTCCCTGAGGCGGGGAGCACCAGGCTGAAATCGAAAAGCATGTGCGGGGCAACGGGCGTGAGCACGAGTGCCTGCACGGCGGGCGAAAGAATCGGCCCGCGCACAGAGAAGTTGTAGGCGGTGGATCCGGTTGGGGTGGCGATGATGAGCCCGTCGGCGACGTAGGAGGTGAAGAACTCGTCGTCGATGTCGACCGCCACGGAGACGGTATGACCCGAGCTCGTCTTCTCCACGACGGCCTCGTTGAGTGCCGTGCGCCGTTGGTTGGCGCCGTCGGCCGTCGTGGTTTCTACCTCCAGGACCAGACGCTCCTCGACCGTGTGCCTGCCGTCGGTCACCCGCTCCAACGCGTCCTGCATCTCCTCGGGGCCTACTTCGGTCAGGTATCCGAGGTGGCCCACGTTCACTCCGAGCACGGCGGCGCCGGCGGGGGCCACGAGGTCGACTGCCCGCAGCATGGTCCCGTCACCTCCGAGGCTGAGCGCGAGGTCCACGGCCGCACCCAATTCCGCCTCGTCGGCCGCCCAGTGCTCCAACCCGCACGCCTCCGCGTCCGCCTTCGGCACGTGGGCGGTATGCCCGTGCCGGGTGAGCCATTCGATGGCCTCGGCGGCGAGTTCCCGAGCGCGGGGCCGGGCGTGATGAATGACGACGGCAACCCGGCTCATGGCCCAACGGTAACTTCGCCCGGTGCTGCCGATCAGGGACGAGAACCCGACAAGCAGTCGGCCGATCGTCACGATGCTGCTGATCGGGGCGTGCGTCGGCATCTATTTCCTGGTTCAGCCCTCCGGTGGATCTCCGGAGGCGCAGGGTGAGCAGGCCGCTTTTACCTTCGAAACCGCCGCAATACCGTGCGAGGTGATCCGCGGGCGCCCGCTGAGTGAAGAGGAAGTCGTCGAAACACTCGAGGGCTCTGACGACACCGCCTGTACCGCGGACCCGTCCACCCGCCCCGTGTTCCCGGACAAGAACGTCTGGTTCTCGATCGTCTACTCGATGTTCCTGCACGGCGGGCTGCTGCACCTGGGCGGAAACATGCTGTTCCTCTGGGTGTTCGGCAACAACATCGAGGACACCAAGGGCAAGATCACCTACCTCGTCTTCTACCTACTGGCGGGTCTCGCCGCGACCGCCGCGCATATCGCGGTTCAACCCGCGTCGACCATCCCTGTCGTCGGTGCGTCCGGCGCGATCGCCGGAGTCATGGGGGCGTACCTCGTTCTGTTTCCGAACGTGCCCATCAAGACGTTCGTGATGTTCTTCTTCATCACGTTCATAGACATTCGAGCCAAATGGCTCCTCGGCTTCTGGTTCCTGTCGCAGTTCTGGGTCCAGCCCGATTCGGGAGTCGCGTGGATGGCTCATGTCGGCGGGTTCGCCTTCGGGGTCGCCGCGGGGCTTCTATGGAAAGCCCGCGCCAAACCCGACAGCGACTACGAGCTCAAGCCCTTTCACTAGTTGTTGGCCCGGGCGGGGCCCCGCTCCCCGCCCTCCTCCGGAGCGTGGGACCCCACCCACGCCCGGCCGTACGCTCGCCGCGATCACGGCCCGCTCCCCGCCCGGCTTCGAGCACTCGGCGAGGGTCTCTGGTGGCCGCCGGAGACCCTCGCCGAGAAGAGTGGGTCCGTCCCCCTGCGATTGGTGTAGCGGAACGCACCCCCGC
>DATLBX010000053.1:0-69033 GCA_035526705.1 Acidimicrobiales bacterium | reverse complement strand
ACCGCGGAACAGCAGCGCGCCTGGCTTTCGATACCGGTTTTCAGCGACCAGACCCCCGGACGCACATACGAGGAGAAGATGGAGATCCTGGATCGGGCTTTGCAACGGGTCGATCCGAACCGCACCGACTCCTCGCGGTGGTTGATCTTCAAGGCCACCAAGGCCTGAGTCATCAGCCGGGGGGGCGCCCTACTGACACCCCCCGGCGGGCGACAACGATGTGATTATTGATGTCGTCGCAACGCCGCCGGGTCCGACTCGATGGAGCCGGACATAGGCGTTCTGCCCCGGCGGCACTGCCGTGCGGGCCTTGCCTGATAGCAACTCCATCGGCTCCCAGGGGCCCTCCGGGGCGACGGCGCGCTCGGCACCGGTAATCGCGTAGCCGGTCATCGCCACCAGATGGTGCAGCTCGCCATCACGAGAGCACACATAGGAGCTATCGATCGTGATGTCGACGGCCTTGAAGACTTCGGAATGGATAGTGCGCTCAGCAGCTGCCTGCGGTCCGTCCTTCGGTTGGAGGAGAAACCAACCGATCGCCAACAGAGCGAGCGCAAGAGCGAGACGGGCGAGATCTGATACGCCGCGTGCCGATCGGCGGCGGGACCCTCGAGCGCGAACTGGTGGCACGGTTCGCAGAGGTCGGAGGGATGAGGCACGGGTAATCCCTCGGGGAGCCTGGCGTCGCTTCGGGACGGGAGGCGTGGGCGGAGTGGACGCGGCAGGCCTAAGGGCATCCATTCCGGCGAGCGTGGCGACGCGGGTCGGGCGCAGCCGTGACGGTTGCCGCTGAATGAGGCTGGGCACCTCTCGCGCGGGCAGCAGATGCGCGCCCCCGACCGGCGAGGGTGCAGTCACCCGTGAACCGTGGATAGCGAGGATCGGAGTTACCGGCTCCCCAAGAGCAAGTGCGAGGGCGGTCGCCTGCGCGCGCGCCTTGTCCAACTCTTTTTCGAAGGGGAACCGGCCAGCCCATACCCGCCCATCGGTCCCGGTGCGCACTTCGGATGAGTAGTACTTGTCGTCCACCACGAACACACCTCCAGGCCCGATCAAGACGTGATCGAGGTTGGCGGCACGCGTGCCTGGCCAAACGCAGTCGTGCAGGCAGTGATATCCCACGGGAGTCAACAAAGCATCCAGCTGACGGGCCATATTGAACTCCGTCTCGGCGGCCCGCTCCGTGCGCGACGCGCGCTCCTCAAGGCGCTCGGCGATGGCGCGGTGACGAGCCGCGTCCTTCCGCTGCTTGGCCGCGAACTTGTCGGCCGAGAGTTCCCCCCGCTCGTCCACGGAATCAGTCTGTCTCACACCCGCGGATGACGCTGGGTCCAACCATCCACTAGGACTCTTCTGTGCAACTCGAATCCCGGCTGCGGGAACTCCGCGCCGGCGGGCGCAAGCTACTGGTGCCTTACGTGACCGGCGGTATGCGGGGCGACTGGGTCGACGTCGCCAGAGCGATGGTGGACGGAGGCGCGGATGCGTTGGAAGTCGGCATCCCCTTCTCCGACCCGGTGATGGACGGCCCGACTATCCAGGAAGCGTCGTCGGCATCACTCGCCCGGGGCACCACGCCGCAGAGCATCCTGGCCGACCTGCGTGGCGCAGACCTCGGAGTGCCGCTCGTCGCGATGACGTATTACAACCTCGTCTTCCGGGCCGGTCACAAGCGTTTCGCCGACGGACTGGCCGATGCGGGGGTTGGGGCCGCGATCGTCCCCGATCTATGCCTCGAAGAGAGCCGAGAGTGGGAGAGCGATGCGGCCGCCGCCGGTATCGAGACAGTTCTGCTTGCCGCTCCGGTCACGCCCCGCGATCGGCTGGAAGAAATATGCGCCCGCGCCCACGGCTTCGTCTACGGCGTCGGGTTGATGGGTGTCACCGGGGAACGCACCACCATCGCGGCCTCGACGAGCGAACTGGCCATCCGGCTGAAGGCCGCCACCGATCGCCCTGTCCTGATGGGCTTCGGCATCTCGACACCTTCTCAGGCCGCACAGGTTTCGGCCGATGCCGACGGCGTAATCGTCGCGTCGGCCCTGATGCGTGCGGTTCTGGACGGCGCTAGTGCCGAATCAGTTGGCGATCTTGTACGGGATCTGCGCCGCGGCCTCGACTATCCAGCCAACGATTGACCGCGGCCGCGCACGCCCGCCCGTCGGCGATAGCCCACACCACCAAGCTCTGACCCCTGGTCGCATCGCCGCAAGCAAACACTCCGTCCGCGGAGCTCATCCAGCCCTCGTCGACTGCCACAGTCCCGCGTGCGCTCACCCTCAGACCCAACTCCGAGACCGCGCCGCCTGACTTTGGTCCGGTGAAGCCGATGGCGATCAAAGCCAGTTGGGCCGGGTACTCCGCAGCGCCCGTCCGCACGGCTCGCAGTCGCCCGCCGTCGTCGCCCACGAACTCCTGAGTGGACTCCTCGAACAGCCGGTCCCCGTTCTCCTCGTAAGCCGCGCACGAGTGGAGAACGTGAGGCCACAGTGGCCACGGGGTCTCGTTGTCCTGGGGGTCCGGTGGTCGGGGGTGGTACTGCAGCTGCCGGATCGACGCCGCGCCCTGCCGAGTGGCGGTGCCCAGGCAGTCGGCGCCGGTGTCGCCGCCCCCCACGATCACAACGTCTTTCCCCGCCGCATCAATCGGCGCCGCGGGGAAGTCTCCCGCGCCCAATCGGTTCGCGCCCTCCAGGTACTCCATCGCGAGGTGGACTCCGGCCAGGTCGCGACCCGGCACAGTCAGCTCCCTCGCCTCGGTCGCCCCGACAGCGAGGACCACAGCGTCGTGGTCACCCCTCAAGACCTCGACGGAAACCGAACCGCCGACGTCCACCCCGTACTGGAACCGCGTCCCTTCCGACTCCAGCTGCTCCAAACGGCGATCGATCACCGCCTTCTCGAGCTTGAAGTCCGGGATCCCATATCGGAGGAGGCCACCAGCACGGTCCGAGCGCTCGAAGACCGTCACCGCATGTCCGGCTCGCGTCAGCTGCTGCGCTGCAGCAAGTCCTGCGGGTCCTGAGCCCACAACGGCGACGCGCCGGCCCGTCGAAGTCGGAGGAGTTTGCGGCACCACCAGCCCGTCTTCCCAAGCCCGCTCACTGATCGACAACTCCACCTGCCGGATCGCCACCGCCTGGTCCAAGCCGCCGAGGGACAAGACGCACGCCGCTTCGCAGGGAGCGGGGCAGATCCGACCGGTGAAATCCGGAAAGTTGTCGGTGGCGTGCAGAGAACGCGCCGCGTCCTCCCATCGCCCGGTGCGGACAAGGTCGTTCCAATCCGGAATGGCGTTGCCCAAAGGACACCCGTTGCTGCAGAACGGAATCCCGCAGTCCATGCATCGGGTCGCCTGCTCACCCGCCTCCCGGCGGCCAAAGGGCACGTCGACCTCGCGCCAGTCGCGCACGCGCTCCTCCACGGGCCGACGTCGCGGCCCGGCCCGTCCGACCTCGAGGAACCCCCGCGGATCAGGCATTCGCACCAGCCATCGGCCGCCGGCGGGTGCCCTCAGGCAGCTCCACATCCGGGGGGCCGGCGCGCTCGGCCAGCGCCCGTTTCAAATCTCTGGGCATGACCTTCACGAAGGCCAGCCCTTCATCCGGCCAACCGTTCAGCAACCATCTGGCAGTAGCGGAGCCGGTCTCCGAGAGATGGCCGCGCAGCAAGGATTGGACGACGCGCAGGTCATCAGAATCCAACGGATCCAGGTCGACCATCTCCAGGTTCACCTTCTCTCGAAGGCTCTCGGCAGATCCGCGCAAGTAGGCGACGCCCCCCGACATCCCCGCGCCCAAGTTGCGCCCGCAGGCCCCCAACACGAGCACCGTGCCACCCGTCATGTACTCGCACGCGTGGTCGCCGACCGCCTCCACTACGGCCACCGCCCCTGAGTTACGCACTGCGAAGCGCTCGCCGACTACCCCGCGGAAGAACGCCTCTCCGCCAGTGGCTCCGTACAGGCACACGTTCCCGGCGATGACGTTCTCCTCCGCGACAAACCGCGGGTGCGCTTCGCTGGCGGGCCGCACCACGATGCGCCCACCGGATAGGCCCTTGCCGACGTAGTCGTTGGCGTCTCCCTCCAGTCGGAGCGTCACGCCAGCCGGCACGAACGCACCGAAACTCTGCCCCGCCGAGCCCACCGCGTCGACCAGGATCGTGTCGGCGGGCAGTCCGCCTCCACCGAACCTTTTCGTGACCTCGTGGCCGAGCAGTGTCCCGACCGCACGCTCTGTGTTGCGCACCGCGGTGATCACGTGGACGGTCTCCCCGGTGGCCAACGCCGGTGCCGCCTTCCGTACCAGCTCGTCATCCAACACCGGCCCCAGACGGCGCGACCCCTCGCGCGACCCCTGATGCTCATGTACGTATCCGGAGGGCGCGCCGATGATGGGCGAGAGGTTCAATCCCTCGGCCTTCCAGTGATCCATCGCAGTGGCCACGTCCAGGCAGTCCACGCGGCCCAGGGCTTCGTCGAGCGACCGGAATCCGAGCTGGGCCAGCAGCTCTCGCACCTCCGTAGCCACGTACTCGAAGAACCGCACGATCATCTCGGCCTTCCCGGTGAAGCGTTGACGCAGCGACGGGTCCTGCGTGGCGATCCCGACCGGACACGTGTCCAGATGACACACGCGCATCATCACGCACCCGGCCACGACCAACGGTGCGGTCGAGAACCCGTACTCCTGCGCACCGAGGAGAGCGGCGATGACCACATCCCGGCCCGTCCTGAGCTGCCCGTCGACCTGCAGGACCACGCGATCGCGCAGCCCGTTTGCCACCAGCGTCTGGTGCGTCTCGGCCAGTCCCAGTTCCCACGGCCCGCCCGCGTGCTTCAGGGAAGTGAGCGGCGACGCGCCCGTGCCCCCGTCGTGACCAGAGATGAGAACGACATCGGCATCCGCTTTGACCACCCCTGCCGCGACGGTTCCCACACCGGTTTCGGCCACCAACTTCACGCTCAGCCGCGCCTGCGGGTTCGCATTGCGCAGATCGAAGATCAGCTGAGCCAGATCCTCGATCGAGTAGATGTCGTGATGGGGCGGCGGCGAAATGAGACCCACACCGGGAGTGGAGTGTCGAGTCTTCGCGATCCAGGGATGGACCTTGTCGCCAGGAAGCTGCCCTCCCTCGCCGGGCTTGGCGCCCTGCGCCATCTTGATCTGAATGTCGTCGGCTGAGGAGAGGTACTCACTGGTCACACCGAACCGGGCCGAGGCGACCTGCTTGACCGCGGATCTCCGGGAGTCCCCGTTCGCGTCGGGTACATACCGCGCGGGATCCTCGCCGCCCTCACCACTATTGGAACGTCCGCCGATCCGATTCATGGCGATGGCCAGCGTCTCGTGAGCCTCCGCGGAGAGCGATCCGTACGACATCGCGCCCGTGGCGAAGCGGCGCATGATGGCCTCGATCGACTCCACCTCGTCGAGCGCCACGGGCGTCCGGTCGCGAACGTCGAGACGGAAGAGTCCCCGCAGCGTCAGTAGGCGCTCCGACTGCTCGTCGACTCGTTGCGAATACGCCCTGAACAGGTCGATTCGCTTCTCCCGAGTGGCGTGCTGCAGACGGAAGACCGTCTCCGGGTCGAAGAGGTGCTCCTCGCCTCTCTTGCGCCACTGGTACTCGCCTCCCGGATCGAGCAGGCCGTCATCCACTCGAACCTCGAAAGCACTTCGGTGGCGACTGGACACCTCCGCCGCGATCCCGTCCAGACCAATGCCCTCCAACCGGCTGGACGTACCGGTGAAGTACTCCGCGATGACGTCCGAGCTGAGCCCCAGTGCTTCGAAGACCTGCGCCCCGCGATACGACGCGATGGTCGAGATGCCCATCGTGGACATCACCTTCAGCACTCCCTTGCCTGCCGCCCTCAGATAGTTCGCCCGGGCCTGCCGCTCCGTAAGGGCCACTACGCCGTCTCCGACCAACTCGTCGATGGTCTCGAGCGCGAGATATGGATTGACCGCCGCTGCGCCGTAACCGAGAAGCAGAGCGAAGTGATGGACCTCGCGCGCGTCGCCTGCTTCTGCGACGAGTGCGACTCGGGTCCGCGTTCGCTCCCGAATCAAGTGGTGGTGGATGGCGCTGACCATCAGCAGTGACGGGATCGGCGCTCTCTCCGCTGTCGCGAACCGATCCGACAAGATCAGGATCCGCGCCCCTTCCGCCACGGCTTCGGACGCCGCCGTCCGGGCCTCGGCTAACGCCTCGCCGAGCGACTCTCCGCCGCGCGCCGCGTCGAAGAGCCCGTCGATGACCACTGCTCGGAAGCCGGGAAGGTTCCCGTCCTCGTTGATGTACTGCAGGCGAGCCAGTTCCTGATTGTCGATCACCGGCCAGGGCAAAGCCAGATGACGGCATGACGCGGGCCCAGCCGTCAACAGGTTGGCCTCCGATCCGATCGTCGCGGCGAGCGACGTAACCATCTCCTCCCGAATGGCATCCAGCGGGGGGTTGGTCACCTGAGCGAACAGCTGAGTGAAGTAGTCGAACAACAGACGGGGGCGCCGGGAAAGTACAGCGATGGGCGTGTCGGTCCCCATCGAGCCGATCGCCTCACCTCCGGCGCGTGCCATCGGGGCCAGCAACAACTTCAGCTCCTCCGACGTGTAGCCGAATTGTCGCTGCTGGCGCAGCACTTGGGAGTGTTGCGGAACCAGGAGCCGGCGCGGCGGGAGGTCGTCGAAGTGCACCACCCCCGCATGCAGCCACGCCCCATATGGCTCGGCGCCGGCCAGCTCAGCCTTCACCTCGCCGTCGTCGACCACGCGTCCCGCAGCCGTGTCGACCAGGAAGACCTTGCCCGGGCTGAGACGTCCCTTCGCCACGACCCGTCGCGCCGGAAGGTCGAGCACCCCGACTTCCGAGGCCATCACGACCAGGTCGTCGTCCGTCTGCCACCACCGCGCCGGTCGCAGTCCGTTCCGATCCAGAACTGCTCCCACCGATGTGCCGTCGGTGAAGGTGACGCAGGCCGGACCGTCCCACGGCTCCATCAACATCGAGTGGAACTCGTAGAAGGCGCGGCGCTCCTCGTCCATCGCCGCGTGGTGCTGCCACGCCTCCGGAACCATCATCAAGACCGAGTGGGGGAGCGATCGCCCCGCCAGATGCAGCAGCTCGAGAACTTCGTCGAACGTGGCGGAGTCGCTCAGCCCCGGGGTGCAGATCGGCAGGAGAGTCTTGAGGTCTCCGGGAATCAAATCTGATTCCAGAAGACTTTCGCGGGCCTGCATCCAGTTGCGGTTGCCCCGCACTGTGTTGATCTCACCGTTGTGCGCGATATAGCGGAACGGGTGCGCCAGTGGCCAGCTCGGGAAGGTGTTCGTGGAGAACCGGGAGTGCACCAATGCAAGCGATCCCTTGAACGCCGGGTCGGTCAGGTCCGGATAGAACGCGGGCAGCTGATGGGCACTGAGCATTCCCTTGTAGACGAGCGTCCGCGACGAAAGGCTCGGTAGGTAGACGCCGTCGAGCGATCGCTCGACCCGCTTGCGCAATACGAACGCTCGGCGTTCCAGGGCCATCCCCCGCTCATCGGAGAGCGATCGGGCGAACACCTGGCTGATCCAGGGCAGGGAAGCCCGCGCCCCCGGCCCGAGGATCTCGGGCCGCACCTCTACGTCGCGCCAACCCAGGATCCCGAGCCCTACATCGGCGGCGATCCGCTCCACCGCTGCTCGGGCCGCGACGCGCTCGGCCTCGTCGACCGGGAGGAACACCGCGCCGGCCGCGTATTCGCCCGCGGCGGGCAGTTCCAGCCCGGCGACAGTCCTCAGAAAGTCGTGGGGGAGCGGCAGCAGCAGCCCGGCGCCGTCACCAGTTCCGTCGTCGGCGCCCAGCGCTCCCCGGTGCGCCAGATTCCCCAGCGCCTCCAGCGCGAGCTCGATCACACGGTGACTGGGCCCGCGTCGCGACAAGTCGGCCACGAAGGCCACTCCGCATGCGTCGTGCTCGCTCTCGGGGTTGTAGAGGGCAAATGGCACCCGGCCCGCACCCCCACGCCCGGCCGTCGCCGGTATTTCGGCCATGCGTGTGTCCTCTCGCTCTGCGCTCGATCGTTCTCTCGCTGAGCGGGACTTCGGCGGCCCGTGGCGGATCATGGTACCGGCCATTTGCAGGGCTTTCGGGCACCGAGGTGGAAGAATGAGGCCATGCGTATGCGTATGGCCGTAGCGGCCCTCATCACCGCCCTACTGGGCCTCGGTGTCCTCCCGGGCCTGCCCGCCCGCGCCGCGGAGTTCAAGTACGACTTCGAGGGCTGCCAGCAGGGATGGGAGCCCAAGGCGAAGGGCAGCAACTGGACGAACGGGCCGACCGAGCTGCCGAGCACCAACACCAGCAATGTCATGAAGAACGTGCTCTATAACAGCGGCGAGGCCCGCGGCGACACGCTCACATCCAAGCCGCACACATGGGGTGGCGGTAAGGGTGTCATCAAGCTTCGCGCCCGTTGGCTGTTCGAGTGGTACCCCGACGAGAGCCTCACCCTGGACCGGGCCGTCCTCGAGATTTCGGTGGATGGAGGCAAGACGTGGAAGCCCCGTCAGGGATTCCGAACCCCCCAGCCCGAATTCACGGACATTCAGGTGCCCTTCGATGCTCCCGCGGGGCAATTCCAGCTGCGCTTCGTCATCTACTCCGACACGAGCGCCGAGCTCTACGGCATCGAGATCGACGACGTGATCGTGCCGACGGCTGCCCCGGAGGGCACCTCCTGTAAGAAGTAGCTGGTGTCGACGGCGGCGCCGCCCAGCTTCAGTCGATCTCGAAGATAGGGCTGAGCCCGAGGATGTCGAACGCCTTACGCACGGTCGCCTGCGGCCTGCGCACCAAGATGCGTCCCCCGACTACCTGCGCCCGCTTCTGGGCGCCGATCAACACACCGATGGCGCGGGAGTCCACGAACTTCGCGTCGCTCAGGTCGAGCTCGATGCGGGCGCGCCCTGCGACGATGAGCCGATCGAGCAGGTCCCGCAGTTCGTCGGCCACCGAGAGGTCCAGTTCACCGGCGAGGTGGACGGTCGCGGAGCGGTCGTCCTTCTCCACCTTGTGGTCCAAACCCGTCACGTCACTCCTCCTGCCGACCTGAACTTCGGTTAAATCCAATACCTGCGGCGCGAACGCCACCGGTGCCTGCTTTAGCTTCACCTCTGTGAACATCGGCACGCCGCCGGGTTTCTTGAGGATCCCGTTCAAGCTCCCCGGTGGAGAAGAGGTGGAGCTCGAAACCGACCGGGGGCTGTTCTCAGTGGCCCATGTCGACCCAGGCACCAAGGTGCTCCTGGCGAAGGCTCCGCCCCCGCCCGCCGTAGGCAATCTGGTCGACATTGGGTGCGGCTACGGTCCGATCTCCATCGCGCTCGCGCGACAGTCACCGGAGGCGACCGTCTGGGCGGTCGACGTCGCGCCCAGAGCGCGCGAGTTGACTGCAGCAAACGCTCGGCGGCTCGGCGCGGGCAACGTCCGCGTCGTCGCGCCCGAGGAGGCGCCGAAGGACCTCCGGGTTGCCGCGATCTACTCGAACCCGCCACTCCACACCGGAAAGCCGCACCTGCACTCGCTCCTGCGCGAATGGCTGGGCCGGCTCGAGCCCGACGGTGCCGGATGGCTCGTGGTGAAGCGTTCCCTCGGGTCGGACTCCCTCATTCGCTGGCTGAGTGAAACCGGATTCCCCGCGACCAAGCTCGGCTCGCGTAAGGGTTATCGGGTGATCGAGGTCCACCCGTCCGCGCCCGCGTCATGAAGGAGGCGTTCACCCTTCCGAATCTGATCTCCCTGGCCCGGATCGCCGGTAGTCCCGTGTTCGCCTATGTGCTCCTGGTCGGTCACGAACGTCACGCCGCGGCGTGGATGCTCGGGGTTCTCGGCGCGACCGACTGGCTCGACGGATGGCTGGCCCGGCGCCTGGGGACGGTGACCGATCTGGGCAAGGTGCTCGACCCCGTGGCGGACCGTGTCCTCATCGTCGTAGCGGCGGTAGCCGTCCTGGTCGACGGCGCCTTCCCCCTCTGGCTCGGAATCGTCGTCCTGGTGCGTGAAGCCCTTGTCTCCATCGGCGTGCTCGCGCTCGCGCTCCTCGGTGCCAAGCGGATCGACGTTCTCTGGGTGGGGAAGGCTGGAACCTTTGCGTTGATGCTGTCCGTGCCCATGTTCCTGGTCGCTGCCGCGGACCTCTCCTGGTCCGGGATCGCCCGCGTGATCGCGTGGGGCTCAGCGGCAGTTGCCGTCGTCCTCGGGTGGTGGGCCGCGGCGGGCTACGTGCCGCTGGCGGCGAGTGCGTTGCGGGACCGGAGAACCTCCGCTCAGAACCCGCCGTAGGCTGAGCCCGTGAAGGCGGTGATCATGGCTGGCGGTGAAGGCACCCGCCTGCGCCCCCTGACCTCGAACGCACCCAAGCCGATGATTCCGGTGACGAACCGGCCCATGATGGAACACGTCGTCGGACTCCTCCGTCAGCACGGCTTCGACGAGATCGTGGTGACGGTGGCCTTCATGGCGAACGCCATCCGGACCTACTTCGGCGACGGAGCGGAGTTCGGCGTTCGAATGGTCTACGCGACCGAAGAGACGCCTCTCGGCACCGCCGGTTCGGTGCGCAACGCGATGGACGTGTTGGACGAGCGGTTCCTCGTGATCTCGGGCGACGTCCTCACCGACATCGACCTCACCTCGGTCGTGAAGGTCCACGAGGAACGCGGCGCGCTGGCCAGCATCGCGTTGAAGGCGATGGAGAACCCGCTGGAATTCGGCATCGTCATCACGCGGGAAGACGGCTCCATCGAGCGGTTCCTCGAAAAGCCCACCTGGGGCCAGGTCTTCAGCGACACCATCAACACCGGCATCTACGTCCTGGAGCCGGAGATATTCGACTTCATCCCCGCCGGCCGGCCGGTCGACTTCTCCGAAGAGGTATTCCCCGCACTCCTCGCCGAGGGCAAGCCGCTGTTCGGCCACACAGTGGACGGATACTGGGAGGACGTCGGCGCGCTCGACGCTTACCTGGCGGCGCATCGCGACGTGCTCGACGCAAAAGTTGCCCTCGACGTGCCCGGCTTCCCGCTCGGGGAAGGTGTGTGGCTGGGGGAGGGGGCGGAGGTCCACCCCACAGCCAAGATCGTGGGCCCCGCGGTCATCGGCGACTACACGGTCGTGGAGGCCGGCGCGCACCTCGGCGAGTACAGCGTGCTCGGATCCAACGTCTGGGTCGGGCCTGACTCGTACATCGAGCGATCCATCGTGCATGACAACACGTATCTCGGGCGGGGGGTGCGGCTGCGGGGCTGCGTCGTCGGGCGTTCCTGCGACCTGCGCCAAGCGGCGCGCTGCGAGGAGGGCGTGGTGCTGGGCGACGAGTGCTTCGTCGGTGAGCACGCGGTCATCAACCCGGGAGTGAAGGTCTACCCCTTCAAGACCGTCGAGGCCAGCGCCATCATCAACTCCTCGATTGTCTGGGAGTCACGCGGTGCTCGCCACCTCTTCGGTCGCCGCGGGGTCAGCGGGTTGGCGAACGTCGACATCACCCCGGAGCTCGCCGTACGAGTGGCGATGGCCTACGGGACGACCGTAAAAAAGGGAGCCGTCGTAACTACCTCCCGCGACTCCAGCCGCGCCGGCCGCGCTCTGAAGCGCGCCGTCATGGTCGGGCTGAACGCGGCGGGGGTCGACGTGTCGGACCTGGAAATCGCCACGGTTCCTGTAACTCGGTTCCAGGTGCGGGCCACGCAAGGTCAAGGCGGCCTCACCGTGCGCCTCGATGACGAGGATCCCCAGTCGGTCAACATCAGGTTCTTCGACGCCGACGGCCTCGACATCGACGAGACCACCCAGCGCAAGATCGAGCGCCTCTTCTACCGCGAAGACTTTCGTCGCTCGATGGCCGGCGAAATCGGTGACATCGGCTTCCCGGCCCGCGCCCTCGAGCGCTACTCGGACGCGCTGATGAGCACAGTCGACACCGACGCGATCGTCGCGGCGGAGTTCAAGGTCGTTCTCGACTACGCGTACGGATCGGCCAGCTTCGTGATGCCGAACGTCCTGTCGAAGCTCGGGGCCGACGTGTTGGCGGTGAACCCCTACGCCGCGACCGCCGGCGCGACCGCCTTCGACGCCGCCAGTCATGCGGCTCGGGTGGCGGACCTGGTGCGCGCTTCGGGTGCCCATCTGGGCGCCGTCATCGATGCTCCCGGTGAGCACCTGACTCTGGTGGACGACAGCGGCCGGATCCTCGCCCATGACGAGGCGCTGCACGCTCTGCTCCAGTTGGTGACGGCCGACGGCCCCGGCAAGAGGATCGCCGTACCTGTGGCCGTCAGTCGGTCGGTGGAAGAGCTGTGCCGGCGTAACGAAGCTGAGCTCATCTGGACGAAATTGTCGACACCTCATCTGATGGAGGTGGCCTCGGAGGGCGGGGTCAACTTCGCGGCCAGCCAGGAGGGTGGCTACATAATTCCCGGGTTCCTCCCTGCATACGACGCGGCCGCCACGCTGGTTCACCTCTTCGACATGCTGGCGCGCCAGGGCTTGCGGCTATCCAAGGTTGTCAGCGAGGTCCCTCCGGTCCACATGGCCCACGAGCGTGTGGTCACACCCTGGGAGCAGAAGGGCACGGTGATGCGGACACTCGTCGAGCGACTCCCCGACAGGGAAACCCTCTTGGTCGACGGCGTGAAGGTTCTCCACGACGAGGGCTGGGCGCTGGTGCTTCCCGACCCGGACGACCCCATCACCCATATCTGGGCCGAAGGACCAACCGACCGCGAGGCGCGGGCGCTCGCGCAGGAGTACGCCCGCCGCATTCGTCAGCTGCTGTAGCGGATGGGTCGCGTGACTTACGGCGGCTCGGGTCCCCAGCGGACGAACAACTAGCCTCCCTGCCCGTGAACGTCCCCGCCGACCTGCGTTACACGTCCGACCACGAGTGGGCCCGAGGCGAGAGCGCCGGGCTCCGCGTCGGCATCACCGACTACGCCCAGGATGCACTGGGCGACGTCGTGTTCGTCCAGCTGCCTCAGCCAGGCGATCGCGTCGAGGCGGGCAAGACGATGGGAGAGGTGGAGTCGACCAAATCGGTCTCCGACCTGTACGCCCCGGTCACCGGCGTGATCGCGGAAGTAAACGGCGAGCTCGCCGAGTCGCCGCAGCGGCTCAACGAAGATCCCTACGGCGAGGGTTGGATCTGTCTGATCACCCCCGACGATCCCGCGGCGGCGGACGGCCTCATGGACGCGGCGGCCTATCAGGCCGTCATCGCCGACTAGGGAAGGCTTCCTTGGCCGCGTTGTATTGCAACAAGTGCGGGCACCGCAACCCCGACGGCGCCAACTTCTGTTCCTCGTGCGGCCATGTGCTGGAGGTGGGCGCCCAAGGGGCCCGGCGCGGGGAGGGCGAAGAGACGACGCTCACTTTCATGCCGGATGAACCGCCTCCGGAAGCTCCCGACGACGAGCTCGCCGTCGACGTATCCGAGCTGGCGGAGGGCGACGCCCTCCTGCTCGTGAAGCGCGGACCAAACGCCGGGGCACGCTTCCTTCTCGACCAAGACCGCGTGCGGGCCGGGCGCCATCCGGACAGCGAAATCTTTCTCGATGACATCACGGTCTCCCGCCGGCACGTCGAGTTCACCCGCGCTGGTGGCGGCTGGGTCATCAAGGACGCCGGATCGTTGAACGGCACGTACCTCAACCGCGATCGCGTGGAAGAGGGCAGGCTCGCGTCCGGCGACGAAGTGCAAATCGGAAAGTTCAAGCTCGTGTTCCTCTCCGGGTCGGGGGGCTGACCCGCGTTGGGGGAGCAGGGCGAGCGCGACCACCTCTCAATTGGTGAGGTCCTGTCTCTGCTGAAGGAGGAGTTTCCGGACGTCACCATCTCGAAGATCCGGTTTCTCGAGAGTCAGGGACTTCTCGATCCGGAACGCACCCCGTCGGGGTATCGCAAGTTCTACGAGCCCGATGTCGAGCGGTTGCGATGGATCCTCCGGCAACAGAAGGAGAACTTTCTCCCGCTGAAGGTGATCCGTGGCCGGCTCGGCGTGGACGAATCGGGCGGGGGAGCCGCCGGGGCCGAGGCCGCGCTGGAGGCCAGTCCGCACCTGGAACCGCCCGCGGCCCTCGAGGCGTCGGTGCCTCAACCTGACATGCCAGACCTTCGACAGCCCGAGACGCGCCGCACCCGCACTGTCGCGAAGAGCGAGAGTCGTGTCAGCCCCACCGTGTCGCTGGTGCCACCGCCGCGTTCGCGGAGCGAAGAGAGCATGACGTTGCATGAGTTGTGCGAGTTCACCGGCCTGGCCCCGGAACGAGTCCGTGAGTTGGAGCGGTTCGGATTGCTCGCCGGAAAGGCTGTGGCCGGAGCGACCTACTACGACGGCGACGCTATCGACGTCGCCCGGATTGCCGCCGCGTTCGAGGCTCACGGCATGGAGCCGCGCCACTTGAAGATGTACAAGAGCACGGCGGAGCGCGAGACCACGCTGTTCGAGCAGGTCGTGACGCCGTTACTCAAACAACGCAATCCCCGCTCCCGGCGTCAAGCCGCGGACACCCTCACCGAACTCGTCAACCTGGCCCATGAGTTGCGCAACATCCTCGTTAAGCGCGCCGTCGACGAGATGGGCTTGGGCTGACGCCACCATCGGCGGCCCGGCTGGTGGCCGCCGCTCCGGAGATCGCGTCGGTCGTGCGGCGACTCGGACAAGAGATCTCGCACGCGTTTCCCGATGGAGCGTTGCTGGTGGCCGTGATGCGCGGTTCGGTTCCCTTCGTCGCCGACCTGGCCCGAACCATCTCGGCTCCAATCGCGGTGGACTTCCTCGCGATCTCGACCTACGCGCCGGGAACCGGTCGAGTGCGCCTGACCAAGGACCTGGACTGTGACGTGCAGGGGCGCGACGTGGTTCTGGTGGAAGACCTGGTCGACACGGGCCTCACCCTCAATTACGTGATGACGGAGCTCGCCGGTAGAGGGCCACGATCGTTGTCGGCTTGCGCACTGCTGAACAGGGCGCGCCGCCGACTAGTACCGACCGACCTCAGATTCGTCGGACTCGAAGTGGACGAAGACCTCATCCTCGGGTACGGGCTCGAATACGGCGGGATATATCCCAACGCAGCCGGGATCTATGACGCGGACCTGCATCGCCTTCGATCAGACCGGCACACCTATGTCCCCCAGCTCTTCCCTCCGACGCCCGAGGATTGAGCTGCGCACGCCCCAGGTAGGGTTTATCGGTGGTGCGCATGGAGCTGCACGACGTCCGGGTCGATGTTCCTACGAACACGCCCGTAGTCCTGCTGCGCGAAGCCGAAGGCCAGGGCCGCACCCTGCCGATCTGGATCGGGTCCCCCGAGGCCAGCGCGATCGCGGCCGCCATGCGCCACAGCCCGCACCAGAGGCCGTTCACCCATGATCTGATGAAGGACCTGCTGGTGGCGCTCGGCGTCACGGTGGAACGGATCCTCATCACCGAGCTACGCGAGTCGATCTACTACGCCGAGATCCACATGAAGCAGGGCGAGCGGAAGCACATCATGTCGAGCCGGCCCTCCGACGCCATTGCCCTGGCGGTCCGCATGGACGTTCCCATCTTCGCCAATGACGCTCTCGTGGAGGCCGAAGGCGTCCTCATTCCGGCCGACGAGGAGGACCCCGATGCGGACCCCGAAGAGCTCGTCGACGAGTTCCGTCACTTCATCGAAGCCCTCCGGCCCGAGGATTTCCGCGAGGCCTGAGCTCCCGTCCGGGCCGATGTCCACAGGTTGTTGACAGTCGGACCCCCAGTACCTAGTCTGACGACACCGGCGTAACTACGCGCCTGTGAGTCGCGGTGAGGCCCGATGGGCCTGACATAGGAAATTGACGGAGGTCAGAGTGTCTGAAGAGCAGGCGGTCGAGGAGGGCTTTCGCGGCCCCCAGGTGTGCGACATCGTCGGCATCACCTATCGCCAGCTCGATTACTGGGCACGGACCGATCTGCTCAAGCCGTCTATCTCCGAAGCGCGGGGGAGCGGCACCCAGCGGCTCTACTCCTACCGCGACCTGCTCGACCTGAAGGTCATCAAGCGGCTCCTGGACGCCGGCGTCTCCCTCAAGTCGGCGCGCCGGGCAATTGTCTGCCTGCGCGAGGGGCTGGGCGAGTCGCTGGCCACAGCCAACCTCGTTCTCAACGGCGAAGGCTCAGTCCTGGCGCGCACCGGCGACGAGATCATCGACCTGCTGCGCGGCGGCCAGGGCGTGCTCAACATCGTTCCGCTGGCCGGAGTTCTCGAGGAGCTCGACGCTGCCATTCTCGAACTGCGCCCCACGGACGGCGACGCCCCGTCTCTGGCAGCTCTCAAGGCAGCCTCCGGGATCTGATCTGCCCGAGCCTCGCGCCCAGCAGGAGCGGGGACACCCCCCGCCCCGGGTTTCACAGCGGGGGTCCGCCCCTGCCGATCGCGTGAGATTTGCGCACGACTCTGAGCGGCAGTTGGCTCGTCTTCTGGACTTCTACGGAATCACCTGGGAGTACGAACCCACCGAGTTCATCCTCTCTCGAGACGAGCAGGGTCGGCCCACCGAGGCCTTTCGTCCGGACTTCTTCCTGCCGGCCTACGACTTGTATGTCGAGATGACGACGCTCAACCAAAAGCTCGTCACGAAGAAGAACCGCAAGATACGGCGGCTGAAGGAGCTGCGTCCGGACGTGAAGGTCCAGATCCTCTACCAGCGGGATTGCCAGGCTCTGCTGGGGCGCCACGTCGAGGCCGCCGGGGTCGCCTCCTAAGCGGCACACACACGACGGCCGGCGTGGGTGGGCCCGCACGTTCCAGGAGGGCCTTCGGCGCAGGCACGGGTTGACACTGCCCGTGTCGCGAAATCGACAATGTAGGTTCGGGCGGAAATGGGTCCCTTGCTCCGCTCTCCGCTGCACGACGTCCATGTCGCGGCCGGCGCCAAACTCGTGGACTTCGGCGGGTGGGAAATGCCGCTGAGCTACTCCTCAGGGACTGTCGCGGAACACCTCAGGTGCCGCGACTCCGCGGTCGTGTTCGATGTCAGCCATCTGGGCACCGTGCGGGTCGAGGGCGATGATGCCTTCGACCTCCTTCAGGGGGCCTTCACCAACGACCTTTCGAAAATCGCGCCTGGCAAGGCCCAGTACACCCACCTGCTCGACGAGGCTGATGCCTCGGTGCTCGACGACATCATCGTGTGGTGGCGCCCCGACGGTGTTCTCGACGTGATGCCCAACGCCTCCAATACCGCTCGGGTTCGTACCGCCATCGGGGGTAGGGACACGACGGCCGAGCGGGCGATCCTCGCGGTGCAAGGACCCGAAGCGCGTCAGAAGGTGGCATCAGCCCTCGGCGCGGGCCCCGCCTCTGTGCCCCGCTTCGGCGTCGCGGAATTCGACTGGGAGGGCACGCCCGGCGTGGTAGCGGGCACCGGCTACACCGGCGAAGACGGGGTCGAGCTGGCGGTGCCGGTCGACAGCGCCCCAAAGATCTGGGACGCGTTGACCGCGGTCGGCGTAGTACCGGCCGGGCTGGGAGCCCGCGACACGCTTCGACTCGAAGCCGCCCTTCCGCTGCACGGTCACGAACTTGGGCCCGAGATCACCCCTCTGCAGGCCGGTTTGGGCTGGGTCGTTTCGTGGGACAAGGGCGCGTTTCGCGGCCGCACTGCGCTGGCCGCCGAGAAGGAGCGGGGTGTGTCGCGCCGCCTACGGGGCATCGCAACGGAGGGAAGACGACCGCCGCGTGAAGGGTGCGCGGTCTCGTCGGACGGGCAGCGGGTCGGCCTCACCACAAGCGGCAACTTCTCTCCGGTGCTCGGCCACGGGATCGCTCTCGCCCTGCTCGATCCGACCGTGAAGATCGGCGCGGACGTGAGCATCGAGATCCGGGGACAGTCATTGGCCGGCAGCGTCGTCAGGACGCCTTTCGTCGGCAAGAAGAGCTGAGGGGCTGGTCGTGCCTGATTTCACGCCGCATACCGACGAAGAGATCGAGCTGATGTTGGAGGCCTGTGGCCTCTCGAGTGTCGAGGAGCTCTTCACCGCGATTCCAGAGGCGTTGCGTCTGGCCGGGGGGCTCGATATGGCGCCGGGACTGAGCGAACCCGACGTCGTGGTCGAAACGCAACGGCTCGCTGCCGGCAACCCGGGCGCGGAGTTGATCTGTTTCGCGGGCTGCGGCGCGTACGACCACGAAGTGCCGGCTGCGGTCCGGCGTCTGGCGTTCCGCTCGGAGTTCGTCACGGCGTACACGCCCTATCAGCCGGAGGTCGCGCAGGGCGTGCTTCAGATGCTCTTCGAGTACCAGACCCTGGTGGCGCGCCTCGCCGGAGTCCCGGTGGCCAACGCATCGCTTTACGACGGGGCCTCCGCCCTCGTCGAGGCCACGAACCTGGCCGTAGCCGCGACAAAGCGCAGCACGGTCTGGGTCAGCGAGGGAATTCACCCGACCTGGCGTGAGGTCCTGCGCACCTTCGCCAAAGGCACTGGGCATGAGCTGGTTTCAGTGCCACTGCGAAACGGAGTGACTGTGTGGCCGGACGCCGTGGGCGAGCCACCTGCCGCTGTCCTGATTGGTCAGCCCAACCATCTCGGGTGCATCGAGGATGTCCGCGCCGCCGCCGATTTGGTTCACGGTTTGGGCGGGTTGTGTGTGGTCGCCGCGGACCCTGTCGCCGCGGGCCTGCTCCGCTCACCAGGAGAGCTGGGAGCCGACGTGGTCGTGGGGGAGGGGCAACCGTTCGGCACTCCCATGTCGTTCGGCGGTCCGTACGTCGGTCTGTTCGCCTCGACGATGGAGCAGGTGCGCCGCCTCCCCGGGCGCCTCGTCGGTGAGACGGTCGACACCGAAGGGCGGCGGGCCTACGTCACCACGCTCCGGGCGCGAGAACAGGACATTCGCCGGGAGAAGGCCTCTTCGAACGTCTGCACGAATCAGACGCTCATCGCCGTCGCGTTCGCCATCCAGCTGTCTTGGCTCGGCACGGCCGGGCTCCGCGAGCTGGCCCTGCGCTGCGCTCGAGGCACTCGCTATTGCCGGGAGGCGCTGCTCGCCATCGACGGTGTGGAGCCCTTGGCCGACGCGCCGGTTTTGCGGGAGTTCAGTTTGAAGTTGCCGGTGGCGCCGAGGACCGTGGTCGAACGTCTCGCGGAAGAGGGATTTTTGGCCGGCGTTCCGCTGGAGCCTGGACAGCATCAGCCCGAAGGCTTGGCGGTCGCGGTAACTGAGCGGCGCACACGAGGCGAGATCGACGCTTTCGCCGCCGCGTTCGAAAAGGCGGTCCGATGAGCGACCAGAAACAGGCGCGGTCGAAGAGCGGTCTCGGCGCGACGGGCCGTTCTATCCCCCTGATGGGGCGGGACTCGGAACCCACGATCTTCGAGTTGTCTGCACCCGGACGCAAGGCCGCGTCATTCCGCACCACTGATCTGCCGGAATGGTCGGCCGAAGAACTCGTCCCGGAGGAATTCCTACAGGCCGAGCCGCTCAGTCTGACGGAGGTGTCCGAGCGCGACCTGGTGGGCCACGTCACGCGTCTGTCCCACCGCCAGTACTCAGTGGATCTGGGCGCCTATCCGCTCGGAAGCTGCACCATGAAGTACAACCCCAAGCTTTGCGATGACGCCGCCTCATTGCCAGGGTTCACCAACGTGCACCCGGCGACACCGGAGGCCTGGACTCAGGGCTGGTTGGAACTACTTGCGGACCTCGAGGCACGCCTGTGTTCAGTGACCGGCATGGCAGCCGCGACACTGCAACCACCGGCGGGCGCGGCCGGCGAGCTGACCGGACTGCTTCTCATGCGCGCCTGGCACGACGAGCAAGGCGGTCGGGAACGGACCAAGGTCGTCATTCCCGACTCGGCTCACGGCACCAACCCGGCGTCGGTGACACTCGGCGGCTACGAGACCATCACGGTTCCGTCCGACGACCGCGGTTGTGTGGACCTGACCGCGCTGCGCGAGCGGCTGGACGACGATGTGGCGGGGATCATGCTCACCAACCCCAATACGCTCGGCCTCTTCGAAGAGGACATCGCGGAGATCGCGGCGATGACTCACGAAGTCGGGGCGATGCTCTATTACGACGGAGCGAATCTCAATGCCATCCTCGGGGTCACGCGCCCGGGCGACATGGGATTCGACATCGTCCACATGAATCTCCACAAGACCTTCGCGGTGCCGCACGGCGGGGGAGGCCCGGGTGCGGGCCCCGTCGCAGTGGGACGGCGCCTGGTCGACTTCCTGCCGGGCCCACGGCCCGTTCGCTCGGAATCTGGCTGGAAGTGGGAGACGCCATCCAAGTCGATCGGCCGCGTGCACTCCTGGCACGGCAATGCGCTGGCGCTCGTCCGGGCGTACTCCTACATCCTTGCCTGCGGGGGAGACGGCCTTCAGCGGGTCGCAGAGCGCGCCGTGCTGAACGCCAACTGGCTACGGCATCGGCTGCGGGGCGTGTACGACGTGCCCTTCGATCGCCCGAACATGCACGAGTTCGTGGCGTCCACTGCTTCGCTGAAGAAATCCAATGGCCTGCGTGCCGTCGACGTGGCGAAGCGGCTCCTCGAGGAGGGCTTCCATGCCCCGACCACGTACTTCCCGTTGATCGTCGAAGAGGCGTTGATGATCGAGCCGACAGAGACCGAGAGTCTCCAGACCCTCGAGGCGCTCGCTTCGGCACTCCAGCTCATTGCGGAGTCTCCGGACGATGCCGCGGAGGCACCCCGAACTACTCCCGTCGGCCGAGTGGACGAGGCGCGGGCGGCTCGCCAGCTCGTGCCCACCTTCGACGCCCGACCGGGCGTCTAGTCGAGGCTTAGAGCGGCGGCAGGGCGCCGGGGTTCACGGGGGGCCGCTGCTGGCCGGCGGAAAGCGATTCGACGCGGTCGTTGATGTCGAACAGCAGCACAAGGGCCTCCATCCAGATCCGCACGCTGACCACCATGAACAGGAAGTACAGCGGGACGAATACCAGCGCCATGATGACGCCCAGGCCTCCGAGCTTCAACATGGTCAGCAGCGTGAAGAGTGAGCCGAGTCCAACCAGCGCGACGAAGACGATGTAGAGCGGCTTGACGAGCTTCATGGTGATGAAGCTGGAGAAGTTGAAGTCGAACAGCGCCTTGAAGAAGTCACCCATGAGGGCGAAAGTTACTCCAGCAGGTCTGGCTGATCGCGGACGATCCGCTGATACAGCGGCTGGAAACTGAACCAGCCCGCGAGCGGCGTACCGATCTGGCTCGCGGCGAGCCTGGCCTGCTCCGGATCGATGAGAACCGGCGTTCCCGCCGCCTCCGCCAAGAGCTGCGCCTGGCAGGAGCGCTCCATGGTGATGAACCACCAGGCCGCTTCGTCTACCGACTGCCCGACCGTCAGCAGGCCGTGATTCCGGAGTATCACGGCCTTCGCGTCACCGAGCGCGTGCGCGATCCGCTTGCCTTCCTGCAAGTCGAGAACGACGCCGGTGTAGTCGTCGAAGAGCTCATGGTCCTCGTAGAAGGAGCAAACGTCCTGGGTGATCGGATCGAGCTTGCGTCCTAGCGAGGACCAGGACTTCCCATGGAGAGAGTGCGCGTGAGCGGCGGCCACCGCGTCGGGCCGCGCCGCGTGGACCTGGGAGTGGATGACAAAGGCCGCCGTGTTTACCGGGCGGTCGCCCTCCACGACATCACCGTCGTGGTTGACACAGATCAGGTCCGACGCGCGGATATGGCCGAAGTGCATCCCGAAGGGGTTCACCCAGAAGCGGTCCGGGAACTCGGGGTCCCGTGCCGTGATGTGGCCGGCGATTCCCTCGTTGAAGCCGAAGGCGCTGAAAAGCCGGAAGGCTGCAGCGAGCCGCTGCTTGCGATGGAGCCGTTCGTCCGCGACGTTGTCGAAGACCGGCGGAAAGTCCAGCTTCAGGTGCTTCTGCTCGGAAGGAGGCATACCGCCAATCGTACGTGCCCGCTGCGGACAACGCCGGATGGATAGATTCGCCCCGAACCTGCCGGGGGGAGGACTTTTGGGGGGAACGAGCATCGACGTCGTAGTCGCACTGGACGATCCACGCAGCCCGGACGTGCAGGCGCTTCTCGCTGTTCATCTGGCGTTCGCGCGCGAAGTCACCCCACCGTGCGAGGTGCACGCACTCGACGTCGAAGGGCTGTTGGATCCGATGGTGAGTCTTTTCAGCGCGCGCCGCGAGGGGGTGGTTCTAGGAATCGGCGCGTTGCGCGAGCTCGATCCTGTTCACGGTGAGATCAAGTCGATGCACACCGCAGAGACGGCACGCGGGCAAGGGGTGGGAAGGGCCATCGTCGATCACCTGCTGGCGGTCGCGGCCGAACGGGGATATCGCCGCGTCAGCCTCGAGACCGGCGCCACCCCCGAATTTGCCCCGGCCCGCGCCCTGTATGCCGGCGCCGGTTTCGAGCAATGCGCCCCGTTCGGCGACTACGTCGAGGACCTGAACGGCACGTGCATGACGCGCCTACTCGCCTAGGCGGCGGCGAAGGGGCTGAGCGCAAACCAGTTTGGAAAGGCCCGCGCGAGATGGCGTGGGCCATCGAGGGTCAGTGCACCGCTCTTCATGGCGTCCCGCCACGTGGAGCGTCCGGCCCAAACGCGCATGAACTCGACGATGTCGGCCCTGACCCGCAGATCGACGTCGAAGCCTTCGTCCCGCTCACAGACGGAGACGCCTGCCGGATCGAGCAGGAGCCAGATGCACTTTCCCCGGCTCGCCTCGGGGAAGTCGAACTGCACCACGGTTCGCTTCGAAGGAAGGTTCTCCGGGACCACGCGCTGGCGGACCCGCCACATGAGGTGAGCTCCGTCGAGATGTTCCTTCGCGGGGTCACCGAACAGCCATTGCATGGCCCACAGCCCCATGCCCCAGATCACGCCCTCGAGATCGACACCAGACGGGGTGAGGTGGTAGGTCGGCCCCGGACGCCGCTCGATCACCTGGAGTCGCTCGAGTTGCTTGAGTCGCTGGACCAGTAGCGATCGGGACATCCGTGGGATACCTCGGTGGATGTCGGAAAACCGCTCCGACCCGCAGATCAGCTCGCGAAGGATCAGCGGCGTCCAGCGGTCCCCGATGGCTTCGGCCCCCATGGCGATGGGGCAGTACTCCCCGTAGCTCTTCATGGTCCAGATTTTGCACTTCAAGTTCCGGCCGCGACGTCCGTATGGTTCTCGTATGGACCTTCTGAACAAACTTGCCGGAGAAGTAGCAGCTGCGGCGGCGTCCCACGCGGACCGCCACGACCTCGAGGGGTCCTTCGTCGCAGAGGCGGTGTCTACGGCCCGGGAACTCGGCTACCTGGGTGCTCCGGTGCCCTCGGAGCTCGGAGGGCACGGTGCTCTTACGAGGGAAGTGGCCGAGTCCCAGCGGATCATTGCTCGGGTGTGCGGCTCGACGGCGCTGGCCTGCTCGATGCACCTGCATCTGGTGCTGGCCGCCGCGTGGAGGTGGCGGCGAGGAGACAAGGTCGTCGAGCCGATGTTGAAGAAGGCCCTCGAGGACAAGGCGGTCTTCGTGTCGACAGGCGGGAACGACTGGACGAAGCCGACGGCCGTGGCGACACCCGTGGATGGAGGGTGGAAGGTGAGCGGGCGAAAGACTTTCGCCAGCATCTCGCCGGCCGCCCAGGTCGTCGTGACGTTTGCGGTCATCGGTGAGCCCGCGCCCGGCGCGGAGGTGATTGTCTTCGGTGCGCCACTTGGCGCGGAGGGCGTGCGGGTGGAGGAGACGTGGGACTCCGCCGGAATGCGCGGTACGGGCAGCAACGACATCGTGCTCGAGGACGTCTTCGTCGGTGAAGGTCAGGTATCCGCGAGGCGGACCTGGGGGGAGCTCGACCGGCCTCTTCTGGTGGCTTCACTGCACGCATGGCCCGTGATCTACAGCACCTATCTCGGTGTGGCCGAAGGTCTCGTGGCGACGATTCTGTCGTCAGGCAAGGTGAAGCCCGGCGCGGCTCGCCAGGTCGGCGAGCTCGACGCACACCTGCGCACCGCAGGTTGGGCCATCGACGCGGTGCTGGCAGAGCTGGGCGACGATCCGGAGCCGACGATCGACAACTTCGTAACCCTGCAGCAGATGAAGCGGGTGGTCACCCTGGCGTGCCAGAACGTCGCGCAACTCGGGGCCGAGGTAGCTGGGGGAGGGGCCTACGCCCGCCGGGGCGCAGTCGATCGCATGACCCGCGACCTCCGTGCCGCGCTGTACCACCCCTATCAGCCTGAGGCCACCCTCGTCCACGCCGGCCAGCACCGCCTCGGCTTGGACCTCGATCCGGTCTAGGCCAACCGCGAGTCGCCGGGGGAGGGTTCGGGCATGAGCGCGGCCATGAGTGGCGCGGACGCCACGGCCAGGACGATCGAGCCAGCCCAGAGCTCCACGGACCAAACGATGCCGTAACTGAGTTGCGCGACGAGGAAGTAGCCGCCCCACAGGACGAAGGAGCCGAGAGCGACAACGAGACGCGTCGCCGAAGATCGCGCGATCAGCGTGTCGACCACGAGTCCGGCGACCAACGCGGGCAGCGCTAACTCGACGCCATCGAATCCGTTGAGGCCCGTCATTCCAAGGGCGACGCCGCCGAACAACAACGTGCCAAAGCCGAAAGGCGGGCGCCACCTGCGCAACGCGTAGATAAGGGCGCCGACGAGCAGGGTGTTGAAGACCAGAACCGACGCGATGCCCAGCACCTCCTGATGTTCCCGCAGCTCGTCGTACTGACTGCGCTCCCCGCCGACTCCGCCGAAGGGCGACAGGTAGAGCGTGAAGAAGCCGATCAGCGCGGTAGAGAGCATCAGCGTCACGCCCTGGGGCAGCCACTCGCCCCAGGTGACCGCGGTCGGCCCGGTTTCGCCGTCGGCCGCCTGCCGGGCCCCCGCGAGCCGGATCGGACTGGACACCATCAGGAAGCCACCGAAGAACAAGGCCAGGTGGCTCGGACTCACCAGGGCTTCGAGGTCCGCTTCGACGCCGAACACCTGATGCCAGATGCCGTCGGCAATGCCGGCCGCGCCGAACAGGAGGAAGCCCAGCGCGGTGAGGCGGTCGAGTCCGCCCGCGGGGTTGATGCCGCGGCCCGACTTGAATCCCTGCCACGCAAACCAGGTGACCGCGGTTACGAACCCGGAGTAGAGGATTCCGTGCCACGGTGAGAAGAACGTCTCCGGCTTCTGCGCCTGATGCGCCCAGCCGTCGATGAACAACCCGGTCATCATCCACACGCCGAAGAAAGCGACGGCTCTTTCCTCCCGGCGGCCGATCGGCCTCGGCGGGCCGGCGGTCTGGTCTGGCGCAGTCACGCTTCCCGCCACCGCCACAACCTAAGGCCGCTTCGCCCCTCCGGGTTACTTTACGTAACATACATTATCGGCGGTGTGCAGGGACTTTCCAGGGAGGGCGCGGAGCGCCGTAGCCTGCCCCTCCCATGCCCTTCGACGACCTCATGGCCGCCAATCGCGACTACCAGGCGACATTTCGAGACCGCGGGCTTCGCGGCCAGGCTGCCCGCGGGTTGGCGATCGTGACGTGTATCGACTCGAGGGTCGATCCGCTGGCCATGCTCGGCCTCAAGCCGGGCGACGCCAAGATCATCCGCAACGCGGGCGCCCGGATCACCGAGGACGCCCTGAGGTCGCTGGTCCTGGCTGCGAACTTTTTGAATGTCACGCGCATCTGCGTGGTGCAGCACACCGACTGCGCTCTGGCGCGCAAGTCCGACGCCGAGTTTCGCGAAGGCATCCGGGCGAACACGGGTGAGAGCGCTGAGGACTGGCGGTTCCTATCGATGGAAGATCAGGAGTCCACCGTGCGCCAGGACATCGCCGTGATCGAAGCCTGCCGGCTTCTGCCGGCCGGCCTGGAGCTCGCAGGCTTCATCTTCGACGTCCACACGGGAGCGCTTTCGCCCGTCGAATCGGAGTCCTAGGTCAGCCCGCCGCGCGAGTGAACGTCAGATGGGTGACTCCGCTGGCTGACGACGTGGCCTCGACGTCGTAGTCCTTCTCGACGCCCTCCAGGCCGTCCCAGAGGCGCACGCCACGGCCGAGCAGGATTGGCACCACGACGACGTGCAAGTGATCGACGAGGCCGGCGGCCAGGAAGTCGCGGACCACCGTCGGGCCCCCGCCGATACGCACGTCCTGACCGTTGGCCGCCTCGCGTGCGGCGGCCAACGCCTCGGCAGGCGCGGCGTCGATGAAATGGAACGTCGTGTCGCCTTCCATCTCGAGCGGCGGCCGCGGGTGATGGGTGAGAACGAAGACCGGCGTGTGGAACGGCGGATTGGCGCCCCACCAGCCCTTCCAGTCCGGGTTCTGCTGCCATCCGGGAGGACCGAACTTCCCGGCTCCCATGATCTCGGCGCCGATCCCCGGGCCGTGCTGGCGGGCGAGGGCATCGTCGACGCCCGCGTTACCGCCTGGCTCGGCGGGCTCGCGCCACCACCGCGTCGCGAACATCCACTCGTGCAGCCGGTGGCCGGCGTGGCCGAACGGCGCGTCCTCGCTCTGAGGCTCGCCGGTGGCGAAGCCGTCCAGCGAGATCGAGAAGTTGTGGACGCGGACGAGCGACATCGCCTAACTCTTGCGCTTCCGTTGGCCTCTGGCGCCCACGTAGGCGGCGAGGTGCTCCCCCGTCCGCGTGGCGCGCCCGGCGACCAGGTCAGCCGGCGTGCCTTCGAAGACGATGCGTCCGCCGTCGTGACCCGCACCGGGGCCGAGGTCGATGATCCAGTCGGCATGGGCCATCACGGCCTGGTGGTGTTCGACGACGATCACCGACTTGCCGGAATCGACGAGCCGGTCCAGCAGTCCGAGCAGGTGCTCCACGTCGGCCAGATGCAGGCCGCTGGTCGGCTCGTCGAGGACATAGATCCCGCCCTCCTCCGCCATGTGAATGGCGAGCTTCAGTCTCTGGCGCTCGCCGCCCGACAACGTGGTCAGCGGCTGACCAATGGTGAGGTAGCCCAGACCGACCTCGGCGAGCCGCTGAAGGATCACGTGCGCCGCTGGAGTGGCGGCCTTTCCTGCGCCGAAGAACGACTCCGCCTCCGTCACCGACATGCCAAGGACTTCGCTGATGTCCTTCCCGCCCAGTCGGTACTCGAGCACCGAAGCCTCGAACCTTTTGCCCTCGCACTGCTCACAAAGAGTGGCGACGCCCGCCATGATCGCAAGATCGCTGTAGATGACGCCGTTGCCGTTGCAGGTCGGACACGCGCCTTCGGAGTTGGAGCTGAACAGCGCGGGCTTCACTCCATTGGCTTTCGCGAAGGCTTTGCGGATCGGCTCGAGGAGGCCGGTGTAGGTCGCCGGATTGCTGCGCCGCGACCCCCGAATGGCGCCCTGATCGATCGACACCACATTTTCGCCCGCCGGGATGGAGCCGTGCACGAGCGAGCTCTTGCCCGATCCCGCGACGCCGGTCACGACCACCAGCACGCCGAGTGGTAAGTCGACGTCGACCTTCTGCAAATTGTGGGTGGTCGCGCCCCGAATCTCGAGCGCACCGGCTGGCTTGCGAACCGTCTCCTTCAACGCTCCGCGGTCGTCGAAGTGGCGGCCGGTGACGGTGCCACTCCCCCGCAACGCGTCGACGGTGCCCTCGAAGCACACAGTGCCGCCGCCGGCGCCCGCTCCGGGTCCCAGATCGACGACGTGATCGGCGATAGCGATCGTCTCAGGCTCGTGTTCCACGACCAGGACCGTGTTGCCCTTGTCCCGTAAACGCAGCAGCAGGCCGTTCATCCGGGCGATGTCGTGGGGATGTAGCCCGGTCGTCGGCTCGTCGAAGACGTAGGTGACATCGGTGAGCGACGAGCCCAGGTGACGGATCATCTTGGTCCGCTGTGACTCGCCACCTGAGAGCGTTCCTGACGCGCGGTCGAGAGACAGGTAGCCCAGTCCGATCTCCACGAAAGAGTCCAAGGTCTGTTGCAGGACGTCGAGCAATGGGGCGACCGACGGTTCCCTGAGGGACCGGACCCACTCCGCCACGTCGTTGATCTCCATGGCGCAGACATCCGCGATGTTGATCCCCTTGATCTTGGACGCCCGAGCGGCTTCGGTGAGGCGCGTTCCCTGACAATCGGGACACGTCGTGAAGGCCACAACGCGCTCCACGAATGCCCGTATGTGGGGTTGCAGGGCGTCGACGTCCTTCGACAGCATCGATTGCTGAATCTTCGGGACGAGCCCCTCGTAGGTGAGGTTGATTCCCTCGACCTTGATCTTGGTGGGTTCCTTGTAGAGAAGGTCGTGTAGTTCCTTCTTCGTGTACTTGCGGAGTGGCTTGTCCGGGTCGAAGAAACCCGAGCCGCGGAAGATGCGCCCGAACCAGCCATCCATGCTGTAACCCGGGATGCTCAGCGCGCCCTCGTTCAGCGACTTCGATTCGTCGTACAGCTGGGTGAGGTCGAAGTCCGACACCTGCCCTCGGCCCTCGCAGCGGGGACACATCCCGCCGGTGATGCTGAAGCTGCGCTTCTCTCTGACTGTCTTGCCGCCCTTGTTCAACGTCACTGCGCCCGCGCCACTGATCGAGGCCACATTGAAGGAGAAGGCCTGCGGTGATCCGATGTGGGGCTTGCCGAGGCGGCTGAAGAGAATTCGCAGCATGGCGTTGGCATCGGTGGCAGTGCCCACGGTGGAGCGGACGTCGCCCCCCATCCGCCTTTGGTCCACGAGAATGGCCGTCGTCAGACCGTCGAGCACGTCGACGTCCGGCCTTGCCATCGTTGGCATGAACCCTTGTACGAAGCTGCTGTAGGTCTCGTTGATCAGCCGCTGTGACTCGGCCGCGATCGTTCCGAAGACGAGCGAGCTCTTCCCCGAGCCGGAGACGCCGGTGAAGACCGTCAACCGCCGCTTGGGCAGCTCGACGCTGACGTCCTTGAGGTTGTTGACCCGCGCCCCCACGACGCGGATCAGATCGTGACCGTCGGCGGCGTGTCCGGCTGCCGTCCTGGGCCCGGGCTTCTTCGACTTGCTCGCAGCCGGCACGTTCAGCTTGCTTGGTTGATGCGGATGAGGTTGCCCGCGGGGTCGCGGATGGCGCAGTCCCGGACCCCGTACGGCTGGTCGGTCGGCTCCTGAACGACCTCGGTGTCACCCGCTTGGAGCTTCCCGAAGACGCCATCCAGATCCGGAGTGGAGAAGGCGACCATGGCAAAAGTGCCCTTGGCCATCATCTCGACGATGGTCTGTCGCTCCTCATCGGTGACGCCCGGGTCGGCCCCCGGCGGATAGAGGACCAGGGACGTTCCCGGCTGCCCGGGCGGGCCGACGGTGATCCAGCGCATGCCGTTGTACCCGACGTCGTTGCGGACCTCGAAGCCGAGTGTGTCGCGGTAGAAGGCGAGAGACGCCTCAGGCTCCGTGTGCGGGAGGAAGGCGTAGTGAATTGAAATGTCCATGTCGATCATGCTGACTGCGACTCACGTTGCATTGCTTCTCGATTCCTGACCGGTCTCGTCACTTGTTTCGCCACGCACGACGGGATCCCGGATGTTTCGTCGGTCACCTGGCGGCGATACACGCTCGGCGGTACGCCGACCAGCTCGGTGAAGCGAGTGCTGAAAGTCCCCAGGGAGGAACAGCCGACCGCGAAGCACGCGTCGGTGACGCTCATATCGCCGCGACGCAGCAACGCCATCGCCCGCTCGATCCGCCGCGTCATCACGTACGAGTACGGCGACTCTCCGTAGGCGAGGCGAAACTGGCGGCTGAGATGTCCGGCCGACATGTGCGCGCCGCGAGCCAGGGCCTCGACGTCCAAGGGCAGGGCGTATTCCCTGTCGATGCGATCGCGAACCTGTCGGAGTCGGATCAGGTCGTGCAACCGCTGAGCTCCCCCGGTCGTGTTCGTCACCATTCCGATCGTGCCACGCCCGATCAGCGCAGAAAGCGAGACCGCACGGCCGGGCGGGGGATGGGGGCCCCGCCCGGGGAGACAGCACAGTCACCTTTGGCGCGAAACCTCGGTTAGCGTTCTTCGGTGCCGAGGCTCGAAATAGAACTCACGAGTGAGCGGCCGGATGGCACGTGGACTTGGCGGGCGGCCGGCGCGAAGCAACCGAAAGGTGTCGTTCAAGGACAGGTCGTGCCCGGTGGGGCGAAAGTGGGCGACGTTCTCCGAGCGGAAGCCGAAATCGAGCTCGACGGCATAAACGTCACCTCCCTCGCAGCCCCGAAGGAAGCAGCCCGCAGCGGGCCGGAAGTACTGAAACTGGTCGGCTCCCAGGCTCCGATCGAAGGCGTCACGACGAGCCTCGTCGGCCGCCGGGGACGCGACCGGGACGACCGACCGCCGCGCGGCCCGGGCGACCGCCCCAGAGGTCCCCGATCCGACGGACCCCGAGGCCCCCGCCAGGAGGGCGACCGAGGCCCCCGCCAGGGGCAGCGCCGCGACGGAGCGCCTCGCGATCACACCACCGGCGGCGGGCCGGACACGCGCAACCGGCCGCCGCGGGCCGACTCCGATGCCCGCAGCCGTCCCCGCCGTCCCGATAGCGAGGGCCGCTCCCCCGGAACTCCCGGTCAAGCTCGTCCCGAGCGTGACCACCGTCGCCCGCCGCGCTCCGAAGGCGCAGGCCGCGACTCGGCGGCAAGGGGTGCAGGGCCCAAGCCAAGCGGGGCAGAGCGCAAGCCGGTCCGGCCTCGCCCCCCGAAGTTTCAGCCGGGTCGAACCCACCGCGACGCGGCCTTGGCCGCGCTCCCCGAGGAGCAGCGGCCTATCGCCGAGCAGATTCTGAAGGGAGGCGTGCGAGCCGTGCGCGAGGCGCTGGCGGCACAGAAGATCGACCCGGGCCCCATGGTGACCCTGGCGGAGAACTTGGCGCCGGCCCTGCGCGCCGCTGAATGGCGAGACCGCGCCGAGGAGGCCGTCAAGGACCTCGTCGCCGTCCCCCTCCGCGAATTGCGCGCCATCGTCACAGCTGCGGCCGACGCAGCCCGGGGCGAAGGCGCCCGAGAGATCGCGACGAACCTCAAGGACGCCCTCACCAGCCGCACGGAGGCCCAAAAGACCGAGTGGGCGGAAGGCGTGGCCGCCGCATTGGAGGCCAACCGTCCGCTACGAGCGCTGCGTCAGGCCAGCCGCCCGCCGGGCCCGTCGGCCCGCCTCACCGCGGAGCTGGCCTCTCGATTGGCGCAGGCGGCGAGCTCCGCCATGACGTCGACTACTCCCCCGGCCCGGTGGCTGGACCTTCTCGAGGCCGTGGTCGCGTCGCCCGTCAGCCGTACGGTGCGCCCCGAGGGCATCCCCGAATCGGCCGACGACGAGCTCAAGGCCAAGGCCCGCGCCGCCGCAGGTTCGGTTCCCGCCCTCGCCCCCCTGCTGGGGATGAAGGTCCCGCCGCCGCCCGTGCGCCGGCCCGGACCCGCGCCGTCGCAGCCGCAGCACCGGCGCCCTCACCAGCCCCGACCCCACCGCCCCGCCGCGGAGCCGGCGCCCATCGAGCCAGCCGTCATCGAGCCAGCCGCCGCGGACCCAGCTCCGATCGAGCCAGCCGCCGCGGACCCAGCTCCGATCGAGCCAGCCCTCATCGAGCCGGCGCGTGACGAGCCGGCCGAACCCAGCGTGGCGGAGACCACCGCGCCTCTAAACCCTGTGATCGAAGCGGAGCAGGAGCCGATGACCGAGCCCGGCTCAGATCCCGAGCAGCTCGATTCCCTCGGCGTCCGCAGCGATCACGTCGATGATCCCGTTCTCGTGCAGGAACTCGAGCAACCCGGAGACGACGGTCAGCTCGGAGATCTCTCCTAGCGGCACCCAACGGGCTTCGACCGCGTCGTCGCCCGCAACCGGCTCCGTCCCCTCCAGCACGTCTACCTCGAAGTCGAGGATCACGAAATGGTGGTCGTCGTCGATGTTCTCCACCCAGCCGATCAGCGGACCGCACACCCCTTCGATCCCCGTTTCCTCCTCCAGCTCCCGCACGACCGCTTCGGCCAGGGTCTCGCCCGGTTCCACGCGGCCTCCGGGAATCGACCAGTCTCCGGCTGCGGGGCCCCTCCCCCGCCGCACCATAAGCAGTCGCTCTGCGTCGACGGCCACGGCACCGACGCAGACTTCGGGTCTGGGCGCGCTCATTGAACCGCAGGGCCGCTCTGTCGGACCAGACCGCCCTCTCGCTCCGGTCGTTCTCGCTTGGGACCGAAGCTGTGGTGCATCGTCAGGAGGCGGGCGCTGAACCCGCTGCCCTCGAAAAAGTTCTTCGTGCTGCGATCCCCCGGCAGAGCCCAAGCGTCGACGCCGGTGCACCCATTTTCAGCCGACCACTCCAAGATCACGGACATCAGCGCCGCGCCCACGCCGACACCACGGGCCTCTTGCTCCACGAACAGTGCCTCGATACGCGCCAATCGCACGTCCGCTCTGGCTTCTTCGATGGCGGCCACCGCGTAACCGACGACCGTGTCGTCGATCGTGCCGGCCCACAGTCCCCCGACGGACAAACGGCTCTGTAGCCAGTCGACCAACGGCTCGCCCTGCGTCTCTCGCGCTGCGAACACCTCTCCTCCGCGCTCAGGCAAGGTGGAGGTCACGGCCAGGCGATGGAGCTCTGCGATGCGAGGAAGCTCGTCCTCCCGAGGCGTGCGCGCCGCCTCCACGCCTACGCGCCGGACTCGATCTGGGCGATACGGCCGAGGATGGTGCGGCGACCCCGCGTCGACGACTCGTACTCCTTGACCGCCGCCCGCTGCTCAGAAGTGAGGCCATCGAGCCGACTCACGACCTGCGAGGCGGACAACGATTCGTAGCCAGAAATACCGAGATTCGCCGGGGCGGGAACGGCCCGCTTCGTGGGGCGAACGGCGGGACTGGTGGGGGCCGGGGCGGCGGTGGCATCGTGCCGCGCCGCGGGCGCGTCGTCGCGACGAGCCGGCGGGCGTGTGCTCATCGCGCCCGATCGAAGCACCGCGCCGAGGTCGTTCCACTGGGAGGCGATGCGCGACATCTCGACCTTGCCTTGATTCACCGCGACCCGACCAATCACCCGCGCCGCGTCGACACTCGAGCCCAGAACGTCGCGACCCCTCTCGATCATCTTGGGTAACTCCTCGGCCGCAGTTAGGGCCAGCCCGACCGGCGCGTAGACGAAGAGGTCGAGTGCCTCGTCCAGGGGTGAGCGCTCGTTCAGTTCAGACACAGTCCCGGCAGAGCTGGCGCTTGGAATCAGCCATCTGGCTCGGATGCTTCACGAGGAAGCAGGACTGGCAGACGAACTCCTTCGGCTGTTTGGGCAGCACCTTGGCTCCGTCGGGCGCGGCTTTGTCCTCCGGATCGTTCGGCTCGTCCTCATCCTCTTCGTCTTCATCCACCTGGACGAGCCGTTCCTTGAGGATCACGTCCAGGCTGGCTTCGACATCGTCGCCTTCGTCGTCGTCCTCTTCGTCGTCGTCGTCACCGGCGGTCTCTGCGACGGGGGCGACCTCCGCGTCGTCCTCCTCGTCGTCCACGAGCACCGCGTCGTCTTCGACGTCGTCGTCAGCCAAATCGACGACCTCGTCGGGGTCGTCGATCTCCTCCAGGTCGGCCGGCTCCGCTACCAACTCCTCGACGTCATCGTCAATTTCGTCTTCAGGGTCGTCTTCAGGGTCGACATCGGTCACCGCCGTCTTTCTTGCCATATCGGGCGGGATCATAGAAGGGTCGCCTGGGGCCAAGTTCGCATCCCCTTCCAAACCAGCGGATCGCCGGCCCTAGCGCCTATTCCTCGGAAGGGGGCTCCGCGCCTTCGGAGCGTCCGGCAGCCAACTCGACAACCTGGTCGACCCGCCACCCGCCTGCTCGTAGAACCAGCTCGAGCCGCAAATATGTGCCGCGGTTCGCTCGAGGCCCATTGGCGGTCTGGGCAGTCGATTCGGTCACCACTACCACCGCGGCCCGCCCGGCCTTCGTCCGCCCCACCAGAATTTCGCTCGCCCTTCCCTCAGCTTTGGAGTTCACCTCGGCCAGGGCGGCCAGAGTCGCTTCGTAGTTGGCAAAGAACTTGTCGGTGGCCAGCGGCCGCATCCGGGCTCTGGCGGCTTCCAGGTTCGCGCTGTCGTAGGACAAGAGGGCCACCGCGAAGTCGCCGGCCGCCTCTTCCAGGTCGGCGCGTTCCACTCTTTCCGAGCGCTCCCCCAGAAGAACAGAGGCGATGGTTACTGCGGCGACGACGCCGACGAAGGCGGCGAGGAGCGGAAACCAGCTGCGGGGGGTGCGGGCCACGGGCGCTCACAGTAACGAGCGGACCAACGCAAATGGCCCGGCAACGAGGGAGTCCAGGAGATCTTTGGTGCCATCCCCCCTCGATTTAACGGGGGACGTTCTCTACTCGATCTCCCGGACCCGCCCCGAGATTTCCGACCACCGCCATCGGGATGTTCCCGATGCCCACGACCAAGCGGACAGAGGCGTTGCCGGCTCGCTATTTCTGCCACGAATGATCCCGTCGGTCAAATCGGAGAAAGGGGCCCTGACCTGCGGCGCAACACATCGCGGCAGGTCAGGCCATGTGTGAGAAAGTTCGCTCGAATTTTCGGGCTTGGGCGGTCGACCCTTACGCGTCAGGCCCGCCACGCTCGGCGCGCGCTGTGCGCTTCGCCTCAGCGCGACGCTCGGAATCGAGTCGCTCGAGGTCGTAGGAACCGTGGTCCACGAACCGCATCGCGTCGGCTATCACGCGGTGACCCGCCTGTTCGGCAATGAGTCGGTGCATCTCCTGGCAGATGGCCCGGTAGGACTGATGTCCCTGCGGAGTGGTGCGCAATTCGATTACGTGCATCGCCTCGCGAGCATTCATCTGCATCACGTACCGGACCCGGTGGGCCAGAGTGACCGCGTAGGCAGCCTGCGGAGTGAACTCGTCGTGCAGCGCCTCGTAGAGCCCCTCGGCGCGCTCCATGCAGCCTCTGAACTCCTCGCCGAGGCCAGCGTCGTCGACGGCGGCCGGCATCTCGTATCCGTGCCGGGGGCTCAGCTCCTGCCATTCGATCGTCAACAACCGGTGCCGCTGGAGGTCTCTGAAGGCGCCGTAGTCCGAGAGGATGTCGAAGCGGTACGCGCTCGCCTCGAAGGCCCGTCCGGGGCGGTGCCGGCGGTTGCCCCGCTCGCCGACGTACGCCCGCACGACGGATGCCTTCTCGTCGGCCGACAATCGTTTCGCACGGTCCAGGAGTTGATCGTCGGGTAGGTCGGAGTAGGCGTAGAGCATGGCGGCGACGATCCGGTCCTCGCCCTCCGGGTCGTAATCCACCAACGTGACCGCAGGACGGGGGGCGGGCTCCTCCTCGGCCAGCACCTGGTCGGCCACGTCATGCATGGCCGAGCGGGTCGACGCCAGGTAGTCGCTCCACGCGCCGCCTCGTTCGGGAATGGCCACGCGCTTGACGAAAGACGGAATGACCTTGTCGAGCTCTTCGAGCATGAGATCCGCATAAGCCCGGGCTTCCGGGAGGGGGTGGCTCCTCATGCGGATGAGCAGCATTTCGTACGCCTGGCCCGTTCCGTAGATCCCGACATTCGAAAGCGCCGCCGCGGGCAGCATCCCGCGAAGCGTGTCGAAGGCCTTGGCCCGCACGGACTGCCGGTGGACGAAGTCCGAGTCGCCCGCCTGGCGCGGGTGGGCCTTCGTAAACCACTGCTGGGCGCGCGGCAAAGCCGCGGCATAGGCATCGAAGATTCGGTCCATGTCGCCCACATAGCGGGCGCCCAGACCGGAGTCCAGCAGATCGGGGTCGCGGAAATAGCGGTAGCGACCGTTGGCCAAGCGGGCGTCGTAGGAGATGTAGCGAGTCGACTGCTCCATGTAGGCCATCAGGCGGCCCCACTCGAGCACCTTGGTCAGCAGGTTGGAGGCCTGCTCGCAGGCCAGATGCACCCCGCCCAGCTGCGCAACCGAGTCGTCGCCGTACTCGACGAAGACCCGCTCGTACAGCTCCTCGGCACGACGCAGGCCGACGGTGGCGTCGATCGTCACGTCGCCGCTGATATCGAGGTCGCCCACGAACTCGTCGAGGAACAACCGTCGCAGACTCTTGGGCGAGCGCGAGTACCGCGCGAAGAGCGCCCCCTTTACGACCTCAGGGAGGTTGGTGACCGCGAACACCGGTCCGTCCAAGTTCGTGAAATAGCGACGCAGGACCTCCGCTTCACCTTCGGTCCAGGTCTCTGCGGCGTACGGCAGCATCCCGCTTTGGAGACTACGGCCTCAGACCAGGACGGTAAGGGATGCGGGTTCGACCCGAATTTCCAGGCGTCGAGCGCTGGAGAGAGGGGCGCCGTCGACGTACAAACGGCGGGGCCGGTCGAACTCGAACTCCGCCTCATGCACCCGCCACGTCCTCACGTCCGGGTGCGGGAGGTGCGTGCCCGTAGGCAGCCGGTCCCGCACCTTCCGACGCTCCGCCCAGGACAATTCCGTGTCGGTGACGTCGAGCCAGCCATCGCCCGGGTGACTCTTTGGGGCGACGTCCCAGTCGCCGAGCCATTCGGCGTTCATGACCGCCAGCACCTCGGACCAGAGGCGGGTTCGCGCCACACAGTGGGCGACGAAGGCGTGGTCCAGGTCGCGATCGTCGAGCCGGACCCACCCGACATCGACCACCGCGCGCGTGGCGGTCCCGGAGCGAAGTCGATCCACCCCGCCCGGGGGCGCGCCAAGCGTTCGCCACAGGTCGCCCCCTGTCAGTCCGCAGACCGGCCGATCTCGGCGCTCCCCCCTCGCGCGCTCGATAGTGCGCGCCACCTCAGCGTCGCTGCCGAGGATGGGCGCTCCGCTCGGAAACGCACCGGCCTCCCCCCAGTTCTCGCCCTTGGCGATCGGCATCGTCTACTCGGGCGCGGCTGGGTTGGGGTGCCCGGCCGCCCGAGATACCGCCGGCGTGGGTGGGGTCCCACGCTCGGCCGCGGCTGGGTTGGGGTGCCCGGCCGCCAGCGAAATCGGTTCGGATGCGGCGATTACTCCGTGGAACATCCGGTCTGCGGCCTCGCGCAGGGCCCTGCTCGCGTCGCGATCGGTGACGACCTGTGCGAGTTGGCGCACGAGATCCATCAGTTGGCGAATGTTGCGGACGAAGTCTCCAGCGGTCGCGACCGGAGCGTTTTCGAGAATGTCGGAGAGATCGTGACCGCGGCACCACTCGTAGGCCGCCTGGGCGAAGCCGGGGTCCGGGGCGCGGGTGACCGCGAGCCCGGCCTCTTCCTCGGCCTTACGGAGATCGCGTCCGAGCGACTCCACCCGCGACCACGCATGTCTAAGTGGCGCCGAGGGGAGTCGGGCTTGAGGGTGCGGTCCAGGTCCGCGCGGCTCGTAGGTGAACATCGAAGCCAGCGCGGCGGCCTCCGCCGCATTGAGACCGTCCCACATCGCCTCCCGGACAGCCTCTGCCACCAGCAAATCGCACTCGTGGTAAATCCGCGCCAGTCGATCGCCCGCCTCGGTGAGAGCCCAGCCATCGACGTATCCCCAATTCCCGAGCAGTCGCATCACCCGATCGAGTTGGCGCGCCAGTGACTCGGCTCGGGAACGAATGCGCTGCTCGGTGCGGCGGACTTCGCCTTCCAGTCGCTCCGCACGGGAGAGGTATCGGAGGTGGGCGCCGGCCTCGGGGCATTGGGCCACGGGGTGCTCCGCGGAGCGGTTCACGCGGATGGGCGCGTCCTCGCCGCGCCGCCGCCGCCGAGGTCGCTCATCGGAGCCACTTTCCGCACCAGCCTTCAGTCGCGCCTTTTCGAGAGCAACCGCCACGCTGCGTTGGAAGGCGGGGCTGCGCGGCGCAAACGGCTTGGGCAGGTCCACGCGCCCGGCCGCCAGCGGAGGCTCGCCGAAGTCCCTGGGACCCAGGGAGAGGACGCGCCGATCAGGGGTAAGGGCGCGCAGACGTATGTCGCCGTGACGGCGTTGCGAGGTGGCGATGACCGCGACGCGACCTCGCCCCGGAACAATGACAATGTCGCCGAGCCTCAGCCGGCCGAACGCGGCCTTCACCTCGACGGAGTTGTCGTCGACCCGCTTGCGCCGGGTTTGGGCCTCCTCTGATCTCAGATCGCGCCACTCGCCCACATCACCCAGCTGGCAGACCGCTCGCTCGCGCGCTTTGCGGGCGTCGCGCCTCAGCTTCTCCAGCTCCGCCTCGAGCCGCACCACTACCGCATCGCTGCGATACTGCGCGAACGAAAGGTTCAGCAGATGATGGGCGGTATCGGGCTCGTATCTGCGAACCAGGTTGGTCGCCATGTTGTACGTCGGGCGGAATGCCGAGACCAGGGCGTACGACCGCGTGCCGGCGAGGTTGGCAACCTGATCGAAAGGCACGAAGGGCGACCACAGCACGATGGCGTGGCCCAACTCGTCGATACCGCGACGACCAGCGCGGCCGGTCAGCTGGGTGTACTCCCCCGGCGTCAGAAATTGGTGGCTGGCGCCGGTGAACTTCGAGAGCTTTTCGATGACGACCGTCCGCGCCGGCATGTTGATTCCCACGGCCAGGGTTTCCGTCGCGAAGACCACCTTGACGAGTGCTGCGGAGAAGCAGGCTTCGACCGCCTCTTTGAAGGGAGGAACGAGTCCGGCGTGATGCGCGGCCAACCCGGACTCCAGTGCGTTCAGCCAGCCGCCGTAATCGAGGACCCGCAGGTCCTCGTCGGACAGCCGCTCCACTTTGGCCTCGGCGATCCGGCGGATCCGCTTGCGTTCCTCCGGGTTGGTCAACCGAATGCCGTACTCCACGCACTGGCGCACGGCGTCGTCGCATGCCGCACGACTGAAGATGAAATAGATCGCCGGCAACATGTCCTCGTCGGAGAGAAGCTCGACCACCTCCGGCCGGCGAGGCGTCGCGACGGGGGCGCGATGGCCGCCGCCGTACCGTTGACGCGGCCCGCTGCTGCGCGCCGCCTGATTGTCGAAGCGGTCAGCCTCAGGGTTCGGCATGCCGTCGACGAACGTCGGCAGCAGGTGGAGCTGCCGGGTCCGCCGATCTCCCAGGAGATAGAGGTTGCGTAGCTCGACAGGACGATGCTCCTCGATGACAGCCAGCGCCGCGCCCCTCACGGTCCCGACCCACGCAGCTAGATCCTCCGCGTTCGACACCGTGGCGGAGAGACAGACGAGTCCGATCTCGCGTGGCGCGTGGATGATTACCTCTTCCCACACAGGCCCGCGGTAGGCGTCCTGCAGGAAGTGCACTTCGTCGAGCACGACCCAGCGAAGGCCGTCCAAGGTCGGCGAGGCTGCGTAGATCATGTTGCGCAGCACTTCGGTCGTCATCACCACGATCGGAGCGTCGCCGTTGATCGAGTTGTCGCCGGTCAGCAGGCCTACCTGCTCACTGCCGTGGCGCGCCACGAGGTCGCCGAATTTCTGGTTGGAGAGCGCCTTTAGCGGCGTCGTGTAGAACGCCTTCGCGCCCTGCTCGAGCGCCTTGGCTACCGCGTATTCCGCGACGACTGTCTTGCCCGCACCCGTTGGCGCCGCGACCACGACGGACGTGCCGTCATCGATGGCGTCCATCGCCTTGAGTTGGAAGGGGTCGGGCGGAAAGCCCAGCTTGGCGAGGAAGGTGTCCCGCCCGGCCACCAGGCCAACCTAGCGACGGCGAGTCACCTCGGCGGGGAGGTGGCCTCCGCGTTCATGAGCTTGTCGAACCAGTCGGGCTGCTCCAGCGCGTCGTGGAAGGCGAGTACGTCATCCCAGGTGAAGGCCGGATCGTCGCGCATTTCGTCGGCGTCGGAAGGACGCTCCCAAACGGTCAGCTCGACGCCGGCCGATACGAGGAGGTCCACCACGCCGGGCTCCGCAGGCTTGGATACGTCCGATGTGCATGACGGGCAACTGAAGGAGTAGCTCCCCCGGTTATCGGTTACACACAGCTGGGCACGAATCTGGTTGATCACCAGGTCCACGTCCCCACACGAGGGGCAAGTTGCTCGAATGCTCACACCTTCAGGTTGCGACATGTCTCCTCTTTCGGCCATCGTCCGCCTAGGTCCTTCTTCCGTGGCCCTTTAGGGCAGTTGTACCGGTCAAGACGGGCCAGGTGGCCGTTCGTGACGAAAGTCTCGGCAACAATTCTCAGAATGCGCCCGATCAGGCCCCCCCTGGGTTTCGCCCACCGAGGCGGTCGGGGGGACGCCCCTGAGAACACCTTGGAGGCCTTCCGACGCGCTCTGGCGAGCGGCGCCACAGCGCTCGAAAGCGATGCCTGGGTCACGGCTGACGGGGTGGCCGTGCTGGATCACGACGGCGTGCTCCCCGGTCTCCGCCGGCGGCGGATCCGGGACGTCGAGCGTGCGTCGCTGCCCGGCCACATCCCGACCCTGAAGGAGCTCTACGAGGAGGTGGGGACCGACTTCGACCTGTCGCTCGACCTACGCGCTCCCGAGGTGGCTGCGCCGGTGATCGAGGCGGCGCGAACCGCCGGCCACCGGCTGGACCGGTTGTGGCTCTGCGCCAACGAGGACCGAGAAGCGGCATATGCATGGAAAGCCGCCGAGCCGGCGGTCCGCGTGGTCGACTCGACCCGTCGTCACGCCATGAAAGAGGGGACCGAACGTCGAGCGGCCACCCTCGCGGAAAAGGGGATCGACGCCGTGAACCTTCACCACACGGACTGGTCCGTCGGACTGGTGACGCTCTTTCACCGTTTCGAGGTTCTGTGCTTTGCCTGGGATTGCCAGCACCAGCGGGTGCTCGAAACCGCCCTGGGGATGGGTGTCGACGGAGTCTTCTCCGATCACGTTCCCCTCATGCTGGCCGTTCTGAACGGGACCGACCGCCCCGGCTAGAAGAGCTTGAACTCCCCGAGGGGCCAGATGCGGACAAAGGCCCGGCCGTGGATGGTGTCGATGTCAATCGGACCGAGTACCCGGCTATCGCGTGAGTTCGTGCGGTTGTCGCCCATCACCCAGATCCGCCCTGCGGGCACCACTTGGCTCGGCAGGTTCTCGGAGATGGTTCCGCTCGGGAGGTAGGGCTCGTTCAGCTTCTTCCCGTTTATGTAGATCGCGCCGTCGCGGGCCTCCACGGTCTCGCCGGGGAGCGCGATCACCCTTTTGATCAGGTCGCGCACGACTGCCGCGGAGTCCGCAGGGAGGTCGGGCCGCTTGAAGACGACCAAATCCCCGCGATCGATGTCGCCGAACTTGTAGCTGAGCTTGTTCACCAGAACTCGATCGCCGATCTGGAGTGTCGGTTGCATCGACGCGGACGGTATGAAGAAGGCCTGGAAGAGGAACGTTTTTATGAGAAGCGCCGCTGCCAGCGCTCCGACAATGACGAGCACCCACTCGATGGCGCTCCGCGCCCGACTGGTGGACTTTGTGGCTGCGCTGCTCGCTGCCTCGCGCTGCGGGCCGGCCGTTGCAACGGCGAGCAAGTCGTCCCGCGCTGCGTCACTCATCTCTGATCGAGGCTAGTGGGCTGCCTCCGGAGTGCGGTACCGCGCGAGGATCCTCGACGCCGCATCCACCGCGGTATTCGCATCGCCCTTGACCATTCGCGCGTCCGATCCGAGCCGAAGCAGCAATCGCTCGAGCCAGGGGCGTCCGGCGATTCTGAGGGTGACCTTCCGCCAACCCTGTTTTCCGGCGCGGACGGAGACCACGGGGTATTCCTCTATCGCCCACGCGGCCCCGGGGGCCAACTCGAGCACCACCTCCTCCCCTACCGCCGGCCCGGACCACGGCTTCGGCGGCGAGGGCATCTTGCGCATCTCGAAGTGCTCACCGAGAGGCGTCGCGGTGCGCACCCGGTCGGCCCGGAACAAGCGCCAGTCATCGACCTTGCGGCACCAGGCCCAGGCGTACCAGGCGCCATTGGAGTTGAAGACGTGATGAGCTTCGATCGGCCGCGTCTGCCACGAGTCGCGCCCGTAGGAGTAGTAGTCGATCTCGACGACTTCGTGGGCCGCGGCCGATTCCTCGAGGATCCCCAGCACACCGGGTTCCGCATCACCCAGTTCGACGTCGAGCACTTCGTCCGGATCGACGCCGATGGCCGCCGAAAGCTTGGCGACGGCGCGCGACAGAGCATCGTCGGACTCCGTACCGCGCGAACTGGCCGCCCGCGCCGCGCCGAGCAAGCCGAGGCCTTCGGCCGGGGTCAGGCGCAGGGGGCGGGAGAAATAGTCGGCCAAACGGATCCAAACCCGTCCCTCACTGATGTCGACCTCGACCATGTCGCCCGGCGTGAACGGGTGGACGCCGCAGAAGAAGAGCGCCCCCTCGAGATCCTTGACCAACTCAGCCTCGGTACAGCCGAAGCGCGCGCACACTTCTTCGATGGTCGGTCCCTGCTGGGCGACGATCCAGGGAACCATCGCCAGTACCCGGCGAAGCCGCGCCTCGGTGCTCACGCCGACGCCATCCTCTCCAGCCACTGGACCATGTCGGAACGCAGGCTTTCGGGTTCGAGAACCTCCGCGTGGTCGAGGAACCCGAGGACGAAGTTTCGGAATCCCTCGGGATTCCGCACAGCGAGCTCGATCACCACTCCCCCATCGGGCTCCTTGTCGATTTTCCCCCGACCCCCGACGGCGCGGACCGCAAGGTCCGCTTGATCTGGGTCGACCCTCAATCTCGCAGGGACGGGTTCGTCGTCGCCCAGCTCCCAGGCGGCCAGTGGCTCCCGCCCCGCGACCCGCGCGCGTGGTGCATCGGGCGCGGCGTCGCCGACTTCGGGGTCGTCCATTCGGTCCAGGCGGAAGAGCCGTTCGGCGTCCCGGTTGACGTCCCATGTCGAGAGATACCACCGTCCTGAGCGGAAGGACAGTCGGGCCGGTACGACGGTCCGCCGCTCGCCCTTGTAACCGAATGTCAGCGTGAAGTTCCCGGCGATCGCGGCGAAGCATGCCTCGAGGTGCTCTACGCCCGGCACCTCGACTCCAGCGGGGTTGGCGCCGTCGACCTCACCGACGGGAACTCCACCCAGCTTGCTGATCGCTCCCTTGGCGTCATCGCCCAGGAAGCGGACGGATGACGCGGCGAGGTGCAGAGCGGTGAGTTCCTCCGGCGTGAGCCCTGGATCGGCCAGCGCGTAGTCCCGCTGGTGAACCCGATAGCCGGTGCCCTGCTCGGGTGAGTGCGCAATCAATGGCTCGACCGCGATTGGCACCCCCATCTGCCGAAGCGTTTCCTTGTCGCGCTCGAACTGGCGCCGGAAGCTGTCGTCGCGCTCGGGGTAGCCCGGGACGCGTTGGTGAATTTCCTCGCGCCCCAGGGGACGCTCGGTGTCGATCAGAGCGGCGAGCAGATTGAGCAGTCGCTCCAGCCGATCCATGTGCGGAGACTAGGAGTCGAGCATCCGGGCGGCCACCACTCCGGCGGCCGACGACATTTCGAAGAAGCCGCGGTCTTCCTCTGGACTCCGGCCCATCGTGGTGACGCCCAGGCGGGTCAGCCCCTCGGAGATGTCGGGAATCGCAACCACGGCGCGCTGGTGATGGACGGGAAGTTCGCCGAGCTCGTATTCGACAGGGCAAGCCACCCAGGCGCCGGCGTGTGCGAGCTGCAGGACGGTCGACACGTGGTGCGAGACCCCCTGGTGTCGTGACCGGGGATCGGCGCCGGACCAGCGCACGGCCACAACGGGACGGGCCTTCACCGCCGCCACGGAGTCGATGATGGAAGCCACCTCTATCCCCGAGAAGCCGGTCGGGGTGGCGGTACCGACCACTCCAGGACCGGGCCCGACGATGACCGCGACACAGCCCGCAGAACGCGCCACCGCAAGGCCGCTGATCAAGTTGACGGCCTCCAAATCGCCCCCGAAGGCGTGGCCCACAGTGACCGTGGTGTGCAGCAATTCGCTGTCGCGCAGGTCGGCCACGAGGTCGGAGAGCGCCAACGGGAGGGCTGCAGAGTCCGTCATGACATAACCCAGTCGTCGTCCCGGGGCCTCCTCCGCAAAGGCGAGGGCCACCGCGGCGATCTGCGAGTGGAGGAAGCAAGCGACCACAGGGAGACCAACGAGCGGAGTGTCGAGCTCGGCCGCCTCCTCGGTCACTCCGACATCGGCCTGCAGGCTCGTATACCGCAACTTCATGACGTGGCCCCCACCAGGCTCATGCCAGTCGCGGCGCGAGAGATTCCAGTGGACGACGTCCCACCCGCCGGTTCCGAGCTGGAGGTCGGTGGCGGTCACGTTGAGGACCACCTCGTCGCCGACCCCGACCGAGCCGATCAGTTGCGTGAGGACGTACGCCTTCCGGCCGCCCGCTAGAACCCGCTGGATTCCGTCGCGTGAGTCGGTGATCTCCTCGACGGTGGCGGTCAGGAACCTCGACACGGACTACAGCGAGTCGATGAGCTTCTGGACCCGCTCGTCCTTGGACTTGAAGGGATCCTTGAGCAGGATCGTGCGCTGCGCCTGGTCGTTGAGCTTCAGATGCACCCAGTCGACCGTGTGGTCGCGCTTGCGCTCCTTCGCCCGCTTGAGGAAGTCGCCGCGGAGCTTGGCCCGCGTGGTCTGCGGCGGAACCGTTTTGGCGGTGTCGATGATCTCGTCTGTGGTGGTGCGCTCCACCAGACCTTTGGCCTGCATCCGGTAGAAGAGACCGCGCTCACGGCAGATGTCGTGGTACTGCAGATCCATCAGCGCCACCTTGGGGTGGGCCAGCGAGATGCCGTGGCGCGCTCGGTAGGCCTCGATGAGCTTGTGCTTGATGACCCAGTCGCACTCGCGGTCCAGCGACCACGGGTCCTTCTCCAGGCCGGTGAGGCAGTGCTCCCACATCTCGAGCGCCTTTTCCTCTTGCGGCGGCAGGCCCTTGCGGTCCGCGTAGCGACGCGCCCGCATCAGGTACTCACCCTGGATTTCGAGCGCGCTGCGCTCCGCTCCATTGGCGAGTCGGACGCGCTTGCGGCAGGTGAGGTCGTGGGAAATCTCGCGGATGGCCCTGATCGGATTCTCGAGCGTCATGTCCCGTACGACCACCGACGGGTCCTCCAGCATGCGCAGCATGATCGCCGTCGAGCCGACCTTGAGGTAAGTCGAGTACTCGCTCATGTTCGAGTCCCCCACGATGACGTGCAGTCGTCGGTAGCGCTCTGCATCTGCGTGCGGTTCGTCGCGGGTGTTGATGATGGGACGGCTTCGTGTCGTCGCCGAGGACACGCCTTCCCAGATGTGCTCGGCGCGCTGGCTGATCGAATAGTGCGCGCCCCGCGCCGTCGACAGCACCTTTCCCGCGCCGGCGTAGATCTGCCGGGACACGAAGAACGGCAGCAGGACCTCGGCGTACCGGCCGAAGTCGTCGCGCCGGCTGGTGAGGTAGTTCTCGTGGCACCCGTATGAGTTGCCGGTGGAGTCGGTGTTGTTCTTGAACAAATACACCACGCCGCGGATGCCTTCTTCCCGCAGCCGCTGCTCCGCGAGCACCTGGAGGTCCTCGAGGTACCGCTCCCCCGCCTTGTCGTGGGCGACGAGCTCCGAGATCGAGTCGCATTCCGGAGTGGCGTACTCAGGGTGGCTGCCCACATCGAGGTAAAGGCGCGCCCCGTTCTCAATGAAGACGTTGGAAGAACGACCCCAACTGACAACACGGCGAAACAGATAGCGGGCTACCTCATCCGGGCTGAGCCGCCGCTGTCCCCGCAGGGTGCACGTGACTCCGTACTCATTCTCGATCCCGAAGATCCGCCGCTCCATATCGCTTAGCCCGAGCGGGGGCCCCGGAGCCCCGCTCTCCTCCAGAGCGTGGGGACCCCATCCCCACGCCTGGCCGTTCCCGATGCGTGGGCTGGGGTGTGGGTGACGGGAAGGCTCAAAACCTCAGGCGGGATCTTCGGTATCCGATTCGGCCTCGGCGGCTTTTTCGGAGGAGCGGGAGGCCTTGGCAGCCCTCTTTGCCGGGGTCGCCGCGGCGGTCCCCAGGATCTTCGCCAGTTCGGCTTCCTCCAACCGCCTGAAGGCGCGGCGGCCCACCGAGCGGCCGAGCACCGCCGCTTCGAGCACGTCGGGCGTCAATGTGCGGTCGGGCCCCGCCAGTGCAGCCACCGAGGCCTTGACTGCCTCCTCCAGCTTCCAGCCCTTCTTGAACGAGGCGCGAAGCCGTTCGGCGATCGGCTCGGGATCGCCTCCGAGCACCGCCAGGTCTTCGTCGTCGGACCAGTCGCCGTCGTAGAAGATGTGGAAGAGCCGGTCCTCCTCCGCGGTATGACCCAACTCGGCCACGAGGATCTCCACCTCGAAGGGCTTCATCTCGTGCGTGAAAACCCGACCGATGATCTGCGCATAGTTGTTCGCCAGCGTGCGGGCCTCGACGTCTTCGCGGCTGTAGTTGTAGCCAGTGACCTCGGCGGTCTGGATGCCGTTCTGACGCAGCGCGTCGAACTCCGACGCCTTGCCCACGCCAGCGAAGGCGATCCGGTCGTAGATCTCCGAGATCTTCTTTAGGGTGCGCGACGTGTTCTCCGCGGCGATGAGAATGCCGTCGTCGTAGAGGGTGGCCACGAGCGGTCGCCCGCGGGCGATGTTCTTGCGCGCGTAGTCCGCCTTGTCCCGCATGAGCTGCTCCGGAGCAACGTAGAACGGCATGCTCATGGGCGGTGGCCCTCGGCAGACTTGCGCTCGATGATGGCTCGGAACCGGGCGGCGACCTCGGCTTCGTCAACCAGCTGATAGCCCGCTGCGGTCACCAGTGCGACCATCGGATAGATGCCGCGCACCACGTCGGGTCCGCCGGTGGCGGTGTCCTCGTCGGCGGCCTCGTACAGGCTCTGAATGGCGAGCTCGACCGCATCGTCGCGATCCATTCCCTCGCGCCAACCGAGCTTGATCGTCGTGCGGGCGTCGCGGCCGCCTGAGCCCGACGTGTCGAAGTCTGTTTCCTCCGTTCGACTACCCGTCATGTCGTAGGTGAAAATCCGGCCGACGCCGCGACGGGGGTCGAAGCCGGCGAAGATGGGGACCACCCATAGCCCGAACTGCATGCCCGCGCCCATGTTGCCCCGCACCATCTGCGCGAGCTGGTTCGCCTTGCCCTCGAGAGACAAGGCGCGACCCTGAGTCTTCTCGTAGAAGTCGACGTTTGTCTGGAAGAGCCGCACCATCTCCTGCGCGGGACCAGCCGCCCCGGCGATCGAGACCGCGGAGTACTTGTCGACCTGGAACACCTTGTCCATCTTGCGATTGGCGATGGTGTTCTGCTGCGTGGCGCGGCGATCGCCCGCCATAACCACTCCTTCGGCGTAACGGAGGGCGACGACCGTCGTGCCGTGCTGCGTGTCGCGTGAGGTCGCGGCGTGGTCCGCGAACTGGGGCATCGGGTCGTGGCCGAGCTTCCGCAGTAGGCCTACGAAATCAGCTCCGGGGCTCTCCCCCGGGGGAAACAGAGGGACGGTCACTGTGAGCTACTGGCCGCCCTTCTGGATGTAGCTCTTCACGAAGTCCTCGGCGTGCTCCTCCAGGACCTCGTCGATCTCGTCGAGCAGGTCGTCGAGGCGATCCTTGAGCTCTTCGCCCTGGGCGCCGCCCGCGGGCGCGGTTTCCTCGACCTCCGCGTCCTTGCGGGTGGTGGTCTGCTTCTTTTTCTGTTCTCTCTCGGTTGCCATCTCTAACTGCCTCCTGCAGCGTGCCCTGGAGTAGGACTCCTAAGGCCTTCCCGTGCTACCCACTTGCTAACACAATGCCTATTGGCGGCTGGGCACCCCAACCCCGGCTCAGCGGAGCGTGGGGCCCCACCCCCGCCCGCCCTCACTGCGCGTGGCCGGCAATCAGCTACCCAGCTTCTCCAGGAGCTCCGCGGGGGTGTCGCACGTGTCCATCAACGCCTTGAGGCCCTCTTCCGTTCCCTTCAGGGGCTCCATCATTCCCACGCGCTTCAGTGAGTCGGCCCCGAGGTCGAAAACGATCGAGTCCCAGTTGGCGGCCGTGATGCTGGAGGACCACCGTTTCAGGCATTCGCCTCGGAACCACGCGCGGGTCGTCTTGGGCGCGTCGTGGACCGCAGCTTCCACGTCGGCTTGGTCCACGATCTGCTCCATGCCCACCTTCGCGAAGAGAGAACGGTCGGGTCGGAGGTCGTGGTACTGAAGATCGAGCGCGTTGAGCTTGGTGTCGCCCCATTCGAGGTCGTGGCGCTCGCGGTAGCCGTCGATGAGGCGGTGCTTGGCGACCCAGTCGAGCTGGTTACTCATAGATCCCGGATCGGTTTCCAGCGCGCCGAGTACGGCCTCCCACCGGCGAAGGACTTCATTACCCACCGATTCGACGACCGACTCGAGGCCGCGGTCCTCGGCGTACTTGCGGGCCAGGTCGAGGAGCTCCCACTGGATCTCCAACGCGGTCATATGGCGCCCGTCGGCCATTTCCAACGTTTCGGTCAGCGTCGTGTCGTACGAGATGCGACGAAGGGCGGCAACGGGTGCGGCCAGGGTCAGGTCGGTCTGGCCCCACCAGTCGTCCTCGATCATCGACAGGACTATCGAAGTCACCCCGATCTTGAGGAAATTCGCGACCTCCGAGAGATTGGCGTCGCCGACGATTACGTGCAGACGGCGGTACTTCTGCGCGTCGCCGTGGGGCTCGTCGCGGGTGTTGACGATCGGCCGCTTGAGGGTCGTCTCCAGGCCGACCTCCTCTTCGAAGAAGTCGGCGCGCTGCGAGATCTGGAAGTCGACCTTGCGGTCGCCGGTCGATGTCTCCGCCCCAACCTTCCCGGCGCCGCAGTAGATCTGCCGCGTGACGAAATGCGGCATCACGCGCGAGACGATGCGGCCGAAGGGGACGGCGCGATCCATGAGGTAGTTCTCGTGGCACCCGTATGAGTTGCCCTTACCGTCGGAGTTGTTCTTGTGGATCAGGATCTCCTGGCCCGGCGGAAGCACGCGCTTGGCCGCCACCATCGAGGCGATCAGGATCTCCTCGCCGGCGCGATCCCAGCGCACCAGCTCCAGTGCGTCGCGGCATTCCGGGGTCGACAACTCGGGATGAGCGTGGTCGACGTAGAACCGCGCCCCGTTGGTCAAGACGGTGTTGACGAGGTGCGTCTCGATTTCCGGCGGCATTGCGCCCTCTCGAGCAAAGCCCCGGGCATCGTTACCGGGCGACTCGTCCTCGAAGTCCCAGTCGACCTTCTCCTGAGCGGCTCTTCCGGCCTCCGCCTCACGTTCGAGGTGCTGAACGTAGGCATTGATGAGCATCGACGAAGCCGCTATCGGGTTCGATTCGATGCCGCGATGAACGATCCCGTACTCGGTCTCCATGCCGCAGACCTTCGGAATTGCCACACATCGACGCTAGCTGGCTAAGGGTCCGAATACGTTCCGGCCCTTCTAGGTTGTCCGTTATGCCCACTCTGGCCGGCGTCGGACATGCGGAGGTCAAGCGGTACCTCTCGCTGCGCGGCGGACGAGGCGGTTCCAGCGGGCGTGTCGCGCTGGACGGACTCTGGTCGCTTCGGCGGGCCCGAGAGTCGGACCTCCCGCTCGAGGTGGCATTCCGGTGTCCGGAGATGTCCCGCGGGCCAGAGGGGGCGGCGCTGTTCACGCAGTTGGAAACAGAGGGAATCCGTTGCTACGAGATCTCCCCGCGCCTGGCTGAGCGGATGGCCGACCGCGACGGGCCCGACGGCATTTTCGCCATCGGCTGCCTCAGGGATTGGCGATTCGACGACCTCGCCGCCGAAGCCCCTGCGCTTTTGATGGTGCTCGACCGGCTCGAGAGTGCCGGCAACACCGGGACCATGATTCGTCTCGCTGACGCGGTCGGCGCCGCCGTCATCGCCTGTGACTCGAGGGTGCGGCTCGAACACCCGAAGGTGCTCCACGCCAGCATGGCCACGTTGCTGCACGTGCCGGTTGTCCGGGCCAGCGGTGACGAGACGCGGGGGTGGCTGCGGCAGAACGGGTTTCAAGTGGTCCTCGCGGACCCCGAATGCCCGGTCGGTTACCGAGACGCGTCCTACAAGCAGAAGGTGGCCGTCGTCGTGGGTAGTGAGCGCTACGGGCTCACCGGTGGGTGGCCCGCGTCGGCGGACCTGGCCGTCTCACTCCCCATGCGGGGTCGAGCGGACTCGCTCAATGTCGGGCAAGCCGCGGCGGTCATCCTCTACGAGGTGCTGGCCGCCCAATCCGCGGTGGAGGGCGGGAAAGGCTCCGGGCCCTAGTTCGAGAAGCGGATGGCCTTTGCGTCCGACTCGCGAAGCCGAGCTGCCAACGAAGCCAGGAGCTTGCGGGAGAAGTTCGGCAACTCACGCAACACCCCGCTGAACTCGCGCTGACCGATGATGAGGAGTTCGCAATCGGTGCCCGCCACGACGGTCGCGGATCGCACCCCGCCGTCGAGGATCGACAACTCGCCGAAGAAGCTTCCGGGCTTGAGCGTGGCCACCGTCTTCTTGCCCTTCTTGACGAGGGCTTCGCCGCCCAGGACCAGGTAGAACTCGTGGCCCTCGGTGCCCTCTTCGCAGAGGACCTTGCCCTCCCGCACCGAGATCTCGTCAGACAGCCTGCCGAGCGTCCGCAGTTCGTTCTGGTTCAGCGCCGAGAACATCGGCACCTTCGAGAGGTGTTCGAGCTTCTGATCCTTGCGCGCCATCGAGATCTCCTAGATAAAGGCGGTTGGCCGGTGGGAACAGTAATCACCGCCGGAACAGCCGTGCAGGACTCTCGTAGCGGAGTCGCCCCAGACGGGGTCATCGGCGCCGAGCATTTCGGAGGTGTTAGTCCTCCAGGACCTTTCGGTATGCGGCTTCGACGAACGAGAAGACGCCGAAGCTCAGCAATCCGAACGCGACCGCGCTCAGCGCGACCCGTCCGTACAGCTCCCCCGCCAACCGGCCGAGTGCGCCGGCCACGCCGACAGCCTTCTTGGCGTCGAAGGTCCAAGCCGCGTGGGCGATGAACCAGCCGACGAGAGCCACCACTCCCCCGCGGGCGACGTACCCGACGGTGCCCGCGACAGGCAAGAGGCGACGGGCCCACGACGGGACGCGTCCCGAGTCCAGGCTCTTCTCGAAGTCCTTGTGGAAGCCGCGGGCGGCAAAGGCCAGACCGCCAATCAGCACCGCGATTCCGACGACGAGCACCAGCGGCCGCCCCCACGAGCGTTGCAGTAGCGCCAGTGTCCAGTCGCGCTCCTGTTCTGCACCGCCGACTTCGTCTCGGCCGCCGAACAACACGCGCAGCGTCGTGAAGACAAGCCCCAGGTAGATCGCCCCCTTCGCCACGTCCAGCAGCCGTCGTAGTACTCCCGCCCCTTTGGACGACGACGCCGACGACCCCTCGCGGGCTCCGGTGAAGGCCCGCAAGAAGCGCCACACCGCGTAGCCCGCGAACCCGATCGCCAGGACTGCAAGCAGCACACTGCCGACCCGCTGCCGCGCCAGCGCGTCGAGCGCACCCTCTCTGTCGGCGCGTTCATCAGCTCCTGTGACCAGCCGGATCGCGAGCACTCCGACTACGCAATACATCGCGCCGCGCGCCGCGAGCCCGACCCGCCCCGCCGTCTCTCCCGCTGTGCCTTCGGCTATGTCCTGGAGTCGTTCCTTCTTGCCGCCCACCTATTTGGCCTCGACCTCGAGTGTTCGAGCCAGTTGTTCGAACGCGGCGGCAACGGGGCTGCCCGGATCGCGCAAGACGATCGGCGTGCCCAACTCCGCTGAGCGCGAAACGGCCGGCTCCAACGGGATCCGAACAAGTAGCTCCACGCCGTTCGCCCAGATCGAGCGTTCTTCGACGACGCGTGGAAATACGTCGATGTGTTCCTCGCAATGCGGGCACGACAGACCGGCCATGTTCTCCACGCCACCCAGCACTGGAACTGCGGACTGCCGGAACATGGCCACCGCCTTGCGACCGTCGAGGTGCGCCACGTCCTGTGGGGTGACGACAACCAGGGCGCCCGTAAGCGCGAACGATCGCGACAGGCCCTGTTGCAGGTCGGCCGTGCCGGGGGGAAGGTCCACGAGCATCACGTCCAGCTCTCCCCATTTGGTGTCCTCCATCAAGCCTTGAACCAAAAGTCGCACCAACGCGGCGTCGAAGGCCACCGGTTGGTCTTCGGCGATCAAGAACTGGGCGGACATGACCTTCATCCCAAACCGTTCGATCGGCGTCCGCTTCGCACCGCTGGCCCGCGCCAGCGAGATTGATTCCGAACGCGTACGACGGGTCAGCCCCAGCATCAGGGGGACATTCGGTCCGTATACGTCCGCGTCCACCAAGCCGACGCGCACTCCCGACTGCGCCAGGGTCGCGCCGAGGTTGACCGTGACCGTGGACTTTCCGACGCCACCCTTACCGCTGGCCACGGCGATGACGTGGGGCGCAGGCACCGGGCCGGAATTTGTCACCGCCTCGTCCTGCCGTCAGGACGGGCGGTGGCTAGAGGTATTGGCCGGTGCCGACGCGCTCGATGGCGCGGCCGCCCGCCGGTTCGGTGTCCTTCGTCGTTCCGGAGGAGGCCAACGTGCGCATGAAGATGATGCGTTCGCCCTTCTTTCCGGAGATCTTGTGCCACTCGTCGGGGTTGACCGTGTTGGGCAGCGTCTCTTGCTCCTTGTACTCCTGGCGCACTGCGCCGAGCAGATCTTCGACCTTGATGCCCTTGGTGCCCTCGGCGATCTGGCGCTTGATGGCCGACTTCTTCGCCCGCCGCACCACGTTTTCTATGAGGGCGCCCGACGAGAAGTCCTTGAAGTACATGACCTCTTTGTCGCCGTTCTGGTACGTGACCTCGAGGAAGCGGTGTTCTGGGCCGGTCTGGTACATCTCCTCGACCGTGCGCTCGATCATCACGCGCGCCGCCTTGTCGCGGTCTCCGCCGCCGAGGCTCTCGACCTCTTCAGGGTCCAGGGGCAACTCAGAGGTGAGGTAGCGGTTGAAGATCGAGGTGGCCCCGTCCTCGTTCGGCCGATCGATCTTGATCTTCACGTCGAGGCGTCCCGGTCGCATGATGGCGGGGTCGATCAGCTCCTCCCGGTTCGACGCGCCGATAACGATCACATTTCGCAGGGCTTCTACACCGTCGATTTCGGCAAGCAGCTGCGGCACGATCGTGGCTTCCATGTCTGAGGAAATGCCAGTGCCACGAGTACGGAATAGAGAGTCCATCTCGTCGAAGAAGATGATGACCGGCATCCCCTCCTCGGACTTTTCCCGGGCGCGCTGGAACACGAGGCGAAGCTGCCGCTCCGTTTCGCCGACGTACTTGTTCAGGAGTTCCGGGCCCTTGATGTTGAGGAAGTAGCTCTTGGCGTCCTTGTTGCCCGTCACCTCGGCCACCTTCTTGGCCAGCGAGTTCGCCACCGCCTTCGCGATCAGGGTCTTGCCACACCCTGGAGGGCCATAGAGCAGCACGCCCTTCGGGGCCGGGAGCTTGTACTCGGAGTACAGCGCCCGGTGGACGAACGGCAGCTCTACCGCGTCGGTGATCTCCTCGATTTGTGAGTCCAGTCCTCCGACGTCGGCGTAGGTGACGTCCGGGACCTCCTCGAGAACCAGCGTCTCGACTTCGGGCCGCGGCAGCTTCTCGAGGATGAGGCCGGTGCGCACATCCATGAGCAAGGAGTCGCCCGCTCGCAGCTTCGTGCCAGCCAGCTGCTCGGAGATCTCGACGACGCGCTCCTCATCGGCTCGGCCGACGACGATGGCGCGAACGTCCTCCTCCAGCACCTCTTTCAGAGTGACGATCTCGCCCGCAATCTCGGGGGCGCGGGCCAGGATGATGTTGAACGACTCGTTCAGCACGACCTCCTGACCCCGCCGCATCTCGGAGGGGTCGAGGTCCGGGTGCAGGGTGACCCTGATCTTGCGTCCGGCGGAGAAAACGTCCACGGTTCCGTCGTCGTTCAGGCCCATGAAAGTGCCGTAGTAGGCGGGCGGCTGGGTGAGCTTGTCGACCTCTTCCCGAAGCGCCGCAATGTGCTCGCGGGCCTCCCGCAAGGTGTAGGTGAGCTTTTCGTTCTGGGACGTGAGCTGGGAGAGCTGGCCCTTGGTTTCGAGCAGTCGCTCCTCGAGGGTGCGGACCCGCTTGGGAGCTTCCTGAAGCTTGCGCCTGAGGGTGGACACTTCCTCCTCGAGGTCCGCCGAGTGCTCCCGGATCTCCGCCATTTCTGCTTCGTAGGCCGCTAGCCGATCGTCTGCCATCTCACGGGCGACCCTACCCCTCGCCTACGAACGTCTAGTCGCATGGCGGGCGTGGGTGGGGGGCCCTGCGGCTGGGGTGGGGTGCCCAGCCGCACGGAAATAGTTTGCACGGGAATCACCGTGCTTATCTGGTACGGTGCCTCTATGCCCGCTTACAAGGTTTGGATCGACCAGGACCTCTGCACGGGTGATGGCCTGTGCGAAGAGATCGCTCCCGCCGTTTTCACGCTCCTGGACGATGGACTGGCCTACGTGAAGGACGGACCCAAGGTCTACAGCGACCCGGGCGGGCCCAGCGGCATCGCCCCGGTGCCCGACGACATGATCGAGGCCACCGTCGAGTCCGCCGAGGAATGCCCCGGCGAATGCATCTTCATCGAACCCGCCTGAGGTAGTTCCCGGGCCTTTATCTGGTTCCGACGATGCACCGGGCCAGGCCCGGAACCCGCACCTTGCCCGCCATTTCGTAGGTACTGACTGCTGCGATCGTGGCCGACGCGATTCGCCCGCGGGCCGCTTCGTCGACTTGCTGAAGGGCGGCGGCGGCGAGGGAAACGTGCTCGCTGATCATGTCCCAGTACTCCTCGGGCGAGCGAGTCACGAGTTCCACTTCGACGTCCCACTCGGCAATGTCGTGCAGCCCCGCTGCCTCGTAGAGGTCGCTGACGTACTGCGGCGCAGCGCATCGGAACATGTTCGGCCCGTTGGGATCGCGCGCTGGCAGTTCGGCCTCGTCCCCGATCGCCTGCATCACGGTCGACGTCCATGGGTTTTCCTCGGGCTTGACCCACACGGACGAGCAGATACGTCCACCCGGCCTGAGGACGCGCGCGAATTCGGCGGTGGCCTTGGCCATGTCCGGGAAGAACATGTATCCAAAGCGCACGGACACGCTGTCGAATGTTGCGTCGGCGAACGGCAGATCGTCGGCACTGCAGACCTGCGTGTCGATGTTGACGATCCCCTGCGCGGCCGCTCGTCGTTCGGCTACTTCCAGCATCTCCGGCGCGAGGTCGGTCAACACGACGCGTCCGTTCGGCGCGAGCGACGCGATGGTCAGGCCCGGTTCACCGGTGCCCGAGGCAATGTCCAGATGCTGTTGATCTTCAGCGATGCGAAGACGATCGATGATCGCCGTGCCGACCGGACGGAGCTGCTCCATGATGACGGCGTCCCACTTCTCCCAGCCGGCTGAGAGTGCCGCCCACGTCGCTCGCTGACTGTCTTCGATTTCCTCCGCACTCCCCATCGGCCTCTCCGACGATGCTCTTTACGCGTTGGGGGGCAGGATGTCTGCGGCGAGGACCTTGTTCGGATCCCACGGTGACGCGCCCAGGCCGCGTTCCAGCACCGTGATGTCATTGCCCTTCACCCGGATGTAGGCGTAACCCTGGTTGTCGGTCTCGTTCGTTTCCAGCACGTCGTTGAACGCGTCGGCGATAGAGCGGACGACGTACAAACCATCGGTGTTCTCTCCGAACTCCACGTAGTTGCCATCCAGGCTGTACACGTATATGTCGCCCCACCCGGTGCCCAGGCCGAGTTGCACGCCGGTCGGCGCCGCCGCGCCGCAGTCCTGTCGTACCGAATCAGCGGGCTCGTTGGCGAACGCGGTCCAGTCGGCGATCATGAAATCGAGCATGCAGAAGCCCTGCTTTGGACCTGAGCCGGCCGGCACGAGGGATCCGGCGACGGGATCCAGGACCCGCAGCAGTTCGAGCGTGCCGAATCCGTTGTGGTGATAGTGCGCGTGGGTCTTGTGGTACACGCTCGAACCCCCCGGCCGCTCTGACTCCTTGCCATCCCCGTGGAGGATCAGCTGCGTGACGTCCCCTCGCCCGACGATCCCTGTGATTGGATCTGCGTCGAATCGGAGCATCAGCGGACCCGGTCCGACATTCTTCGGACCGAGCGAAAAGCGCAGGCAACGTTTCGCGGCGTACTCCGCCTGCTCATACGGGTTGCATGACGTTGCGTCCCGGCCTTCGAGAGGTGAGTTCAGCAAAGACATGAACGTGAACTCATAGGGAGGAATGAGCTGCAGATTCGGCAGGAGCGGGCCGGTCCCTGTCGGCACGGGAGCTTTGCGCTCGAGCTTGGCGCGCATCCGGAATGCGTCGGCCGGGCCGCCGCTGGCGCGAGCGAAGTAGACGCCGGGGTCGGGCGACTCGACGTAGGCCTCCATCGAGTACGGCCCTGAAGTAGTTGTGAGCGAGGCGCCCTCTGCGTCGAACAACTCGATGGAGAAGCTTCCGTCGCTTCCCGTGGTGTCGAGGGCGACGCGCAAGCGCTCGCCCGCACCGGTCGTCTCGATGGCAAAGTCCGTGCACGCGGTGCAGTCCGGCAGCGGGCTGGTGCCCGCCACGAGATCTGAGTCGCCCTCCCAGAAGGCGCCGGCATCCGGTGCCAGCTTGGCCACGATCGTCGGACCCGCGGTCCGGGCCGGAGCAGTCAGGCCAGCGAGTACTGCGGACGTCAAAAGGACGGCCTTTAAGGCTCGATTAACGCGTCGCATTGGTCTCCCCCCCTGCGGTCAGGCGGGACCGCAGAGCGAATCCTCTCACGCAGGCGGGGTCTCCGCCCTGATCAGGCGGCTCGCAGACATGGGCCGGTGTCGACTTCGCCTCTGGTCGGCTCGGCCAGGACCTCGCGAAGTTCGGCTGATGTGAGCGCGTAGGCGGTGTCGGGATTGTCCGGCGCGACAGCAAAAGCGACCCCCAGCACCGTTCCCTCCGGGCCGACCAGAGCGCCGCCGCTGTCGCCCTGCAGAAGGCGAGCTGCGAGGATGAACACGTCGCGGTCGGTGGGCTTCTCGTCGTAGAGGTCGCGGCCCACGGCTTCGACCCGTTGTCGAATTGCGGCCGCGGCGATGCGCAACTCCTCCTGGCCCTCGGGATGCCCGAAGACGGCCCCCTCCATTCCCGCCTTTCCTTCGCCGATGGGCAACGGCTCCTGTCCGAGCTCCGGCACAGATAGGACGGCAAGGTCGCGGTCGGGGTCGAACACGATCACGGTCGCGGCTCGGCGCCGGCCATCGGTCCGGATGACGACCGTGCGCGATTCGCCGGCGACGACATGGGCGTTCGTGACAATCAGGTCCTCGCCCGCGGCGAAACCGCTGCCCTGCTGGAGGCGATCGCATGCGTTCGACTCGACCTTCACCGTCGACCGAGCCACGCGGGCCTGCATCTCCGGGGAGAGCGACAGCGACTCCGGTGGCGGACCGAGGTCCGGCGCGGGGCGCAGCGCATCGAAGACCTGCGGGAACCCGTTGCCTCCGACCAACCGGCGGACGGTGTCCGCCGCGTCGGGCGGCGGAGGCGCCACACGGTCGATGGTTCTCGCGACCAGCGACCCGCTGGCCAGACGCGCCGACAGGCCCGGGACGGCCGCGAGGGTCGGAAGCAACAACCAGACGATGGCGAGCACACCGAACGCGCCGAGACACAGGCCCAACGTGTGGTCCAGAGTGCGCAGCCCGGCCTTCTTGGGCACCGACGAGACGAGTCGGTTGCCAGTCACCATTCCAACCGCCTGGCCGAGAAAAGTGCCGCCGAAGATCACCAGCGCGGCGAGCCCGAGCCGCGTTGCCGCGCCGTCCGGACCAACCGACCGCAGCAACGAAGGCAAGACGCGAACCGCGATGTAGAACCCCACAGCCAGGCCCACCCATGAAGCGGCGCGGGTCACAAACCCAAGCCTGAATCCGGCCGTGCCCGCGACGATGACGATGCCGAGCACGACAAGGTCAAATGCGTTCATGTCTCTGCCCGGCCGGGCGCCCCAACCCGGCCTCCTCCGGAGCGGGGGCCCCCACCGCCGCCGGGCCTTCTGTCTCGTGCAGTCGTGCCGATTCCACCCTCGGCTTTGCGATCCCAGTGCGTCGCTTCGGGACCGAGCAAACGCGCCGTGGTCAGAAACCCGGTGTGCGCGACCATCCTGTGGTCGGGCCGCACGGCTAGGCCCTCCACGTGCCACGTGCGCACGAGGACCTCCTGCGTGCTGGCGAACCCGAACGCGCTCTGGTCGAGCGCTTCGCGCAACTGCGAGACCTGGATGATCGAAGGGAGATAGGCCGCCATTATCCCGCCCGCCACCAGCACTCCCTCGGCATGCTCGATGACTCGCCACGGCTCTGGGAGGTCGAGCACGACGCGGTCGTAGCCGGTGCCTTCCACGCCCTCATATATGTCGCCGACACGTATCTCGAAGCGCGAGGCCGCGTCCTCGCCCAGCCCCTCTTCCACGTTTCGCGCCGCGCGATCCGCGAAGTCCTCTCTGATCTCGTAGCCGGTGACAATGGCGCCACCGCGCAGCATCGCCATCGACAGCGCGCCGGATCCGACGCCGGACTCGAGCACGCGAGCCCCGGGAAAGATGTCCGCCAACAACATCAACGCCCCGAGGTCCTTGGGATAGATCACCTGAGCTCCGCGCGGCATTTCCACGACCAGGTCCGCGAGGGTGGGGCGAAGGGCCACGAAGCGCGCCCCAGCCGACGAGGTCGCGACACAGCCCGCGGGCTGACCGATCAGTTCGGCGTGATCGACGGTACCGGCGTGGCAGTGGAACTTCTGACCCTCCTCGAGCCGGACGAGGTAGCGGCGGCGCTTGCGGTCGATCAGCAGGATCCGCTCGCCCGCCCGCAAGACGGAGGCGGAGTCGCTCAAATGCGTTCGCGAGAAGGGCGCTTGCCCAGCGGATCGCGGCTGTGCTCGATGAGAAGTGTGTCGCCGGGCTCGAGCTCCTCGCGGATCGTCATTTCGTTGCGGCCCGCGAGCCAGCGCACGCCCTTGAAGAGCCACCCCACGAGGGTGATGGTGAACCAGATTCGGCCGGCGCCCCCTGCCAGGACTCGCGTCGTACTGAGCTTGGTGACGCGATCGATCACCTTTAGGCGCGGCACGCGGGTCTCAGATGCGCTTGATCTCGACGAAGGTCGACTTGCGCCGCCCCTTTCGCCGTCCCATCAGGAAGGCCACCCCGACCACAGCCGCCACGACGACGATCCCGACGGCAGCAGCGACCGGAAGTGATTCCTTCACCGGCGGGGCGTTCTCGCCGCCCGGCATGAGGCCGCGAATGCGGGCCTCGATGTCTGCCGGGGTGATCTTGCGATCTGTCTCCACCGCGCTCATTTCTTCGCTCCGATCCGGGTGAGGGTGATGCCGCCCAGCCCGACGGCGGCTACGAACACGATGAAATAGGGAGCCCACGAGAAGTTGCCGCGGAACACCGTTCCGGTTTCCGTCTGCAAGGCGCGGAGGCCGGCCAGCACCAACATCAGGGTGCCGACGGACAGGAGGAACGACCCGAGCATGCCGAAGGCGAGGAAGCGGCCCAGGCCCTTGATCGGCTCGATGGTCTCCTGCTTGACGTAGGCAATTACGAGCTCCTTGACGGCGAACAACTCGCCGAAGAAGCCGTCCTTGTCGGCAGTCGAGTCCTTCTTGCGTCCCAGCACCTGCTCATTCTTGCTTATGGCTCCCCGCCTTCGGCTCGTCGCGGTGCGGCGGGGTCCCCTTACCCTCGAGATAGCGCCGTCGCTCAGCCGCCCTGGGCGAGCCGCGCCAGCATCACGTCGCCCGCCTCGGTCGCAAGCTCAGCGACGAGCGAAAGGCGCGCGTAGGCAGACTCGGCCTCGAGCAACCGCTGGTGGTCGTGAGTGGTCACGGGAGCGACGGCAGCCAACTCGTAACCCGCCCGGACTGGGTCGGGCGAGATCTCGATGGAGGCCGAATGAGCTGGCTCATCGAGCTCCGCTTTGAGCGCCAGCGCCCGCTTGACCGCCCGCTCGGCGCGGCCTCGGAGCTCGGCGGCCGGTTCTGCCTCGGGGCCCAGATCCGGGAGCTCCTGCACGAGAGCGACCGGGTATGGGTCGTCGGGAAGCCAGGTCGAGACCCGGATGCGAGCCTCCCCCCGGGCGATCAGCTGCCAGCGGCCGTCGGGAAGTTCCAGCGCTTCGGTGACGCGGGCCTTCGTCCCGATGTCGTATCGCCCCTCGCCCCCGCCCACCTCGGAGCCGCGGCTGATCAGGACGATCCCGAACCGCCCGTCGCCCGCGGAGAGGTCGCGTCCCAAGGCGCGATAGCGCGGCTCGAACAGATGGAGGTTGATCGCGACATGCGGATAGAGAACGGTGCCGAGCGGGAACATTGGGAGCGGCGTGGCAGGCACCGCGTCACCCTTCCCCGGAAACCGGCCCGACGGCGTCGGCCGCCGGGGCCTCCGGATACAGCGCCAGCGCGACTCCGATGCGATCCTGCAACTGGCGGCCGCGGGACTCGCCGGGGATGCCGTTGGCGATGAAGCTGAAGTCCAAAGGCGACCCTCGGGGCGGGCGGATCCATCCCGACAGGCTCACCACGCCTTCGAGTGCGCCGGTCTTCGCGTGCAGGCGCCCCGCGGCCGGTGTGTTCTGAAAGCGCTTGCCCAAGGTCCCGGTTTGCGCCGCGATGGCAAGGCCTCGGCCCATCGGGCCGCCACTTCCCTCGCCGGACAATGCCCGGTCGATGGCGAGACACGAGGCACGGTTGCCGCGGTCCAGTCCGGAGCCGTCGGTGACGACGTACGAGTCCGCGGCAATCCCTTCCGCGGCGAGGACCTCGCGCATTGCGTCGAGTCCGGCGGCAGTGGTTCCCTGTCCGCGGACCGCGAGGCCGAGTTCCTTCAGCAGGACTTCGGCGGTCGTGTTGTCGCTCTCGCGCAGCAGCGACTCGACGATCGACGAGAGCGGCGGAGACTCCACGCTCGCCACCACCACCGCAGCTTTCGGTGCTGTTCCGCTCCCGACCGCTCCCAGCACGACGCCGGCAGCTTCAGCGGCTGCGGCTGCCATCCCGGCGGCATGAGCAGCTGGGTCCGACGCCGCGACTCTTCGCACACCGAACGAGGCGAAGCCGTCGTTGATCAGAAGGGCGCTGGCCGGGCCCACCTCTCCAGCGGCGGCGTAACCCGGCTTCCAAGTCGGGATGTACCGAACGCGGTCGTAGCGAGACTCATCTCCCAGGAGCGCGCCACGCACCTCTCGTACGCCGGCCTGCACGAGGGCCCGGCCCAACTCGGCAACGTCGTGCACCAGAGCGGGCTGGTATCGCAGCGAAGCGGCGTAGTCGGGCGTGAGCAACACAGGGTCTCCACCACCGACGAGCCAGAGGTCACCGGCGATCACTCCGTCGACAGGCGGCGCCGCGGCACGAAACTCAGTGGTGAATCGGTGGTCGTCGCCGAAGTGGGCGAGTACCGCGGCTGCGGTCAGGAGCTTCAGGTTCGAGGCCGGGATCAGTTCGAGATCGGGGCGGATCGATTCGATACGACGACCCGCCTGCGTCACCAGGAGGCACGACTCGGAACCAGCGGAGCCGAAGGCAGGATCTCGTAACGCGGCCTCGAGCCGGGCCCGCAAGCGGGCGTCGGCCAATTCGCGGACCACGAGTTCTGGCACTCGTCGCGCGGAGAAAAGCGGTGTCGAGATCCGGGTTCCGTCCCCCGGTGTGGATGCGGGGTCGGCAGGCGGACGGGTCGCGACAGCAAGGACCGCGGCGGCCACTCCGACCACACCGACCAGCGCGAGCAAGAGACGCTGGCGCGCGCTCTGGTTCATTCCTTGGTCAGGAGGAGTTTTCCGTGGAGTCCGGACGCGGCAACAGGATGTAAGTAGACGAAGCGCGGGCGACCCGGTTGCCTGCATCGTCGACCACATCGGCCTCCACGAACGCCACTCGAGATCCACCGGAGATGACAGTCGCCGTGCATGTCAGAGTCGTGCCCGGTTTCACCGCGCGCAGAAAGCTGACTTTCATCTCCGCGTTCGACGACCGGGCCGGAGGCCTTCCCTCGCCAGCCGCCCATGTGATCGACGAGGCCCCCATTGCGGAGTCGCACAGTGCGGCCAGGAATCCGCCTTGCAGGATTCCGACCGGGTTGGTGAACCGTTCCTCTACCTCCATGGTCCACGTCGTGCGACCGGGCACGGACTTGTCGATGCAGGTGAGTCCGAGGGTGAGATCGCAGGGGGGCGGAACCTGCGGACGAAGCGGCACCGACAGAGCGTGGCACGATGCCGGTATGGCTGACGTGCATGGGACTCCAGGCGGACCGACGTTGCTCGAGATGATCCACGAGCTCGAAAAGAGCGGGTACACCGGCCAGTTCGCGGTCAGCCAGGAAAGCAGGCTGCGGTGCCTCAGCTGCGACACCGAGGTGGAACCGGAGCGCATGGAGCCGGAGTCGATTCTCCGGGTCGAGGGCGTCTCCGATCCCGACGATATGGCCGCGGTGGCGGCCATCACCTGTCCGAAATGTTCGACGAAGGGCACCGTCGTCCTGAAGTACGGACCCGAGGCTTCGCCGGAGGACGCGCACGTCCTATCGGCCCTCGGCCCTGGGCCCACCACGTAGATGGACATTCTCGCCGCCCTTTTTGTGGAGGACATCGCCACCCGGCAGGTCGAGGGGCCCTCCACGCGCATCGACCTCCGGGGAATTCAATTCTCGCTCGTGGCCCCCTCGCCCCCTCCGGTCACCATCGGCCCGCACCTGGTTGTGTTGGTCAGATGCCCCAAGGACGAAACCGGCCAGACCGTGCTCGAGGTGGTCTTCAAGGACGAGGCGGGTGAGCAGGTGGCGCGCAATGTGCAACCGGTGAATGTGGAACCAGGCAAGTTCGGCCGGCTGCTCGTGCGGGGCGAGCTGACCTACGAGAAGTACGGGACCATCGAGGCGCACTGCCGCCTCGGCCAGGGCCCGTGGGTCATCGTGCCCTTGGCCCTCCTGCCACCGGTCTAGGTTCGGAGCGGTGCCCCAAGAGAGCTCTCCCCTCCCGCTGGAGCAGGTCGAGCTACTGGCGCGCCGGCTGCGGATCGACAGCGTGCGCAGCGCGGCCGCGGCGAACTCCGGTCATCCCACTTCGTCGCTGTCCGCTGCGGACCTCGTGGCAGTCCTCGCGTCGCGTTACCTCCGCTACGACCCCAAGCGCCCCGACCACCTCGGCGCCGACCACCTGGTCTTCTCGAAAGGTCACGCTTCCCCGCTCTTCTATGCGCTCCTGAAGTCGATGGGTGCGGTGGACGACGAGCAGCTCTTGAGCTTCCGCAAGTTCGGCAGCCCGCTCGAGGGCCATCCCACTCCCGTCCTGCCTTGGGTCGACGTGGCCACCGGCTCGCTGGGACAGGGACTACCGATCGGCGTAGGTATTGCGTTGGGCGCGCGTCTGCAGCAGGCCCCTTCCCGTGTGTTCGTGTTGTGCGGCGACAGCGAGATGGCCGAAGGCTCGATCTGGGAGGCCGTGGAGGCCGCTTCCTTCGAGGACCTGCACCGCATCGTGATGCTTGTCGACGTCAATCGGCTGGGACAGCGCGGAGAGACCCGTTACGGGTGGAATCTCGACGTCTACGCCCGCCGGCTGGAGGCCTTCGGCTGGCACACGATTCAGATCGACGGGCACGCGTTGGACGAGATAGACGCGGCTCTTGCGGAGGCGACCACCCCCGGTGGGAAACCCGTCGCGATCCTGGCTCGCACGGTGAAGGGCCAAGGCGTTGCCGCGGTGGCGAACGCGGATGACGCGCACGGCAAGCCGGTGCCCGACGAAGCAGCGGCGTTGTCGCAGTTGGGTGACGCGCCGGACACTCCCTTCACCCCCCTCGCCCCGCCGGATTTCACCCTGCCGGGCCCGCCGAACCGGACGCTCGAGCTGCCCACTTACGCGCTCGGGGAGAAGGTCGCAACCCGCAAGGCATACGGCGACGCGTTGGCCGCCCTCGGGTCGGCGCGCCTGAATGTCGTGGCGCTCGACGGCGAGGTGGGCAACTCCACCTACACGGAGATCTTCGGGAAGGCGCATCCCGAGCGCTTCTTCCAGATGTACATCGCGGAGCAGCAGATGGTGGCCGCCGCCGTCGGGCTGCAGGTGCGCGGTCTCCGTCCCCATGCCGCGACGTTCGCCGCATTCCTGTCCCGCGCTTATGACTTCGTGCGCATGGCCGCGGTCAGCCGCGCCGACATCAAGCTGTGCGGATCGCACGCGGGTGTCTCGATCGGCGAGGACGGGCCGTCGCAGATGGGCCTGGAGGACCTTGCGTCCTTGCGGGCCATCCACGGATCGGTAGTGCTCTATCCGTGTTGCGCCAATCAGACTGCCCAGCTTCTGGCGGTCATGGACGAGCACCGCGGCATTAGCTACCTCCGCACGACGCGTGGCGCCACTCCTGTCATCTACGAGCCCGGCGAGACATTCGAGATCGGTGGCAGCCGCGTGCTCCGGAGCGGGGCTGACGACACCATCACGGTGTTCGCCGGGGGCATCACCGTTCCCGAAGCGCTGTCTGCCGCCGAGCAGTTGGCGGGTGAAGGCGTGGACCTGCGGGTCGTCGACCTGTACTCCGTCAAGCCGGTGGATGTGACGACGGTCCGGGACTCGGTGGCCGCGACGAACGGGTTGGCCATCACCGTCGAGGACCATTGGCCCGAGGGCGGGCTGGGTGACGCAGTTCTCGACGCGTTGGCGGACAGCGGGCTCTTCCACCGCGTTGTGAAACTGGCCGTTCGGGATCTGCCTGGATCCGGCGCCCCTGGCGAGCTTCTCGGCCAGGCGGGGATCGACGCCGCGGGCATCGCCGACGCGGCCCGTCGACTGGCCAAGGAGTCTTCCACCAGCGGCAGGGGCCCGGAGCCCTCGCCTTCGCCTTCATGACCCGGCTGCACGACTTGTTCGAGCACCAGGGCCAGAGCCCGTGGATCGACAACCTGACGCGGGACGGTATTAGCGGCGGGCATTTGGAGTCGCTCGTCGCTGATGGGATCCGCGGCGTCACGTCCAATCCGACCATCTTCCAGAAGGCGATGAGTTCGGGCGATGCCTACGACGAGCAGTTCTCCGACCTGGCCCGGTCCATGCCTACGGAGGACGCCTACTGGGCAATGGTGAGCGACGACATTCGTAGTGCGCTCGCAGTTCTGCGCCCCGTGTACGACGAGTCGGGCGGTACCGATGGGTTCGTTTCGCTCGAGGTCTCCCCGGCGATGGCGGCCGACGCCGACGCGAGCCTCGAGTCAGCCCGGCGCTTCCATGCTTCGATCGATAGACCGAACCTGATGGTCAAGATTCCCGCGACGCCGGAAGGGGTCGCGGCTATCCGAGCGGCCCTCTCGGAGGGCCACAACATCAACGTCACGCTGATCTTCGGTCTCGAGCGCTACGCCGAAGTTGTCGAGGCGTACCTGTCGGCCCTCGAGACCCTGGCCGCGTCGGGGAGGCCGCTCGGCACGGTAGCCAGCGTGGCTTCGTTCTTCGTGAGTCGGGTCGACACCGAGGTCGATCGCCGGCTCGATGCGATCGGTACCCCGGAGGCTCTGGAGCTCCGAGGCAAGGCCGCGCTCGCACAGGCAAAGCTCGCTCATGAGATCTTCCTCGAGAAGTTCTCCGGGCCCCGGTGGGATGCCCTGGCGGCTGAAGGCGCCCGGGTGCAGCGCCCGCTGTGGGCTTCCACGTCGACGAAGAATCCGGACTATCCGGACCTTCTGTATGTCGACAACCTCATCGGTCCGAACACGATCAACACGCTGCCCGATGCGACCGCCGAGGCATTCTGCGATCACGGGACCGTGGCGCGGACCGTCGACAAGGGCACCGAGGAGGCGCGGCGGGTGCTCGACAGCCTGGCGGAGGTCGGTGTGGATCTGGCCGACGTGAGCGCGACCTTGGAGGACGAAGGAGTTGCGTCCTTTTCGAAGTCCTTTGACGAACTGATTCAGGCCCTGGAGGACAAGCGGTCCAAGCTCGGCGTATGAAGGCCGGCGACCTCCTCCGCCGGCTGCTCGACGAGGACGCCACGCTGTGGCCGGCGGGCAACGTGTCGCCGACGCGGTTGGGTTGGCTCGATGCGGCGACGAATTCGCGACAGGTCGTCGACGAGTTGGAGGTGTTTGCGAGTTCGGTCGACGCCGAACGGGTTCTGCTCTTGGGGATGGGGGGCTCATCGCTCGGGCCGCTCGTCCTCTCGCGATGGGCGGAGGGGCGGCCCGTAGAGGTGCTCGACACGACCGCGCCTGGTGAGATCGCCCGCGCCACCGAGGACCTGTCGGACGCGTTCATCCTGGTGTCGTCCAAGTCCGGCACCACCTTGGAGGTGCATTCACTTTTCGAGCACTGCTGGTCGAAGCTGCCTGACGGGTCGCGGTACGCCGTAATCACCGATCCCGGGAGCTCGTTGGATCCGCCGGCCTCGAAGCCCGTGCAACGGCTGTTCAGGAACGACCCGAATATCGGCGGCAGGTACTCCACGCTCTCCCTGTTCGGCCTCGTGCCAGCCGCGCTCGCCGGGGTGCCTCTGCACCAACTGATCGACGGCGTTGGCGCGGTCGACCTCGAGGAGGCGGTGGGTTTCGGAATCGAGATGGCCGAGGCCGCGCTGGACGGTCAGGACAAGCTCACGATCGCGGGACCCCACGAGTTCGGCTTGTGGGCCGAACAGCTGATCGCTGAGTCGACGGGCAAACAGGGCAAGGGCATCGTTCCCGTCCCAGTCGGCGATGAGTCCGAGGGAGGCAAGGACCGCCACCACGTCGACGTGCAGATCGGGTCGGTGCTGGATCTGGGGCGCGAGTTCTACCGCTGGATGGTGGCTACTGCGGCCGCGGGAGCGGTGCTCGGCATTGACCCGTTCGACGAGCCGGATGTCGCGGCTGCCAAAGCGGCTACCAACGAGGCTCTGGCCGACTTGCCTCTGCCGGACGAGCCCGCGCTGCCGGTCGAGGAGCTGCCCGCGTGGTTGGCCGATCAGGTGGCAGAGGGTGACTATGTGAGCCTCCAGGCATACCTGCCGTATGGGTTTTCCACCGACCTGGAGGACCTCCGGCGACGTTGCCGCGATCTGCTGGGAGGAGTTCCCGTCACCGCGGGTTTCGGCCCCCGTTTTCTCCACTCGACGGGGCAGCTGCACAAGGGCGGTCCCAACTCGGTGGTTGCCGTGCAAATCGTTCCGCCAGAGCGAAGTTTCGACATCGAGATCCCAGGAAAGCCCTATGGCTTCTCCACCTTGATCGACGCGCAGGCCCTCGGGGATCTGCGGACCCTCCGCGAGCGCGGCCGCCGCGTCGTACGAATCAAGAGCTGCAAGCTGGACGAGGTGCTCCCGGCGTGAAGATTGGCCTGATCGGGCTGGGGCGCATGGGCGGGAACATGGCCACCCGGCTGGAGTTGAAGGTGCACGACGTCGTCGGTTTTGATCCGAGCCCGGCGGCGCGCGAGGAGGCCGCGGCCAAAGGAGTCGAGCCCGTCGATTCACTCGAGAATCTGGTGAAGGCGTTGCAGCCCCCCCGGGCGATCTGGTGCATGGTTCCGGCCGGTTCCCCGACGACGTCGACGCTCGAGACCCTTGGCGGCTTGCTCGAGGCGGGCGACGTCATCGTCGAAGGCGGCAACTCGAACTTCCGAGAGACGCAGGATTGGGCGGCCCGTCTGAGCAAGTCAGGGATCTCGCTCGTAGACGCGGGGGTGTCCGGCGGGGTCTGGGGACTCGAGAACGGTTACTGCCTGATGGTCGGCGGACCGGCTGAGGCCGTGTCGCTAGTGGAACCCGTGCTCACCGACCTTGCGCCCGAGAAGGGCTGGCTGCACGTCGGACCGTCGGGCGCCGGCCACTTCGTGAAGATGGTGCACAACGGCATCGAATACGGCTTGATGCAGTCGTACGCGGAGGGGTTCGAGCTGATGGCTTCGGCGACCGAACTGAACCTCGATCTACCGGCTATCGCCGAACTGTGGGGAAAAGGGTCGGTCGTACGCTCCTGGCTTCTGGAGCTCGTGATCCTCGCGCTGGCCGGCGACGGTTTCTCTGAGGTCAAGCCTTGGGTCGACGACTCCGGCGAGGGACGGTGGACCGTCGAGGAGGGTGTTCGGCGCGCCGTGCCGCTGCCCGCGATCACGGCGGCGCTCTACGAGCGCTTCGGCTCGCGACAACAGCCGGTCGACGGCCAACCCGGGTCGTACGCGCACCGGCTCCTGGCCGCGCTCCGAGAGCAGTTCGGGGGGCACGCCGTCAAGCGCGACCCGCCGGTATGAACGGGGCCCGGCCCGCGGATCAGGTCCTGGTGGTTTTCGGTTCGTCGGGGGACCTCGCCAAGCGCAAGTTGGCGCCTGCGCTGACTGCGCTCGGAGATCAGGGGCGCCTGCCGGAGAAGTTCGCCATCGTGGGCCTGGGGCGGTCCGAAATGGATCCGGAGATATTCGCCGGAGTGAAGGCGCCGTTCCATTACGTGCAGGGCGACTACGCGGATCCGAGGACGTACGAGGAGCTCGCCGAGCTCCTGGGACGCATCGATGGGGAGGTCGGCACCCGCGGTAATCGCACCTTCTATTTGGCCACTCCCCCGCAGGTCTTTCCCTTGGTGGTGGGGGCCCTCGGTGAGGCGGATCTCGCCGGGGATCCGGTCGACGGGTTCGCGCGGGTCGTCATCGAGAAGCCCTACGGGCGCGACGAAGAAAGCGCTCGAGAGCTCGACAGGTGTGTGCACGGGGTGTTCGGCGAGGAGGACGTGTATCGGATCGATCACTACCTCGGTAAGGAAACGGTTCAGAACGTCCTGGCGCTGCGATTCGCCAACGCGGTGTTCGAGCCGATCTGGAACCGCCGCTACGTGGATCACGTCCAGATCACCGTGGCCGAGACCGTGGGGGTCGAGGGGCGCGGCGCCTACTACGAAGAGGCGGGAGCGCTGCGCGACATGGTGCAGAACCACATGTTCCAACTGCTCGCGTTCACCGCCATGGAGCCGCCCATCTCCTTCGCCGCGGACGCTGTGCGCGACGAGCGCGTGAAGGTGCTCTGGGCGGTCCGCCCGCTCTCGCAGGAGGACGTGCTGCGGCAGGCCGTGCGCGGCCAGTATGGCGAAGGGAGCGCGGACGGCACGCGCTTCCCCGCGTATCGCGCGGAAAAGTCGGTCTC
>DATLBX010000052.1:0-15780 GCA_035526705.1 Acidimicrobiales bacterium | reverse complement strand
GCGCTGGACGACGACTGGTCCGGCCTGAAGTTCGTCCGGCGCAAGGAGCTACGCAAGTAGGCACAAGGACCGAAGAATTCACTCGCCCCCGGGCCGGGCCGAGGGCACCATGAGTCCCGTGAACGCTCCCGCTCCCACGATCTATTTGCTCGTCGGATATCCGGGAACCGGTAAGTACACCGTCGCCCAAGAGTTGGCCAAGCAGCTGGACGCAGCCGGCCGGACCACTCGCGTGGTCGACAACCACTACGTCAACAACCCGGTCTTCGGTCTTGTGCAGCAGGACGGCGTCGGCAACCTGCCCGAGGGAATCTGGGACAGGGTCGGCGAGGTCCGCGGCGCGTTGCTGGCAACCATAGAGACCCTCTCGCCCCCCGGATGGTCCTTCGTCTTCACGAACTGGATCGGGGAAAACGAATCCGGGGCGAAGGATTATCTAGAGCGGTTGCGGGCCATGGCCGGGGCCCGAGCTTCGGAGTTCGTGATCGTGCGCCTCGTCTGCGAGACCGCGGAACTGACGACACGCGTCGCGACGCCCCAACGTCGGGAACGGATGAAATGGACCGACGCAGCGGCCGTGCTCCGGCTGACCGAAACGCATCGCCTCATTGACCCAGGCCCGCCCGCCATCACAATCGACAACACTCGGTTGACCCCGGCGGAGTGCGCCGCCGCAATTCTCGAACGGGCTGCCTCGCGGTAGTACTAGGGCGCGTGGCGGGGCCAGGGGTGGGCTTGTTCGAATAGACGAGCCAGGCGCAGGGCGATGTCGTCCCGATGGCGACGCACTGTCATCTGCAACCCGACCGGGAGTCCCTCAGAGTTCAGGCCCGCGGGCACTGATACAGCAGGGTTCCAGCAGAGGTTCGCCAACATCGTGAAGGGAACCGACATGGCGGGGCCGACGTCGTGGCCCGCGATCTCGCCCGGAGGTGGGCCCTCCGCCACAAAGGCGGGCACGGCTGTCGTAGGCGTGAGGAGCACGTCGACCTCCTCGAACAATTCACCGACCTCCCGCTCGAACTGCTGCCGGCGACGGTGGATGCTCGCCAGCTGAGCGGGGGTGACCTTCTCTGACGCGGACAGCCCCATCCATGGTGCGACGTCGAGTTCGTCCGAGCGGTCCGGCCACATGCCGCGCTCCAGATCAGTCCAGAGGTCGAGCGCGCCGGAGCCCATCCATACCTTGACCGCGTCGGTGAAGTTCACGGTTCGCTCTGTCTCGACCAGGCCCGCGGCCTCGCAGAGCTGGGTCGCCGCGGCGCGGGTCAACTCCGATACCTCGGGGTCGCAGTGCGCGAACCCGAGAGTGTCGGACCAGACGGCGCGCAATCCATGGACATCGAGCGTCTCGGCCAGCTGCTCGTAGGGCACGCCCTCGCGCGCCGGCAGAGAAGTGCGATCCCGCGGGTCCGGTCCGGCCGTTACGTCGAGGTGCCGCGCCGCGTCACGCACCGTCGTGCACATCACCCCCGAAACGCTGGTTTGCGAAGGCGCGCTGCCCAATTTGGCGATCCGGCCGTAGCTCGGCTTGAACCCCACGAGGCCGGAGAAGGAGCCGGGGATCCGCGTCGACCCTCCGCCGTCCGAGGCGGTGGCGATCGGCACGAGCCCGGCGGCGACCGCGGCGGCCGAGCCCCCACTCGATCCCCCCGGCGTGCGCTCGAGGTTCCACGGGTTGCGCGTGACCCCCCACGCTTTCGATCGCGTGAAGTTCATCGCGCCGAACTCCGGCGCGGTCGTCTTGCCGATCGGTACGGCCCCCGCGCGCCGCAGCCTCGAGATGTGGAGCGCGTCCTTCTCCGCCGGCGGACGGTCTTTGTAGAGCAACGACCCCTGGGAAGTCGGCATGCCCTCGCAGTCCTCCAGGTCCTTCACGCCGATGGGGACTCCGGCGAGCGGGCCCACCGACTCGCCTTGCGCCAGACGCCTGTCGATCTCGGATGCGACCTCGTGGGCTCGCTCGGAGTCCAAGTGGATAAACGCGTTCAGCGGTTCGTTGCCATGACCGATCGCGTCGAGGCAATCATCGAGCGCCTCCACCGCCTTGACCTCGCGGCTGCTGATCAGTTCCGCTAGCTCACACGCGCTGAGGCGTGCCAATTCGCCGGCCATGGACTACCCCCTTACTCCGTACCTTCCAAAGACCTCCCGGGCGTTCGGGAAAACCGCACTCAACGCGTCGAGCACTGCCTTGTTGGTCGTGATCCGATGCGCGTTCCGGGTCACGTGATGACGGAGCGCGCAGTCGACCTGATCGAGCGGTCCGAGCGCGCTCAACGCCTGCGCCCCCTGGACGTAGACGCCCCGGTAGTAGCTCGCTTGATGACCTTCCCAGTACGTCATCGGCTCACCCAGCCGGCCGCGGGCATCCGCGGGAATCGACGTCGAGCGCATACCGCCCAGTGATCCCTCGAACCGGCCTTCTGCGTAGGTCGCCAGCCCTTCGTCGAGCCACGGGTCGCGACCCTGGTCGTTGCCGGCGAGTGAGTAGAAGAACATGTGGGCAACCTCGTGCGGAGTAGTGCGACCCGCCGTCCCGGGGCCCTGCATGACGTGGCCCGGATACTCGATTCCCCCCGACAAACCCGGCGTGATGGCCAGGTCGTATTCGGTGTCCGGGTAACCGCCGAAGCGCCGACCGAAGTCCGCGATCGCAGCGGCCGCCCGCTGCGCGTAATGAAGGGGCGACTCGTTTATCCCCGCATGCACTCCCACAGTGACACGCACCGGGTGTGGCGCAGCCACGGTGACGCCGGCGAGGTTGAATCGCCCGAGGGACATGGCCCAGTCCCGCAGGTAGTTCCCCTGCCAGTGCCCCGGCCGGTCGTACACGCCGGAGGCGAGGGCGGTGAGCCCGGGCGGGATCTTGACGCTGACGCTCCAGTCGGCCACGGGCGCGCTCGACGCCTCGGCGAAGGCGGAAGTAGGTGGGTTCGTCGACCAACCGACCCCCGGTTCCCAACTCAGGATCGGGAAGAAAGAGCCGAGACGCACCGCGTCACCACTGCGCGAGACCCGATCCGACGATTCATTCGGCAGCGTCAGCCGCCACGGAAGGGTGATCGTCACTTTGCGTCCCGCCGCAATGCCGCCGTCCGGCCGGCCGACGAGAGTCGTCGCGTTCTCCACCGACGCGGGCACCGTCTTGCCGTCGACCCTCAAGTCGAAGACGTCGAGTCGCGCTCCGTGCCGCGCCGAGCGCGGACCATTGGGCCACAGTCGGAAGACGATGCGATCTGTGCGGATGTCGGGAGTGAAGTCGACGGCCAGGTCCCCTACCACCGCGTTTTCCGCGAGGCGGACGTCGATGTTCATCCGGTATCGGGGCCGCTGCGGGTCGGGCGGCGAGTGGTTGGGTGCGCCGGCGCAGCTTCCATCGGCCGCGGCAGCAGCAGTGGGAGTCGAGGGCGCCACCGCACTGTCGACCTTGCCCGAGCCCGCAGCTTGGGGCAATGGTGGGTCGGCGGGGCCGGCCTCCGGAGCTTCGGGGGCCACCCCTCCTGTCTCTGGCTCGGCTGCACCCTTCGCCGTTGTCGACGTCCCGAATGTTTCTTGCTCGGTCGGAGCGATTTCTTCCCCGCAGCCGGCCAGCGCCAGCACGCAGACGAGCAGGAGGGCGATCCGGCGCGGCATCAGTCGTCGCGCCAAATGGGCGAGCGGGGAGGGTCGAAGTGCACCTTCACGTCCTCGCCTCTGATGGCTGCGAACGCCTGGTCCTTCCAACGTTCTGGCACCAGAAGGGGCTGGGGCAGGTTGTCCTCCCGAAACCAACCTGCGTCGAGCACCTCCAACGGATGCGGGGAGATCTTCCCGCCGGTTGCGCGGCAGTGGAAGACGATGGAGTAGAGCGGGATTCGGGTGAATCCCGTGCGCATGCCGTCGAGCAGCATCAACAGCTGAACCGGTTCGCACTCGATTCCCGTCTCCTCGGCCACTTCCTTGACGGCGACCTCGGATGCCGAGTACCCGATGTCAGCCCATCCGGTCGGATACCACCACACGCCGGAGCCGGAGCGCTGGATGAGCAGCAGCTCCCCGTCGTCGTTCCCGACGACCGCGCCGATGGCGATCTTCGGCGTCACGTAACCGGCGACCCCGTCGCCGACCAGCTTCAGCCACTCCTCGGTGAGGACGTCGGCGACAAGCTCGTGCCCGACCGCCACGCGCATGTCCGCGGCGACCTTCAGGATCTCCTCGTAGCGCTCGCGCTCGTAGAGGCTCTCCGTGAAACCCATCCCTGTCCGGGCGATCCCCGCCAATGTCTCGCTCCACCGCAGCACGTCGGCAGCGGAGAGCTGGTCGGCCATGGACAAACAGTAAGCCGGTGCGGCCGACTGGAGGTCAGGCGAGGGCCGCGAGGATGGCGCGTTCGGCCTCGGCCAGGTGTTCCGTGTCCACCGGCTTGGTGCCGTCGGCGTCGCGCACGTAGAAGGTGTCGACCACCTCATGTCCCAGCGTCTGCACCTTGGCGGAGCGGATGTCCAGGTTGCATTCGGCCAGGGCTTTGGTGATCCGGTAGAGCACGGCGACGCCATCGGAGGCGCGGACCTCCACGACAGTAGAAGCCTCGGAGGCGTCCAGGTCGAACGAAACCGTCGGGGCGGCCGGAGCCGCGGAACGGGGCCGCGTCGACCGGTAGGTGCGGGCTCGTTCTTCGATTCGCGCCTCGAGCGCGATGCGACCAGCCACCGCCCGCTCGACGTCGGCCGACACCGCGGCCCAGTCGGGCTCGCGACCCATGGTGGACTCCACTCGGAACTCTTCGATCGCCATGGTGCCGTCTTCGGAGGAGGCCGCGGCCGCCGCCAACACGTCGAGACCGTGGAGCGCGAGAGCACCGCTCACTCGCGCGAACACTCCAGGGCGGTCCGGCGCGGCCACCCGGACCTGGCCGTCGCCTGCGACGACGGCCAGACCACCGAGTTCCATCATCCGGTGGTGATCCGCGGTCACCCACGAATCGGGTTGGGCCACGCCGCCCGAATTGCCATCCAGCACCGCGCCGGCACGCGCCACGAGATCGCGCACCAGTCCCGCCTTCCACTGACTCCACGCCTGCGGGCCCGTAGCGAGTGAGTCGGCCTCCGTCAGCGCGGCCAGCAACTCGAGCAGCTCCCGCTTCCCGACGGCTTTCGCCACGGCTTCCGCCGTAGCCGGATCTTCGAGATCTCGCCGCGTCGCCACATCGGGCAACAGCAGGTGATGCTCGACCATCGCCACCAACGTCGCCGTGTCCTGGTCTGCGAAACCCATGCGCGACGCAATGCGTGCGACCACCTCCATGCCCACAACGGTGTGGTCCCCCGGAAACCCCTTGCCGATGTCATGCAGCAGCGCCCCGATCAGGAGCAGGTCGGGGCGCGCCACCGAGCGACTCAGGCCAGCCGCCTGCGCCGCCGCCTCGCACAGGTGCCGGTCGACGGTGAAGCGGTGGTAACTGTTGCGCTGCGGCAAATGGCGGACCGACTCCCACTCGGGGAGGAGGCGCGAGAACAGACCGTGACGGTCGAGTGCCTCGATGGCAACGATGGAGGCGCGTCCGAATCCGAGCAGGCGGACGAGGGCCTGGCGAGCCGCCGGTGGCCACGGATCGGGTAACGAAGGCGCTTCGGCTGCCAGACGGAGGAGCGACCCTCGGGCCAGCGGCATGTCCAGCGACGCCGCAGCTGCCGCAGCCCGCAGAGTCAGGGAGGGGTCCGCCAGCTCCGCCGCAGCCGTAAGCGCGATCTCTCCGTCGCGGAGAACAACCCCCTCGCCGATGGGCCGGTCTGCGGAGGCGCGGGCGGCCGGTCCGGTTTGGGCCCGTCGAAGCACCTCATCGAGCGACCACGCGATCGTGCGCGCCGCAGCCGAGATGGCCCGCATCAAGTCGTCCGCATCGGGATAACCGAGCGCCTCGGCGACGGTGTCCTGCTCCTGCAGCACCAGGCGGTCGCCGCCCTTCATGGCGCGACGGTGCAATTCAACCCGCGCGTCGACCTGGATCCACTTCGCATCTTCCAACTCGGCCATGCCCGACGCGTCACGGAGGCGAGCGTCGGCCGCCGTCAACCAGTCGACGGAGTGTGCATCTCGGAGACCGCCCCGCCCGGACTTCAAGTCGGGCTCCAGCAAGAAGGCGACGTCGCCGTACCGGTGGTGCCTCTTCAGCGCGTCGTCCGAGAGGGCCTGCACGGCCCGCCGCGGGCGTTTGCGCCATTGATCGGCCGCCTTCGCCAACAGCTCCTCGCCGAGCTCGCTGTCGCCCGCCACCACGCGAGCACCGAGGAGGGCGGTCGCGCTCGGCGTGTCTTCCGCGGCTAGCGAGAGCGCTTGCTTCTGGGTCCGCACCGCGTTGCCGAGCTTCAATCCGGCATCCCAGAGCGGATACCAGAGCGACGTAGCGATCTCGTCGGCTCCGACCTTGGGCTTGTGCAGAAGTAGGACGTCGACATCCGAGCCAGGACAAAGCTCGCGGCGGCCGTAGCCGCCGAGAGCCAGCACGGCTACCCCGCCTTGGGCTTGGATCGCCTCACTGAACCAGGCATCGAGGGCGTCGACCCAAGCCCTACAGAAGGCCCGTCCGACGCCCTCGACTGCGGCGATTCGTGGAACCGGCTTCAGAGGGCGTCGGCCCCCTTCTCGCCCGTGCGGATGCGCACGACACCGTCGACGTCGGTGACCCAGATCTTTCCGTCGCCGATCTTTCCCGTTCGGGCTGCCTCGACGATGGCGTCGACAATCCGCTCCGCTTCACCGTCCGCCACGAGAACCTCGACTCGAGCCTTGGGAACGAAGTTCACCGTGTACTCCGCCCCCCGGTACACCTCGGTCTGGCCTCGCTGCCTTCCGAAACCCTGAACCTCCGTGATGGTCATGCCCTCGACGCCCATTCCTTTCAGTGCGTCGCGCACCTCGTCGATCTTGAATGGTTTGACAATCGCAGTGATCAGCTTCATCTAGGCAACCCTCCCAAGAGATCGGACATCACCGAACGAGTAGGCGGTCTCCGCGTGCTGCGTCGTGTCCAGGCCCTGTGCCTCGTCGTCTTCCGTCACGCGCAGTCCCATGGTCAGGTCGATGGCCTTGGCCAGGACGAACGAGAGGATGCCGGAGAAGGCCAGCGTCGCGCCGACGGCGATGAACTGGTTGACGAGCAGCTCCGCGTTCCCGCCAAGCAGGATGCCGTCGCCCGTCGCCCCGTTGATGCTGTGGTCGGCGAACAGGCCCAGCAGGATCGATCCGATGATTCCGCCGACGAGGTGGACGGCGACCACGTCGAGCGAGTCGTCGTAACGGAGCTTGTACTTGAGCAGGATGGCGAGGAAGCAGACCGCTCCCGCCACTGCCCCGATGGCCAACGCCCCAATGGTGTTGACGAAGCCGGCGCAGGGCGTGATCGCCACTAGCCCCGCCACGGCACCGGACGCGCCGCCGAGGGTCGTCGCTTTGCCGTCCTTCATTCGCTCGACCACCAACCAGGAGCACATCGCCATCGCCGCGGCGACGTGCGTGTTCAACAAGGCCTGGCCGGCGATGCCGTTGGCTCCCAATGCCGAGCCGGCGTTGAAGTCGAACCAACCGAACCAGAGGATGCCGGTGCCCAGGAGAGTGAGAGGAAGCGAGTGCGGCGGCATCGCCTCGGCGGGCCACCCCTTACGCCGACCCAGCACCAGAATCAGAGCCAGCGCCGCAATGCCCGCGTTGATGTGGACGACCGTGCCTCCCGCGAAGTCGAGGGCGCCGCGCTGGAACAGCCAGCCGCCGGGGCTGAACACCCAGTGGGCGACGGGGGCATAGACGACGATGGACCAGACCCCCAGGAACACGACCCACGCGCCGAACTTCATGCGGTCGGCTATCGCGCCCGTGATCAACGCCGGCGTTATGACCGCAAACATCATCTGGAAAGCGACGAAGGCCATCGGCGGAATCGTCAGCGCCAGATCGTCCGTGAAGCCCGGCACCTCGGCCAATTTCGAGAGGCCGATGAAGTCGAGCGCTCCCAGTAGGCCCCCTCCGAGGTCTTTGCCGAACGCCAGCGTGAAACCCAGGAGAACCCAGAGCACGCTGACCAGGCCCAACGAGAAGAAGTTCTGCATGAGCATGCCGAGCACGTTCTTCGACCGGACCATGCCGGCGTAGAAGAACGCCAGGCCGGGCACCATGAAGAGCACCAGGGCGGCCGAGATCAGCACCCAAGCCGTATTTCCGGAATCGATGTCGGGCAAGAACCCTCCCTCCGAGCGAAGGGCTCCGGGCCCCCGCTCCGTAGTCGAGCGAAGGGCGCCGGGCCCCCGCTCCGTAATCGAGCGAAGGGCTCCGGGCCCCCGCTCCACTGTCGGTGTTGAGGGCAGGATGCCGGTCGGGCGTTACCCGACGGTCACCCGGTTGTTGCGATCATGTGAACGGCAGCATCGGAGTCAGCGCGGCCCAAGGAGAAGCTCTTCGAGGCCGATGAAAAAGTCGGAGCGGGCCATCGGTACGGCCCCCGCCGCCCGCGCCCCCTCCATGCCCGCCTTGTCCGTGTGGTTGGTGAAGCCGACGATCCGGTGGCACTCGAGCCGGCCGAGAGCGTCCAAGACCCCGGCACGGGAGAGGTCGACCAGAACGATGTCCGCGCCGGCCGATGCCGCGACGAGGCCGTCGATGCTGTCGGCGAACTCCGCGTCCTCCACCACGTTCGTGATCCGACTTCGATCGATCAGGTCCGGGACGAAGGCGAGCACCCGCATGTCGGGAAGCCTAGGAGTGCGCCGCGGTCCTCGCGTTTTCCCGGAGGATGGGGGGTAAGCCCCGAAACGAGCACTGGAGGAGCAGGTTCCCGAGCTCGACCGAGGCTCCAGGCGCGCAGGGCATCTGGCCTTCGCCCACCTCCGCCGAAACGGGCTCCAGCCCAGGGGCGGTCAGGACCAGGCCCCGGTTGGTGGCGGATACCTGCACGTCGACAACCACATCGCGGCTCGCCCGCACCCGGACCTCGCCGCCGCGGATCAACACGTCGCGCTGGAAGAGACGACTCAGCTGCGACGCGGAGATCAACATCCGTACGTCACCCGACTCCACTCCCGTGATCCGCGCCTTGCCGCTGAACAATTCACCCCGATCGAAGCCGACACCATCGAGATGGAGCTGGAGCGACGTCGCCTCCATGCTGCCGACGGCGACGCCGTACCACGTGATGTCGACCGAAGCGACCTCACCGACCGCCAGTGCCCGCCCCACGACCGGGAACGACCCGATGTCCGCCTGTACCGACGCCGACTTGGCTGCAGCCCTGGCTCGATGCTCCAGCCGTCCCTCCACGACGGGCACGAAAACGACGTCGGCCAGCGCGATCAGCAACAAGGGCAGCCCCGCAAGGACCAGCAGGAGAAGGGTCCGCAGCGGCCGCCTCACGAGGCCGGCGGGGCGTCGAGCACCTCGATCCGCACCCGCTTGTTTCCCTTGCCTTTGGACTCGGTCTTCAGGACTCGAACACCGCCGACCTCCGACGTCGAGCGAACGTGGAGCCCCCCATCGGCCTGGCGGTCGAGCCCCACGATGTCGACGACCCGCACCTCGGGGACGTTCTCGGGGACCAGGCTGACCTTGGTCCGGATGAGGGCGGGGTCGTTGGCAGCCTCGGACCGCGGCAGAAACGAAACCTCGATGGGGCGGTCGGCCGCGAGCTCCCTGTTCACCAACTGTTCGACGAGGGCCCCGAAGCCCTCCGGGGTCGGATCGAGTTCGAAGTCCATCCGTGCTGCCAGGGGTTCCATGTTCCCTCCGGTCACCGCGACGCCCCACTCGTTCGCTATTACCCCGCACAGGACGTGCAAGGCGGTGTGAGTCCGCATCAGGGCGTGCCGCCGGTTCCAGTCGATCTCGCCCTCGACCGCGTCGCCCGCGTTTGGCAGCGGGCCGTCGAGGCTGTGCCAGACCACGTCGCCGTCCTTGCGCACCGAAGTCACCAGAGCGCGCCGCGCCGCTGGCGCGCCCTCGGGTTGAAAAGCCAGGACTCCCGTGTCGTGGGGTTGGCCTCCCCCGGTGGCGTAGAAGGCCGTTCGATCCAGCTCGACCTCGCCCTCGTGCACACGGAGGACCCTGGCGGAGAAGGTCCGCAGGTACGCGTCCCGTTGGTGAAGCTGCTCGGTCATCGGGCGTGCATTCTGCACTGTGCATCCCGTAAGCCGGTCCCAGCCGCCAGAGGCTCGACCAAGCGGTCTCGACCGCTCCGCGCGTAGGCTGCCCGCCCGAGGGCGTCCAACCGGGCGTCACGGGCATTTCCAGGAGGAACTCACGTATGCGCAGGACGAACCGAACTTTCCGGCTGATCGCCGGACTCGCAGTCGCCGTGCTCGTTCTCGGCGCGTGTGGGGGCAACGACGATGGCGACACCGGGGGGACGACGGACGACGCCAAGATCCTGAAGATCGGCGTCATCGCTCCGCTGACCGGAGACCTCTCAGCCCTCGGCCTGGGCATCCGCAATGGCGTCGACCTGGCAATCCAGCAGGCCAATGAGGGGAACAAGATCGAGGGCTACAAGCTGGAGCTGGCCGCCGAGGACGACACGGCCAAGCCCGACGTCGGCGCGCAGGTCGCCACGAAGCTGTCCTCCGACGACGAGGTGGTCGCCGTGGTGGGCACGCTCAACTCGAGCGTCGCCGAGTCGGTGCAGCCCGTGCTCGACGGGGAAGGCATCGCCATGGTGTCGCCGGCCAACACGGCCATCGGCCTGACCATGGGTGCCGACCAGAAGAACCCGCAGCGCCCGCACCCGAACTACTTCCGCGTGGCCACCACCGACGCGGTGCAGGGCCCCTTCGCCGCTGACTTCGCGTCGAAGGACCTGAAGGCCACCGAAGTCGCGATCGTCCACGACAACAAGACCTACGGCAAGGGCCTCACCGAGGCCTTCGCCGAGCGGTTCAAGGCGAATGGAGGCGAGGTCGTCCTCACCGAGACCGTCAACCCGGGCGACAAGGACTTTGGCGCCGTGGTCTCCCGCATCCGCCGCGCCAAGCCCGACCTCATCTACTACGGCGGCGAGTACCCCGAGGCTTCGTTGCTCTCGAGCCAGATCGACGCGGCGGGCATCGACGCTCCGCTGATGGGTGGCGACGGGATTTACGACGACACCTTCTTCGAGACCGGCGGCGACGGCACGGTGGGCGACTTCGCCACCTCGGTCGGAGCTCCCCTTACCGAGCTCGAGTCCGCCGCCGACTTCATCGAGGCCTACGACGCGGCCGGCTTCGACGACCCGCCGTCGGCTTACGGCGGCTACGCATACGACGCAGCGAACGTCATCATCAAGGGCCTCGAAGAGGCTCTCGGCGGCGGCGAGGGTGATAGCGCAGCTGACATCGCCACAATTCGCACCGACCTGATCGAGGCGATCCAGGGCGTGGAGATCGACGGCGTCACCGGCCCGGTGGCCTTCGACGAGCTGGGCGACACCACCACCAAGGTGCTGACCGTCTACAAGGTCACCGCGCCGCGGGCCTGCGCCGAAGAAGCCTCCGGCGAGGAGGAGGACGAGGACGCCACCACCACCACGGCCGCCGCGGGCGAGGAGGAGGACGAGGACGCCACCACCACCACGGCCGCTTCCGACGCCGAGGCCGGCGACAAGCCGTGCTGGAAGCCCGAGAAGACCGGCGAGTTCTCCGGTTCCGATGACGAAGCGGCTGAAGGCGAGTCCGACAGCTCCACCACTACGGCCAAGGACAAGAGCGCCGGCGGGGCCGCCGAGTAATCAGCGACTTCGATCGCACATCAAGTGAACGTCCGGGCGGTGGGTACAACCCCACCGCCCGTTCACATGCGTAAGGGTTTCGATCCCGCAACATGAACCAGTTCTTTCAGCAGTTTGCCAACGGGCTCGTTCTCGGGTCGACCTACGCCCTCATCGCGCTCGGTTACACGATGGTCTACGGGATCATCCAGCTGATCAATTTCGCCCACGGCGAGATCTTCATGATGGGAGCGTTCGGTGGCCTGGCCACCCACGCGTGGATCGTCCCCGATGGGGCGCCCGCCGCCCTGGCCCTACTCATGGTGCTGGTTGGCGCCATCCTCACATCGGTCGCGACCGCGGTGCTCATGGAGCGTCTGGCGTATCGGCCACTGCGTAACGCACCGCGCCTGGCCCCACTCATCACCGCGATCGGGGTGTCGATAGTCCTGCAGGAGGGGATCCGGCTCTTCTATCCGGGCGCCAAGACCGCTCGTCCTTTCCCCCGTCTCATCTCCGGAGAGAACCTGCATCTCGGAGAGATCACCATCGCTCGAGTGTCGATCGTGCAGGTCCTCACCGCGGTCGTACTGACCGTCGGGCTCACGCTGTTCATCCGGCGGACCCGCACCGGCAAGGCGATGCGGGCCACCGCCGAGGATCCTCAGACGGCGCAACTGATGGGCATCAACGTGGACCGCATCATCGTGATCACGTTCGTCCTCGGCGCAGCGCTGGCCGCGGTGGCCGGCGTGCTCCAGGGAATGCGTTTCGGCCAGATCGACTTCCGCATGGGTTTCCTGATGGGCATCAAGGCCTTCACCGCCGCAGTTCTCGGCGGGATCGGGAATGTGGCCGGTGCCGTACTGGGCGGATTCATGCTCGGCCTGGTCGAGGTCCTGGCCACTGAATACCTACCGCTGGGCTCGGCGTGGAAGGACGTGTGGGCCTTCGTCGTGCTGATCGGGATCCTTGTGTTCCGCCCGTCGGGTCTTCTGGGCGAACGCGTGGCGGCCCGCGCATGAGGAACTGGCGGGCCGCGCTCGATCGTCGGACAGCGCGTCTGCCATGGAGGCGCGCCACGGGACCGAGCTGGCTGCAGATCGCCGCGGTGGTCGTTGTTGTCGCACTGGTACTGGCGGTCACTGTGGTCGGACTCGCGATCGAGGAGTCCAGCTCATTTGTTGCGTTCCTCGCCACGGTTTTCGTCGCGGTCACCGTGATTCAGCTGTCGGGCATCGGCCGGTGGGTTGCCGAGACATTCAAGAACCACAGCCGAATCGCCGCGGTGGCCGGGGTGGCCGCCGCGTTCGCCTTCCCGTTCACGCAAGGCGGAAGTGGCTACTGGGTACGGGTCTTCGCCTCGGTCGGAGTATTTGCCGTTGCCGCGCTCGGCCTCAACGTCGTCGTTGGCCTCGCTGGGCTCCTCGACCTGGGCTACGTCGCCTTCTTCGGAGTCGGCGCGTACACGGGAGCGCTGCTCGGTGGTGCCGCGCTGAGCCCGGTCCGGTTGCAGTTGCCCTTCCTCGCAGTCGTCCTCATCGGCGCAGCCGTCGCCGCGGGGGTCGGCGTGATCATCGGCGCTCCGACGCTGCGGCTGCGGGGCGACTACCTCGCCATCGTGACGTTGGGGTTCGGTGAGATCTTCCGTATCACCGTCAACAACTGGACCGGTCTTACTCGCGGGCCGAACGGAGTGGCCGGCATCCCCGACTTGGCCGCGGGGCCGTTCGACTTCGGGGAACGCCATGAGCTCTTCGGCGTGTCTCTCGCCGGCTTCACCAACTACTACTTCCTCGAGATAGTCCTCGTGCTGGTCGCGATCCTCGTCTTCACCCGGATGGACGAAAGCCGCGTCGGGCGCGCCTGGGTGGCCATCCGGGAAGACGAGACGGCTGCCGAGGCCATGGGCATCAACACGACGCGGCTCAAATTGTTGGCGTTCGCCATCGGAGCGGCTATGGCCGGCGTGGCCGGCACGGTCAACGCCCACGTGACGAGCCAGGTCTCGCCGGACTCCTACACATTCATCGAATCCATCCTGCTGGTGGCTGCCGTGGTGCTCGGCGGCATGGGAACAGTGCCTGGTGCCCTGCTGGGTTCGACGCTGCTATTCGTCATTCCCGAGAAGCTGCGGGCGTTCCAGCAAAGCCGGCTGTTGCTCTTCGGCATCGCGCTGATCCTGATCATGCGATTCCGACCGCAGGGCCTGATCCCGTCGCGCCGCCGGACGCGCGAGCTTCGCCAGGACGACCCCGCAGAGGGCGACGCAATGGGGTCGCCTCCATCCGCACCGGTCACGCCGACAGCGAGCAGCGGATGACGGTGACAGGCCGCCCGGCCGTCGCTCGCGTGCTGCAGGCCACCGGGGTCGTAAAGCGGTTCGGTGGTCTCACCGCGGTGGGCGGCGTGGACTTTCACGTGGGTGAGAAGGAGATCGTCGGACTCATCGGCCCCAACGGCGCGGGGAAGACGACGTTCTTCAACTGCCTCACGGGCCTCGAAGTACCCGACGAGGGGGCCATCACCTACCGGGACAAGGCGCTCCCGGGCCGCCCGCACGCGGTCACCAAAGCTGGGTTGGCGCGAACCTTCCAGAACATCCGGCTCTTCCCGGACATGACGGCACTCGAGAACGTTTTGGTCGGGAGGCACTGCCGCACCCGCTCCGGTGTCTTCGAGGCAGTGACCCGCCTGGGCCGCTTCCGCCGCGAGGAGCGCGAGTCGTTGGAACGCGCCGAAGAGTTGCTGCAGTTCGTCGGGCTCCCGAAGTCAGGCGACTGGCTGGCCCGCAACCTGCCCTACGGCGATCAGCGCCGGCTCGAGGTGGCGCGCGCTCTGGCAACGGATCCTGGACTGCTGCTGCTCGACGAGCCGACCGCGGGGATGAATCCTCACGAGACAGCAGGGGTAATGGCACTCGTGCGTCGCGTGCGGGAGCAGGGGCTGCCGGTCGTAGTCATCGAGCACGACATGCGATTCATCTTCGGCCTGTGCGACCGCGTCGTGGTGCTGGTTCAGGGCAAGGTGCTCACGGAAGGCGCTCCCGCCGACGTGCAGGCCAATCCGGCGGTGGTCGAGGCCTATCTCGGGAAGCCGGCGTGACCGCGCTGCTCGAGGTTCGAGACCTACACGTCGCCTACGGCGCGATCGAGGCAGTCAAGGGCATCAGCTTCAGCGTCGAACGCGGCCAGGTCGTGGCGTTGATCGGCTCGAACGGCGCGGGCAAGACCACGACGTTGCGCACCATCTCGGGTCTGCTGCGGCCGACCGCGGGCGACGTGCTCTTCGAAGGGGAGGTCCTGAACGAGGTGCCCGCGTACAAGATCGTCGGCCGAGGCGTGGCGCACTCTCCGGAAGGCAGGCGGGTGTTCCCGCGACTGTCGGTCGCGGACAACTTGGACATGGGCGCGTTCGCGCGCGACGACCGCGCCGAAAGTGCCGCGGACCTGGAGCGGGTGTTCTCCTTGTTTCCGGTGCTCGCCGAACGCCGATCCCAGGCGGCGGGAACGCTGTCGGGTGGTGAGCAGCAGATGCTCGCGATGGGCCGGGCCCTGATGAGCCGACCGCGGCTGCTGATGCTGGACGAGCCGTCGATGGGATTGTCGCCGATCGTGATGCGCACGATCTTCGACACCGTGGCGGAGTTGAAGTCCACGGGAACGACGATCCTGCTGGTCGAGCAGAACGCGCAAGCCGCGCTGTCGCTCGCGGACGCGGCCTACGTGATCGAAACCGGACGAATCGTCCTGGCCGGATCCGGCGCCGACCTGCTCGGCAACCCCGAGGTCAAGAAGGCGTACCTCGGCGAAGACTGAGCGTTTCGCACCACCGGGCGGGATCACCCGGTTACTGACCGGGTGAAACCACCCACTCCCCCCCCACAACCCCCGCGACCGCACCACCGGGCGGGATCACCCAGTTCCTGACCGGGTGAACCCACCCACTCCCCCGCCACCGCCCTACCGGGCGGGATCACCCAGTTCCTGACCGGGTGAAACCGCTCAGTTGGGGACGATTGTCGGGCGAAGGGTGGCCGGCGGAGGTGGAGGGGGTCGGTAGCCTCTAGGCATGCG
>DATLBX010000051.1:0-7815 GCA_035526705.1 Acidimicrobiales bacterium | reverse complement strand
GGTAGTAGGGCCGCCGAGGGGCCACACCCGGGTAGCTTGCTTGGCGTGCGTACCGAGAAGCCGATTCCTGATCCGACGAAGTTGTTGGCGCACTGGATGGAGTGGGAGAAGGGCGCGGCGTCTCCCGGCCAGACGATGTCGGACCTGAAGCGGGCCGGTCTGCGGGACCTGCTGGAGGCTCTCGAGGCTGCAACGCCGACCGCCGCGGAGCAGGCGCCGGACGCTGGCGAGGAAGCGACAGCCTGAGCCCAAGTCAGATCGATCTCGCTCGCGTCCGCGAGGCGATTTCGTCGCAGGCGCCGCCCGCGCCATACGAGGGAGAGGTCGAGTTCGCAGTCCTGGTAGCGCTGTTCGAGGAAGACGGGGTGGCCCGCGTTCTCCTCACCCGCCGGGCCACCCATCTCCGACGCAATCAAGGAGAGATCGCGTTCCCGGGCGGTCGGGTCGAGCCCGGCGAGACTCCCACCGAGGCCGCGCTCCGAGAGGCCTTCGAAGAAGTCGCGCTCGACCCTGCCTCCGTCGAGTTGGTCGGCGAGCTCACGCCTTTATCCACAGTCACGCGGCCCAGCGGCATCCAGCCCATCGTCGGCGTGCTGGCGGGGCGGCCGACGGTCGAGGCCAACCCGGATGAGGTCGCCGAAGTCTTCGACGTCGCCCTGTCCGATTTGTGTGAACCGGCCGCTTTCCGCGAGGAAATCTGGACGCTGCCCGACGGTTCGCAACGCCCGATCTACTTCTACGACGTGTGCGATCCGCCCGTCTGGGGAGCCACCGCGCGAGTGCTCAAAGAGCTGTTGGACCTCATCGAAGAGGGGCACGCGGCGAAGTAGGCTGACGCATGGCCGAGATCGAAATCGGGATGGGAAAGTCCGGCAGACGGGCTTACGGATTCGACGACATCGCGATCGTCCCGGGACGCAGAACGCGTGACCCGGAGGACGTCGACATCTGTTGGGAGATCGACGCTTTCAAGTTCGAGCTGCCCATGATGGGCGCGGCCATGGACGCCGCGGTCAGCCCCGCGACGGCCATCGAGATCGGCCGGCTCGGCGGGTTGGGAGTGCTCAATCTCGAGGGCCTCTGGACCCGGTACGAGGACCCGGAGCCGCTGTTCGAAGAGATCGCCACGCTCGACAACGAGAAGGCGACTCTGCGCATGCAGGAGATCTACGCGGAGCCGGTCAAGGCTGAGCTCGTAACCGCCCGCATCCGCGAGATCAAGGAAGCCGGCGTCACCTCGTGCGCCTCGCTCACCCCGCAGCGGACCGAGCAGTACGCCAAGGCGCTGCTCGACGCCGAGCTCGACCTGTTCGTTATCCAGGGCACCGTCGTGTCCGCGGAGCACGTGTCCAAGACGGTCGAGCCGCTGGATCTCAAGAAGTTCATCCGCGACTTCGAGATCCCCGTGGTCGTCGGAGGTTGCGCCTCGTACAAGGGTGCGCTTCACCTGATGCGCACCGGCGCCGTCGGCGTGCTGGTCGGCGTCGGACCGGGCAACGCGTGCACCACCCGCGCCGTGCTCGGACTCGGCGTCCCGCAGGCAACCGCAATCGCGGACGCCGCCGGAGCCCGCACCCGTCACCTCGACGAAACCGGCGTCTACGTCCACGTCATTGCCGACGGCGGCATGTCGAAGGGCGGCGACATCGCCAAGGCGATCGCCTGCGGCGCCGACGCGGTGATGATCGGGTCGCCGCTCACCTCCGCGCAGGAGGCGCCGGGTCGTGGCTACCACTGGGGCATGGCGACGTTCCACCCGACCCTCCCCCGGGGTACGCGGGTGCGCACCGACATTCGCGGCAGCCTCAAGGAAGTCCTGCTGGGCCCGGCCCACGAGAACGACGGCCGCCTGAACCTCTTCGGCGCCCTGCGCACGTCGATGTCGACGTGTGGCTACCAGACGGTCAAGGAGTTCCAGAAGGCCGAGATCATGGTGGCGCCGGCTCTTCAGACGGAGGGGAAGGACCTGCAGCGCAGCCAGCGCGTCGGGATGGGGCACTGACCGAGACGATCCTCGTCGTCGACTTCGGCGCGCAGTACGCGCAGCTGATTGCGCGGCGCGTCCGGGAGGCTCGGGTCTACTCCGAGATAGTCCCGCACACCATCACCGCAGACGAGATCCGGGAGCGTCGCCCCGCGGGAATCATTCTGTCGGGCGGCCCGAAGTCCGTGCACGTAGAAGGCGCCCCCCGGCTCGACCCGAACGTCTACGACGCCGAGGTTCCGGTGCTCGGTATTTGCTACGGAGCGCAACTCGTGGCACAGCAGCTGGGCGGCGAGGTAAGCCGCACCGGCAAGGGCGAATACGGCCGCACGCAGCTGCTGCTGTCCAATTCGTCTCGAATACTTGGCGACCTTCCGCCAACCAGCGACGTGTGGATGAGCCACTTCGACTCGATCACCACCGCGCCGGAGGGCTTTGCGGTGACGGCGTCGACCGGCGAGGTCCCGATCGCGGTGCTGGAGGACTCGGATCGGGCGATCTACGGCGTGCAGTTCCATCCGGAGGTGGCGCACACCGAGCGGGGCCAGAAAGTGCTCGAACGGTTCCTGTTCGACGTCTGCGGGTGCCGCCCCACGTGGACGATGACCAACGTCATCGAATCGTCGATGGAAGCGATCCGCGCCCAGGTCGGCCGGGAAAAGGTGATCTGCGGGCTGAGCGGCGGCGTGGACTCGGCTGTGGCGGCTGCCCTGGTGCATCGTGCCGTGGGTGACCAACTCACGTGTGTCTTCGTGGACAACGGGGTGATGCGGCAAGGCGAGGCCGAACAGGTAACCGAGACCTTCCGCGAGCAGTTCCAGGTCGAGCTCGTGCACGTCAAGGCTGCCGACCGTTTCATCGAGGCTCTCGCCGACATCAGCGATCCGGAGCGCAAGCGCAAGATCATCGGGGAAACCTTCATCCGTGTCTTCGAGGAAACGGCCTCTCAATTCGAAGATGCGAGGTTCCTGGTGCAGGGCACGCTTTACCCGGACATCATCGAGTCGGGGACTTCGGACGCGGCGAAGATCAAGACCCATCACAACGTCGGGGGCCTGCCGGCCGACATGAAGATGGAACTCGTCGAACCCTTCCGAGCGCTCTTCAAGGACGAAGTGCGCGCCGTCGGCGAGGAGCTCGGCCTGCCCGAAGAGATCGTGTGGCGCCAGCCCTTCCCCGGACCGGGGCTTGCAGTGCGCATCATCGGGACGATCACGCGCGAACGGCTCGAAATCCTGCGCGCTGCCGACGCCATCGTCACCGAGGAGATCCGCCGTGCCGGGCTCTACCGGGAGCTGTGGCAGAGCTTCGCCATCCTCCTCGCGACGGTGCACAACGTCGGTGTGATGGGCGACGAGCGAACCTTCGAGCATCCGATTGTCATCCGCGCCGTGAACTCCGAGGATGCCATGACCGCCGATTGGGCGCGGCTGCCCTACGAAGTCCTCGAGCGACTGTCCAGCCGGATCATCAACGAGGTTCCCGGGGTGAATCGCGTCGCGTACGACATCACCTCCAAGCCTCCGGGCACGATCGAATGGGAGTAGCGGAGGACCCCAACGACCTCTTAGCCGGGCTGAACCCGGTACAGCGCGAGGCGGTCACTCATCCTGGCGGCCCGCTGCTGGTTGTCGCCGGGGCCGGGTCGGGCAAGACGCGGGTTCTGACCCACCGGGTCGCCTGGTTGATCCGGGAGCAAGGCGTCTCCCCTTTCGAGATCCTCGCGATCACGTTCACCAACAAGGCCGCCGACGAAATGCGTCGGCGGGTCGCGGAACTGGTGGGGCCGGTTGCGTTGAAGATGTGGGTGTCGACCTTCCACTCGGCCTGTGTGCGCATCCTCCGCCGAGAGGCCGAAGCGGTCGGATTCCCGTCATCGTTCACCATCTACGACCAGGCCGACGCGGTGCGCTTGACGGGATACGTCATCCGCGACCTCGGACTCGACGCCAAACGGTTTCCGGCGCGCAAGATCCACGCCACCATCAGCGCGGCGAAGAACGAACTGATCAGCCCCAAGCAGTACGCCGACTCCGTCGACGGCTTCCTGGAGAACAAGGTCGCCGAGGCCTACCGGATTTACCAGGAACGGCTCGTCTCGGCCGGGGCGATGGACTTCGACGACCTTCTCGGGGTCACCGTGAATCTGTTCCGGAACCGGGCCGACATCCTCCTGCACTACCAAGAGAGGTTCCGGCACCTCTTGGTGGACGAATTCCAGGACACCAATGCGGCGCAGAACGAGCTGGTCGTATCGCTCGCGAAAAAGCAACGCAACGTCATGGTGGTCGGAGACTCGGACCAGTCGGTGTACCGGTTCCGCGGGGCTGACATTCGGAACATCCTCGAGTTCGAAGAAGCTTTCCCGGACTCGACCGTGATCGTGCTCGAACAGAATTACCGGTCGACGCAAACCATCCTCGACGCGGCCAATTCGGTGATCGCGCAGAACTTGATGCGCAAGCCCAAGGCGTTGTGGACGGAGCAAGTGGGGGGCGAGCTCATTTCGCGTTACCACGCTGAAGACGAGCGCGACGAAGCCTCGTGGGTGGTCGACGAGATGCGCCGGCAGAAGCGGGAGCACGACTACCGCTTCAGCGACATGGCCGTCTTCTATCGGACCAACGCGCAGAGCCGCGCCATCGAAGAGGAGCTGGCGCGCCGCGACGTTCCCTATCAAGTGGTCGGAGGCACGAAGTTCTTCGATCGGCGGGAAGTGAAGGACCTCCTGGCCTATCTGAAGGCGGTCGTGAACCCCGCCGACGAGGTGTCGCTCAAGCGAATCGTGAATGTGCCAAAGCGGGGCGTGGGCGACACGAGCATCGCCAAGCTCGACGCCTTCGCCCAGTCCCACGGCATGGCCTTCGCCGATTCGCTTCGGCACGCGAGTGAAGCCGGCGTAGCGAAGGCGGCGCAACGCGGCCTTGCGGAAGTCGACACGTTGCTCGACAACCTCCGCGGTCTGGTGCCGATCGGCCCCGCACGGGTCCTCGAGGAAATCGCGGCGCGCACGGGCTACATCGAGGAGCTCGAGAACGACAAGGGCGTGGAAGCGGCGGGCCGGCTGGAGAACATCCAGGAGCTGATCGGCAACGCGCGGGAGTACGAGACGGTCGACACATTCCTCGAGGCGGTGAGCCTGGTCGCCGACGTCGACGAGCTCGAGGAAGGCGACACAGGCGTCGTCCTCATGACGCTGCACACCGCGAAGGGCCTCGAGTTCCCGATCGTCTTTCTCGTCGGGCTGGAGGACGGCGTGTTCCCCCACCTGCGCTCCCTCGGTGATCCGGACGAGATGGAGGAAGAGCGCCGACTCTGTTACGTGGGCATCACCCGGGCGCGGGAGCACCTCTACATGTCCCACGCGTGGTGCCGCACTCTGTGGGGGACGTCGAGCTACAACCCACCCAGCCGGTTCCTCGACGAGATTCCGGAGGAACTCATGAAGTCGGAAGGCGGCGAGCAGCTCCGGCGCAACCGGCCACGCGACCGGGGAGCGCGGGAGTCTCGTGACCAGTGGGGACCGGGCTGGCGGCGGGACCAAGTCGTGGAGACCGCAATTCGCCGGGCCGAGCCCACCAGTACGGGCGCGGAGTCCATGTCGCTACGGGCGGGGGAGGACGTGGTGCACGACAAGTGGGGCGAAGGCGTGATCATTTCGGTCACCGGCCAGGGCGACAAGGCCGAAGCCCATGTGCGCTTTCCCAGCGTCGGCGAGAAGCGCCTCCTCCTCGCCTGGGCCCCCCTCCGCCGGCCGAGCTAGCCCATCCGTAGGGCGGTCGGTTAAGTCTGCTCACGGAGGTCCACGACGACTACTCCGCCCTCCACGACCGCCGGGTAGCGGGTGTTGTCGGGACACGGCCGGACATACCGGCCCGTTCTGCGGTCCAGCTCCAACCGGCACTTCGTCCCTGGCGTGGCCACCTCCACGGCCGACCAACCGTTGGTCGGGTCGTTCCCCTTGTGCTCCACGTAGATGTCGCGGCCCCGCCCGTCACCGCCCTGCTCCAAGGGGTCCTGGAAGAGCAGAGGTCCGCCCGCCGCGATCGTTCGCGCCAGACGTTCCGCCTCGCCGACAGTGAACGTCTCGTCGGCCACGGCGCGAGCCACCTCCGGGTCGCTCGCCAAGCGCAGCGCGCCGAACACAAGGAGCCCCGCGCCGGCCAACGCGACCAACGCGCCGACGACCAGGGCGGAGGCTCGTGACACCCACGTAGTATGTGGCCCCGATGGAACGTCCCTATCGCATCGTGGTGGCCAAGCCGGGCCTCGACGGCCACGATCGCGGCGCCAAAGTGATCGCCCGCGCCTTACGCGACGCGGGCTTCGAGGTCATCTACACCGGCCTCCGTCAGACCCCGGAGCAGGTTGTCGAAGCCGTCGTGCAGGAAGACGCAGACGGGCTCGGACTCTCGCTCCTTTCGGGAGCGCACATGACGCTCTTCCCGAAGGTGCTCGAGGCGCTCAAGTCGCGCGGCCTCGACGACGTGCTGGTGTTCGGCGGCGGGATCATCCCCGACGCGGACATCCCCAAGCTCGAGGAGATGGGAGTCGCCCGAGTGTTCACCCCCGGCGCCGCGCCGCTCTCGGAGATCACCGACTGGCTGGCCGACGCACTCGACAAGCGCGAGAAGGCGCTGGCATCCCAGTGAGAATTCACGCGCAACCGACGGCCGGGTGTGGGGCAGGGGCCCCCACGCTCCGGAGGAGCCTGGGGCTGCGGGGCCCCAGGCGGGTCAGCTAATGGATCTCTTCGAGTATCAGGGGAAGCAGTACTTCGCCAAGTTCGGGATTCCGGTATCCGACGGCCGGCCGGCCGACACGGTCGACGAGGCCGTCGCCGCGGCCGAGGCCGTCGGTTATCCCGCCGTCGTCAAGGCGCAGGTGCAGGTCGGTGGGCGCGGCAAAGCCGGCGGCATCAAGCTGGCCGCCGACGCCGACGAAGTCCGCACTCACGCCACTGCGATCCTCGGCATGGACATCAAGGGTCACATCGTGAAGCGCGTCTGGATCGAGAAGGCCACGGACATCGCCGAGGAGTACTACGCCAGCTTCACTCTCGACCGTGCCGCCAAGAAGCATCTGGCCATGGTCTCGGCCAAGGGCGGCGTCGACATCGAGGCCGTAGCGGAGGAAGATCCCACCGCGATCGCAAAGCTGCACATCGATCCCGTCGACGGACTCAGCGCCGCGCAGGCCAAGCAGCTGGTCGACGAGGCCAACCTCAACGAGAAGGCACGCCCCGGCGCGGCGGACCTGCTGCTGAAGCTCTACAAGTGCTTCACCGAGGGAGACTGCGACCTCGCGGAGGTGAACCCGTTGGTGCTCACTACCGACGACACGGTGCACGCCCTCGACGCCAAAGTGACGCTCGACGACAACGCCGCCTTCCGCCACCCCGAGTGGGACGAGTACCGCGCCCTGCAGGTGATGGACGACCGCGACCGCATGGCCAAGGAGCGCGGCCTGCAGTACATCGGCCTCGACGGTTCTGTCGGCATCCTGGCCAACGGGGCCGGTCTGGCCATGAGCACGCTCGACGTCGTCAACCAGGTGGGCGGAGAGGCGGCGAACTTCCTCGACATTGGGGGCGGCGCCAACGCGGACCTCGTTGCCTCCGCTCTGGAAGTCATCGACTCCGATCCGCGCGTCAAGTCGATCTTCATCAACATCTTCGGCGGGGTCACCCGCGGCGAAGAAGTTGCCAACGGGATCGTGGAGGGCATGTCCCGCGTGAATATCGAGGCGCCGATCGTGATCCGGCTGGACGGAACCAACGCCGAGGAAGGCAGGGCCATCCTCGCCGAGCACGAGTCCGAGACTCTGATGTC
>DATLBX010000050.1:0-9877 GCA_035526705.1 Acidimicrobiales bacterium | reverse complement strand
ACATCGACGTCGCGATGGCGTCGATGAACATGCTGCTGACCTGTGTCGACGAAGGTCTGGGCGCGCTGTTCTTCGGACTCTTCGCCGGCGAGAAGGAACTCATGGAGTACCTCGGCGTACCCGACGTCTACAAGCCGATCGGGGCCATCGCGCTGGGCTGGGCGGCCCCGGACGACCGCCCCTCAGGCTCGCCGAGCAGCGTGGGCCGCCGGCCGAAAAGCGAAACGCTGCACTACGGCCGCTGGGGCGCCAGCCGCTAAGTCGCGGCCACCGCCACCTTCGGAAGCCCCTGGGGACGAGCTTCCCGAAAGAGCTGGGCGACGGTCACCGACGCGACGGCCACGAGGCCGACCGCGCCGATAAGCAGGACTGCGGGGTGCCAGGGAGACCAAGCCACAGCCGCGCCGATTTCCTGGATCGGGTTGGCGCCTCCCCAGTAGAAGCCGAGGATGGTTCCCAACGCGTTGAGCTGCATCACTCCCGCTAGACCGAGGACGACGAGCGGCGCCCAACGCCGGCGCAAACCCCAGGCGGCTACGACCATCATCCCGACGAGGCCTGGGAAGAGATAGCGGCCCTGCAATCCTTCGTCGAAGCTCGTGCGCAGATAACCCTGGAACGCACCGATGGCGACCATCGCCGCGATTGCTGCAGCCGGCACGAGCATCAATAGAAGCTCCAATCGCCGCGCCCCGGCGCGGAAAATGCCGAACATCACGGCGGCAATCAGCGCGGCGGTGGCAACGATCGCGAGGACCGCGGGGATGTTCACGTCCAGCCAGCCGAACGAGCCCCAGAAGCGCCAGGGCATCAGAGTGAAGTACCGGCCGAGCCACCAGCTGACGTCGGGCTCGAAGCCCGACGGCGCGGGGGCCAGCAGCTTGATGCCCGTCTGCAGCTGACCGAAGACGAGAAGGTTGCGGGCCCACCACCAGCCGCCGACCACGAACGCCAGCGCCAGCGCGACTCCGGCCCGGGGCGCGGCCGCACGCCACTTCCAGCCGTGCTTCACCGCGACAGCGAAGGCCAGGAGGATCCAGATGGGAAGGAACAACGCGAACGCCTTGGTCAGCAGGGCGAGGCCGCTGACCACCCCGACGAGTGCGGCGACGCGCCAGGAACGGTCCCCCGTCGCGATGCGCGCCACGAGCAGGGTGGTGAGCGCGATCAGGAGGTTCAACAGGCCGTCGTTGGTCACCGACGCGCCGATGTGGTGCAGCTGCGGCACGGCGAGCATCGCGGCCGACGCGGCGAGACCAACGTTCCAACCCGCGCCCAGACGCCGCGCCGTGAGCCACGCGAGCAGCGGCAGCGGCAGCACCATCAGCGCGTCGAAGAGCCGAAGAATCCCGACTTCCTGGTCGAAGGCGAGCTCGTCCCAGATCTCGTTGGCGCCGTAGCTCACCGACGCGGCAATCACGTAATAGAGCGGTGGATGGCTGGGCAACTGATTGGACTCGTCGGGAATCACCGCACGCGGCGAACCGAGCTCGTCGAAACCCGGGCGTTCCGCACGCGGCGGTGCGCCCTCCTCGGGCAGATCGCGGCTGCGCACCGCAGGGACGTCGAAACGCACGATGCCGAACGCGTTCCAAATCTGGACGCCTAGCTTGCGCTCGTCGTATCGCGGGTAGTCGCGCTCGTTCGCCACGTAGCGAACGAGGTCGGTGTGCTGCGGTTCGTCCGGTCCTCGGAACGGGGCGAACGAAACGCTGTAGAGAGCCAGCAGCGCGCCGTGGAGAGCGACGATCAACCAAACGGCGCGAGGCACGCCGTCGAACAATTTCATGGGATGGGAATCAGCTGGGGCAGGACTTCGGAGATGGAGCCGCGAAGCACGACCTCCGCGAGGTCGTCATAGGGCGTCGGGTCCGCGTTGACGATGATGACTTCGGCTCCCATCTGCGCCGCGATGGGTACGAGGGCCGCGACGGGATACACCCCGAGGGAGCTGCCGATCGCGAGGAACACGTTCGCGGCCCGGGCGGCGGTCTCTGCCCGCCACAGGTTCTCAGGATCGAGTTGCTGGCCGAAGCTGACCGTGGCGGACTTGAGGATGCCCCCGCACTCCGTGCAAGGAGGATCCTCCTCGCCTGCTCGTACGCGGTCGAGAACTATCTGCATGTCGCGTCGATCGCCGCACGTCATGCAGATCGAGTCGCGCATGGTGCCGTGCAGCTCCACGACCCTCTCCGCCGAACTGCCGGCGAGCTGGTGCAGCCCGTCGATGTTCTGGGTCAGAAGGTCGGTGAGCAGTCCGGCTAGCTCTAGGTCGACCAAGGCCCGGTGGCCCGGATTCGGCTCAGCCGTCCACGCCGGGGCGGTCAGCCGATGCTGCCAGGACTTCTTCCGGATGTTCGGATCCGACAGGTAATAGGAGATGTCGGACATCCGCTCCGCTTCGGGGTCCTTGGTCCACAGCCCCTGAGGGCCGCGGAAATCCGGAATCCCGGAGTCGGTGGAGATGCCCGCGCCCGTCAGGGCGACAACCCCTCCCCCCGCGACGAGCTCTCGGGCCCGCTCGAGGTCCGCCGGCACCGGCCGAGTCTCGCACCCGAAACGCCTCGAACCACGGAGCGCGCGCAGCACGGGAAAGTGATTGACAGTACCGGTGAGAACTGAAGAATACCGAAAAGCATGAAATATACCGAAGCGCTTCCCCGCCCTCACGCTCCCCAAATTCGGAGGCTCCCATGACCCAAGGTCTGCTCAGCGTCCCCGCTGGCACCACCACCCTCACCGTTACGCCCTGGCCCGACACTGTTATCGACACGGTGGGCCTCGACCCCCGCTCCGACTACGTCGAGCGCTACTGGCTGGGCATCCTCGGCCCGTCGACCACCTGGCTCCTGCGTCACCTGGTCGATGGACTGGAGCGCACGCCGGCCGGCTTCACCCTCGACATGGCCGAGACCGCCAGCCGGATCGGCGTCGGCTTCCAGGGAGGCCGGCACTCCCCGTTCTCCCGTGCGCTGGCTCGGCTGGTGCAGTTCGAGCTGGCCCGAGAGGACGCTCCCGGCTCGTTGGCCGTGCGCCGCAAGGTGCCGCCCCTGAACCGGCGCCAGCTGGCTCGTCTGCCCGAGGTGCTGCAGGACGCGCACCAGCGGTGGACCGACGGACAGATCGGTACGTCCCGTCTCGAAGGCCAGCGGCGCCGCTCCCGCCAGCTCGCTCTGTCGTTGCTCGAGCTCGGCGAGGACTCCGAAGCCACGGAGCGCCAGCTACTGCGCTGGGGCTACCACCCGGCCCTTTGCTACGAGTCCGCGCAGTGGGCGCTCATGCGCCACCGCCAAGCCCTCGCTGCGGCCAACGTCCAGCACCTGGGCATCGAAGAACTCCCCCGGGACGCCGCATGACCGCTACACCTCGAATGAATCGGGTCCTGAACCGCGCCGAGGAGATCGCCGGTCAGGCTCCACTCGGCACGGAACATGTTTTGCAAGCGTTGCTCGAGGACAACGGCGGGGTGGCGGGACACGTGCTTGATCGGTTCGCCTCACGCGACGAGTTTCTCTCCGCCTTGGCCGGCATGACGACCGGCGCTTGGACGTCGCAACTCGTCGAGGGCCCGGACGGCAAGCCGATCGTTGAGCCTGACGGAATGCTGCGTCAGTACCTGGTAGACGGCGACGGGCACGAAATTCTTGACGCCGATGGACGACGGCAGCGGCTGGTCCTCAACCCGGACCGCACACCCGTGCTCGGCGAAGACGGGCGGGTGAAGTTGGAGCCGCTCCCCGACTCGTAGCCCGTAACAAGCCTCTCCTGGCGAACGAAGGCCCCGGTCTTTCGACCGGGGCCTTCTTCGCGTTCTTGGTGTCGTGAAGTGTTGTTAGGCGGTGCCCTCGAGGACTAGGTCGGTGAGGACGAAGTTGTCGTCCGCCGGCGTTGTCACTGTGGCTCGCATTCCGCCCTTGCCTTGGCCGGTCGTGTACATGCCGGCGAACTTGAAGGGCGACGCCTGCGTGGCGGACTCGCCCGAGACGCTTGCGCTGAACAGCAGCGCCGTGCCGTCACGGACCGTGAAGGTGCCGGTGTAGGTGATGACGTCGGTATCGGGGTCGCGCTTGAAGTTCATTGTCAACGTCCACGGGGCGTCGGAGTAGCTGGTGCCCCGGAAATCGATGTCAGTCACTCCGCTGAAGGTGGCTGACGAGTCGCCGCCGCCACTGCAGATCAATCCCGCGGGATCGGTGCACTCGTTGGGCGCCGTCAGGTTCCCGCCGTTCGTCACGGTGTCGGCCTTGTCATCGGAGGCCGGCGGGTCGAGGGATAGCCCGTTCCCGGACCAGTCGACGGTCGCAGGAGCGGTCTCGTGACCCGACAGGGAGAACGCCAGTACCTGCGCCCTCGCCGAGCCGACTTCGGCTGCGTCGAAGCAGAAGAACCGGCTGACCCCGTCGAGGTAGTCGACATCGCCTGCGGCGGCAAAGGCGCCGGTGTCGTAGGCGGCCAGCCATTGCGCGCCCTTGAGCGCGCCGCCCGTGGCGCAGATCTTGGCGCCTTCGGCGTACGCGCCACGGGCGCTCACGCCCCGGCCGGCAGGCGTGGTGTACCCGTCGTAAGACAGCGATGTGTAGAAGATCTGGGGCGGCGCCATCGACGGGACTAGGTCGGTGCGCACCCCGGGCCCGTCCTCAGCAACGGTGTACGCGCCACCGGAAAGCAGCTGTGCAAGGGCGAGTTCCGTGGCCCTGGCTACGGCAGCCTCGCCACCGAAGACAAATCCGAAGCCGCCATGGTTCTCGGCTGCCGGGTCATCCGATGTGCGGCCCGGCTCGCTGTAGATCTCTCCGAGGTAAGTCGCGGTTGCCTCGGGCACCGCGCCCTGGGGAACCAAAAGGAGCGGGGCGCGACGGGGGCCGGCGGTCCCACCAATAACCGGCTTCTGACCGAAAGTGCCGTCCTCGTTCTGCGGCGCGACGTTCGTCTCGATCGGCGGCGCCCGGCGAATCGGCGGAACGGCTACGTCGGACGCGGTGTCGAGGAAGAACGCCGACGAAAGCGCGTCGGCGAACCCCGCGTGGCCCGCGCCCGAACCCTCGGAGCGAGCGAAGGACATGAACTGGTTGGAGAAGCTGACGGTCTCGGCCGGGATAACCACACCGGTGGGGTCGACCGAGTCACAGCAGGGCTGGACGTTGAAGAGCTGCTGAGCGATTGCGATGGACGTCTGGTAGCGGTCCTCGCCGGAGATGCGCGTGATGGTCTCTTCCTCGCCCTCGGGCGGCGGAGCGATACCGGCGGCGCGCTTTGCGGCCTTGGCCGTGTCGTCGGAAACAGCGGCGGGGCCGCCGAGCACGATGACGTTCTGCGGGTGAATGGCGAGGAGGGCGTTCCGCGTCGCCTCAGGCAGCTTGCCCGTCTCGGTCAAGAGGATCGGGATGTTCTTGTTGGCCAGGTACGGACCTACGGCCAGCGCGTCGGCGCCCGTGAATCCCTCGGCGAGGAAGACCGCAGCGGGAAGGTTGGTGGGCGCCGCGGGGTCGGTGTAAAGGGGCACGGCAGTCGGACCCTTCACGCCGTGCACGGCCAGGGCCACCTTGCGGGCGGTGTCGAAACGGTCGGTGCCGACGATGCGAGTCGTCGTGTCGCCGAGCGCCTTCAGCGCGTTGAACGCGGGCGCGGGCACTGCGGTCTCGCCACCGAAGACGAGGATGTCGAACGTGCCGCACGCATCGCGGAGGTCGTTCAGGTTGTTCAAGGTCTCGGCCGCGAGGTCGGCCTGGAAGCCGCCTTGGCGAGCGGAGACGGTGAGAAGGAGATCGATGCCCGTGGTGTCGACCTGGTCGCCACTGTCCGTGGTCAGGAGGCCCAGGTCCTTGACGGAAGCTGCTGCGAGGGCGTCGGCGACAGAGTCCCCGGCGGCGATACCGACTGCACGCGGGCAGGTGCCGAAGCCGTAGGACTTGGTGATGGCGGTGGCGTCGGGCTCGTTGAAGGGGAACCCGGTATCCGTCCGCTGGTGGTGCGCCGCCACGCGAGCAAGGGCTCCGGCGGTGGCGTAGCGGTCGGCGCCGGCGACCCGCAGCGTGTAAGCCGTGGTGTCGAGCGTCTGCGTACGGGGGAAGTAGAGCGGGGTCTGGGCCCGCCCGGCGGTCGGCAGGAGACCTACGGCCAGGGCCGCAGCCAGGACCGCAATAGCTCCTACCGACGTGCGGGTGCTACGTCGCATTGCATCACACTCCATCTCAGTGGTTCTCGGAAGTCGGCGTTCTAGACAGAAGGGCAGGTGTCCCGCCCGTAGCCGTACCCAAGTAGAACCCTAACCGCACCCCCGGCCGTGACACGGCACCGGTGCGGTGGCCCGGGCGCAGGCAATAAGGGCCGTTTGTGGCCCCTATTGCCTGCAGCTAGGCGTCCTTATGAGATGACTTCGTACCCGATCGGGTTGGGGCTGGCCGTGTCCTCATCTACGACAGCTGAATCTGCGACGGCACAGGCGGCCACATTCCGCAGGTCGGCCTGGTTGGCGTAGCCGGTGAGGATGACCCGGTTCTCGGCGCTGGCGCCGCCGCGGACGGGGGTCGATGAGCCTGAAGCTGCGCCGCCGGCGGTTCTCGGCGCGATGTACTCGCCATTGGCGTCGTACACGAAGAAGCGTGCGGGGTCGGGTCCGGGTCCGGCATCGGCCGGGGTGGCGCCGGACCCGCCGCGGACATCCTCATCGAAGGCGAAGACCAGGCGGAAGGCGGTGGCGTTGCCGCTGATCGGATCGCGCTGTGTCACTTCGAGCTCGCAAGCGATGAGGTCAGGCCCAGTAGTGAGCCCGGCCGCGAAAGTCACGCCCTGGACGTCGACTTCGTCGTCCCGGTTGATGCGGTTGATCCCACCAGTTCCGATCGCCTCCTGCACAGCGCCTTCCGTGACTGACGCGCCGGTCGAGTCGTTGATCGCGCCGTCCGGGAAGGTGACGATCACCTGGGTGTCGTTTGTCGTCGAACGGACAGGAGCGACCGGGTTCCCCTGCGCGTTCCGGAACGCGTCGCCGCGAACCTCGTTGCCGTCTGCTCGGTAGATGCGGAAGCATGGGCCCCCGCAATCCGCCGAAACCAGGACCGGCTCGTCGAAGGTGTAGAGCACCTGGTCGAAGGTGGCGGTCGTCCCGTCGACGCGCCCATCGAAGAACTCGGCTGACACCAGGTCCGGCCGGCTCGTAGCGCCTTCGTTCGTGATGTCGTGGGTCTGCAGGGGATTGTCGGTGGCGGTGTCGGGTGTGGCCGGCGAGGTCCGAGAGGTGCCGGACGTCACGGTGCTCGTAGACACCCCACCTCTAGCCACGTCGGCGGCCGTCAGCTGAGTGAGCCCGACGATTTGGCAGCTGACCGTGTGCGTGGTGGTACCGCTTCCGTTCGTCGTGCTACCCGTCGGGCCTGCCTGGAAGTCGCACGAGCGCTCGCTGACGTCGGCGTCATTGAGTACCAGGAAATATCCGCCGCCCGCAGTTCGCGCTGCCGCGCTCGGTATCGCAGGCTCGTCGAACACGAAGTCGACGAGGGTCCTCGTGGTGTCGAAGTTGGGACGGAAGTTGGTCACGTCGACGAGGTCGGGCGCCACCGTGGTGCCCGGCTCGAACACCAGCGAGTTGAGGCCGGCGTCGCCGTAGGGGTTCGCCACGTTGGAGCCGTCGCGTACCGCGTTCTGCTCGACCGCTCCGAGGGTGATCTGCAGCAACTCGGCGGTGCCGATGTCGCGCTCGACGGTGGATCCCGGGGCGCGGCTCTGGCCGAAAGTCACCAGCACGGACTTGGTGTCGTTCGGGTCGATCTGCGCGTTCCGGCCCGTGTAAATACGGTTGGGATTGGGGTTGGTCGTGCTGTCGGGCGTCTGATCGAACCGGTACAGCTTGAACTTCGCGGAGCAGCCCGGCGTGGCTTCGGTGCACGAGTTCTGCACGGAATCGGCAGAGATCAGTGCTTGACCGGTGACGGCCTCATCGAACGTAAAGCGGATGACCGACTGCTCGAAAGGAACGCCTCCCGCGGTGTTCGGCTGGGTGAAACGCCGAACAAAGGAGACCGACACGAGTTCGGGAGCGGCGGTCGAAGCCCTGAGGGGTGCGGTGATCGTGATGCCGAAGCTGTCGACCTCTTCAGAGCCGTCCGCGAAGGTCATCCGGAAGCTCAGCGTGCACTGCCCCACCGGCTGCGTGTCCGGAATGGTGAGGCTGAAGCGGCCCTGCGAGTTCCTCGTCAGTTCCCGCTCGTTCAGACCGCAGCCTGAAACGAACACCCGCTGCGGATCGCCCGCAACACTGCCGGTGACAACACCACCCTGCTCGACGCTTTCGTTGTCCAGCTGGACCGCGGCTCGGCCCGCTCCCGCGGCGCGAGCTGCCTCGTCGGCGACGGCATCCGAGACCGCCGCAGTTCCGCCGAAGATGTGACCGTCGCGGAGGGTGTTGGAATGTTCAGTCAAGAAGTCGCTGGTTTCGATACTCAGCACCGTGGGCGACAGCGCCAGAACGATCGGCGCCGGAGCAGAACCGGGTTCGGAGCCACCGTTGCTCTCATCGCCGGCATGGGGCCCGCCGCTAAGCGCGTCAGCGAAGTGGTCGCCGCGCGCCAGGTTCACGTGTGTTTCGTCGAACCCGAGACGGTTGAACGCGGTCTCCGCGATGATCACCGCGGTGTCCTGACGGTTCGCGCCTCCGAGTCGCTCGACCGTGATGCCCATGTCGCGCAGCTGATTTTCCACGTTCGCGCTGACGGCGGCGGGGCCGCCCAGCAGGAATACGCGCTCGATGCCGAGGTTGGTCAGCGCGTTTCGGGCGGGCTGCGGGAGTGAGTTCGTGTCGGTGAGGATGGCGGGGAGACGGTTGGCGAAGGAGAGCGGGCCACCAGCCAGAACGTCCGGGAAGTTGCGCCCGCTGCCCACTATGGCGGTCCGGTTGTTGTCGACCTGGCCGACGTTGCTGCTGCCCAGGCGCTCGGCAATCTGCTGGGAGGTCTCAAACCGGTCGCGTCCGCCGATTCGTTCGACGTCAAAGTTCCGATTACGGAGTTCTTGCTCGACGTTCGAGCTGATGGCGTTCGGGCCGCCGAGGAGAATTACTCGCTCGGTCCCGAGCGTGGCCAGAGCTTCGTTGGTGGCCTGTGGAATGCGGTTGACCTCGCTGAGGAGGATCGGGGCGCCGGTATCGGTCGAACCCGCCAGGTAGGAGCCGGACAGCGCGTCCGGGAAGATGTCAGCCCTGGCCAGAAGCACGGTGTTGGCCGACCCGAATGTCTCGACGGCGATACGCCGAGCGGTGTCGAACCGGTCCGCGCCGGCCAGGCGCTCCCAGGTAAAGCCGGCTACGGCGCCTGCAGGCGCCGAGCCGAGCGGAAGCAGCCCCGCCGTAGCGGTGGCTGCCGCCAGAATGGCGACAGCCAGCCGCCGGAGCTTCGGAATTGTGGTCATGCGAGGTCCTCCCCTGGACAGATCTGTACCTAGGTAAGAACCTACACGCGTGACACTTTCTACCTGGGGTCTAGGCCTCCTGGGTTGCGACCGGACCTAGGTTGCGAACAGGGTTGCCACTGAAGTCGATCAGGTCGCCACAGTCAGGCACGGCCGAGGATGAGTCGCCGTAGATCAGTTGCCCATCCGAACTCCCGTTGGCGGTGATTCCCGCTCCGGGCAGCGCTAGCTGGATTGACCCTGCGTCGGCGACAGCGGAGCTCGGGTTGTAGGTCCCCGTGGGGCTCGTGAACGCGAACTGCTGGTGCTGACTCACCGTGCCTCCGCAAGCAAAGAGGATGGCGCGATTGAACGCCAAGGTCAGACGATCCGCGGACTCGGTGGCGCTTACAAGAGTCGGATACCCCACGACCCGAGCCGGATCTATGGCCGCAGATTCACCGGTGGTGTCCCCGCCGAGCTCCACGGTCCCGCC
>DATLBX010000049.1:0-30853 GCA_035526705.1 Acidimicrobiales bacterium | reverse complement strand
CTACGTGGTGACTCTCGTCGCGTTGAGCCTTTCGTATGCAGCGGTGGTAGTGGGGCTCGGGTGGACCTTCGCCGGGTCCAACTCGTGGTTTCCTGCGGCCGCGGGGGCCGCGCTGGTTGGGATCCTGAGTCAGCCCGTTCTGCTTCGGGTCCGGGCGGAGGTCGACCGTCGCTTTCGTGTGCAGGCGGACCCGTTCGATACGGCCAAGGCGCTGGGACGCGAGCTCGAGCACGCTCCCGGACCAGTCGCGGTTGCCCGCGCCCTATGCGAGAGCACCAGGTCGGCACTGGACCTGCCCTGGGTAGAAGTCCGCAGTCCTGGCGGCGGTGCGCTCGCCCGCGTCGGGTCTGAGGCGCGGGTTCCGACCCGCGAGCTCCCGTTGGGGGTGGCTGGCGGGCTCGGAACGCTGGTTCTCGCCATGAGGTCGCCCTCCGAGGATTTAGACCCGCGGGAAGTCGATGTGGCAACGCATCTCGCCACACAAGCCGCACTCGCGCTCCGCGCCGCTTCCCACGCCGCCGAACTCGAGCAGGAACGGGACCGGTCGCGGGCGGTGATCGACGCCGATCGTGATCGGCTCCGGCGGGACATTCACGATGAGCTCGCGGCACGTGTGACGGGAGCCAGCTACGCGGTCCGCGCCGTGTCCGAGCGATTGAAGGACGAACGGGACCGCGGCCTACTAGCTCAGGCGAGCGACGATTTGGCCTCTTCCGTGCGGGAGATGCGCCGCCTGGCTGCAGACGTTCGCCCGCACGCCCTGGAGGAGTTGGGTCTCGTGGAGGCTTTGCGAGCTTTCGCCCGAACCTCCTCGGCTGGCGCCACCGCAGTCACAGTGGTGTCGTGCGGCGAAACCGATTCTCTGCCCACGACCGTCGAGCTCGCGATTTACCGCGTTGCGCTGGAAGCCATCAGTAACGCCCTGCGACATGCGGCGGCGAGCCGATGCGAAGCCCGCCTGCAAGTGACCGGGGAGCATATTGTCCTGACCGTCACGGATGACGGCATCGGCGGAGCCGGGCCGTTCGACGAGTCCGGAACGGGCTTGCGGTCCATGTCGCGGCGAGCGACCGAGGTCGGCGGCGCCTGCGAGGTGCGGCCCACGCCGACTGGCACGATCGTCACAATGACGGTGCCACGGTGGTAGCGCTGAGGGTGGTCGTTGTGGACGACCACCCGGTTGTGCGCGCCGGACTCAGCGCTCTGCTGGAGAGTTCAGGCGACATCGAGGTCGTCGCCGAGGCGGCAAGCGCCGATGATGCCGTGGCCGCCGCCCTTGCTCATCGGCCTGAAGTAGTCGTCATGGATCTCAACCTGCCCGACGCGAGCGGGGCCGAGGCGACCCGCCGCATCAAGGAGCGTGCTCCCGGCGTGGCAGTGCTGGTTCTCACCATGAGCGAGGACGGCGATTCAGTGAGAAGGGCCATTTCCGCCGGCGCGACGGGTTACGTGCTCAAGGGTGCTGATCCGGTTCAGGTTGTGCGAGCGGTCGAGGCCGTCGCTCGCGGCGAATTGGTCGTCGGTTCTGGTGTGGCGGACAAGGTCGCCAGTCACATTGCCGCCGCACCGCCCGCGCACAACTCTCTGACCGCGTCGCTCACTGAGCGGGAGCGTGAAGTGCTCGATCTGCTGACCGATGGGGCGTCGAACACGGAGATCGCCAGGCAGCTCAACATGCAGCCAAAGACGGCACGGAACCACGTCTCGAATGTCCTGACAAAGCTCGGAGTGGTCGATCGGCGCGAGGCCGCACGCATTGCTCGCGAGGCGCAGGGCCTGTAGCGGAGCTCGTTCTAACGAGCCAGCGGCTTGTATTTGATCCGGTGGGGTTGGTCGGCCTCGGCACCTAGGCGCTTGCGCCGGTCCGCTTCGTACTCGCTCCACGGGCCGTCGTACCACTTCACCTGCGACTCGTCCTCGAAGGCCAACGTGTGCGACGAGACGCGATCGAGGAACCAGCGGTCGTGACTCACCACCACCGCGCAACCGGGGAAGTCCAGCAGCGCGTCTTCGAGCGAGCGAAGCGTGTCGACATCGAGATCGTTGGTGGGCTCGTCGAGCAGTAGGACGTTTGCGCCACGGGTCAGCACCATCGCGAGCATCACCCGATTGCGCTCGCCGCCCGACAGCTGACCGATCTTCTTCTCTTGGTCCGAACCCTTGAATCCAAATCCCGCGACGTAAGCCCGGGCGTGCAAGGAGCGGTTGCCGACGATGATCTCGTCGAGTCCGCCGGAGATCTGTTGGAAGACCGTCAACTCGGGGTCGAGGATCTCGCGCGACTGGTCGGCATATCCGGTGACGACGGTCGACCCGACCGTGATCCGCCCACCGTCGGGTTCCTCGGCTCCAGTGATTAGACGGAGCGTGGTCGTCTTCCCCGCGCCATTGGGGCCGACCACGCCGACGATCGCGCCCGGCGGCAACGAGAAAGTGGCACCGTCCAGGATGACGCGATCGCCGTAATACTTCGTGAGGCTCTCCGCCTCGACCACGACGTCACCCAGACGGGGGCCAGGGGGAATCACCAACTCCAGGCGGTCAGGGCGCTCGCCGCGCGCCGCGGTGGCCTGTTCGGCTTCCGCGGCCATCTTCTCGTAGGCGGAGACGCGGGCCTTGCCCTTGGCGTGGCGGGCCCGCGGCGCCATGCGAACCCATTCCAGCTCACGCTGCAGCGCCCGCTGTTTGGCAGAGCCCTCTTTCTCCTCCTGCGCGAGGCGCGCTTCCTTCTGCTCCAGCCACGACGTGTAGTTGCCCTCCCAGGGGATGCCGAAGCCGCGATCGAGTTCCAGGATCCACCCCGCGACATTGTCGAGGAAGTAGCGGTCGTGAGTGACGGCTACGACCGTCCCCTCGTATTCCGACAGGAAGCGCTCGAGCCAGGCGACCGACTCCGCGTCGAGGTGGTTGGTCGGCTCATCGAGCAGGAGCAGGTCCGGCCGGGAGAGGAGCAGGCGGCACAACGCGACTCTTCGGCGTTCCCCGCCGGAGAGCTTGCTGACGTCCGCATCGCCCGGCGGCAACCGCAGGGCGTCCATGGCAACTTCCAGGGTGCGATCGAGCTCCCACGCGCCGGCCGCATCGATCTGGTCCTGGAGCTTGGCCTGCTCTTCGAGCAGGGCCTCGAGATCAGCGTCCGGTTTGCCCATCTCGGCACCGACCTCGTCGTAGCGGTCGAGGAGCGAGCGCGTCGCTGCCACTCCGGCGTTCACGTTGCCCCAGACGTCGGTCGTCTCGTCGAGCGGGGGCTCCTGGTGGAGCATGCCGACGGTGAAGCCCGGCGTGAGCCTGGCCTCGCCCGTGAACCCGTCGTCCTCGCCGGCCATTATCCGCAGCAGCGAGGACTTTCCCGATCCGTTCGAGCCGATCACGCCGATCTTCGCCCCGGGGAAGAAGGAGAGATTGATCCCTCGAAGGACCTCTCGATCGGGCGGGTGAAAGCGCCGCAGATCGCGCATGGTGAAGATGAATTGGCTAGGCACGGGGAGCCCAACTTAACGCCGGTACGATCGAGCACGAGATGAGTAGAGAGGAGCACCCCTCAGGGGGAGCGGGCCACGCGGCGGAGACATCCAACTTTGGGGCCAACGACTGGCTCGTGGACGAGATGTACGAGAAGTACCGCCGCAACCCCGAGTCGGTCGGTCCCTCCTGGCAGGAATTCTTCGCCGACTACGCCGGCCGAGGTAACGGCCGGGCGCCGGACACGGCCAGTGAAGCGGTGGCCGCCGATCTGCGGCCCGTGGCGGCTGCTCCGCCCGCCGTAACTCCCGCGCCTGCCGCCACTCCTGACACGTCCGTGACTCCTCAGGCCCAGACGCTGCGTGGCGCGGCGGCTCGCATCGTCGAGAACATGGAAGCCAGTCTGGCCGTGCCCACGGCGACCAGCGCCCGCACCGTCCCGGCCAAGCTGCTCGAAGTCAACCGCAAGATCCTGAACAACTACCTGGCGCGCTCCCGCGGCGGGAAAGTCAGCTTCACCCACATCATCGGATACGCGGTCGTCCAGGCCGTTCAGTCGGTGCCGTCGATGGGCGCCTCCTATGCCGACGACGCCGACGGCAAGCCCGCGGTCGTCCGCCACCCCCACGTCGGGCTCGGCATCGCGGTGGACATGCCGAAGAAGGACGGCACGCGCAACCTCCTCGTACCGGTTATCCGCGACGCGGACACCCTCGACTTCGCCGGGTTCTGGGCCGCCTACGAGGAACTGATCCGCAAGGTGCGTACCGGCAAGGTCGGCCCCGACGATTTCTCCGGGGTGACGATGACGCTCACCAACCCCGGAACCATCGGCACCGTGCATTCGGTGCCCCGCCTCATGCCGGGCCAGGGCGTGATCGTCGGAGTCGGCGCGCTCGACTATCCGGCCGAGTATCAGGCGGCCGACCCCCGCACTCTCGCGGAGGTCGGCGTCTCGAAGGTCCTCAACCTCACCTCCACTTACGACCACCGCATAATCCAGGGCGCGGAATCCGGCCTCTTCCTGCAGCGGGTGGCCGACCTGCTGATGGGCAAGGACGCGTTCTACGACGAGCTCTTTCTCGCCATGGGGGTGCCCTACGAGCCCGTGCGTTGGCGGCGCGACATCAACCCGAGCACCTCGGAAGGCGACACCGGACGACTTGCCAAGCAGGTCCATGTCCAGACCCTGATCAACATGTATCGGGTCCGCGGCCATCTCATCGCCGACCTGGATCCGCTGACCGCCAAGGTTCCCGCGATGCACCCCGAGCTGGACCCCGCTACCTATGGGCTGACGCTCTGGGACCTCGACCGGGAATTCTTCGTCGACGGCCTGGCGGGTCGTGACTGGATGAGTCTCGGCGACGCCCTCGGCATTCTTCGCGACGCCTACTGCCGCACCGTGGGCGTGGAGTACATGCACATCCAGGATCCGGAGCAGAAGCGCTGGATCCAGGAGAACGTCGAAGGCGTCAGCTGGGAGATAACTGCAGAGCAGCAACGCCACCTCCTCGGCCGTCTCAACGCCGCGGAAGCCTTCGAGCGCTTCCTGCACACCAAGTACGTCGGCCATAAGCGGTTCGGTCTCGAAGGCGCGGAGTCGGCGATTCCCTTGCTCGACGAAGTGATCGACGCGGCCGCGGTCGACGGCCTCCATGAAGTCGTCATCGGGATGGCTCACCGCGGCCGGCTGAATGTTCTGGCGAACATCGTCGGCAAGAGCTATCGCGAGCTCTTCCGGGAGTTCGAGGGCGATATCGACCCCGGTACCCGCGAGGGTTCGGGCGACGTCAAGTACCACAAGGGAGCCAACGGGAAGTTCGTCGGACGCTCGGGTGAGGAGATCGCGGTCTCGGTCGCGTCGAACCCGTCGCACCTCGAGGCCGTCGACCCCGTGGTGGAAGGCATGGTCCGCGCCAAGCAGGACCTGTCCGGATCCCGTGACTTCCTCGTGCTGCCGCTGCTCATCCACGGCGATGCGGCCTTCGCGGGTCAGGGAGTAGTAGCCGAGACGTTGAATCTCTCCTTGCTGCGCGGGTACCGCACCGGCGGCACGGTCCATCTCGTGATCAACAACCAGGTCGGGTTCACCACCGGGCCGGAATCGGCCAGATCATCGGTGTACGCCACCGACGTGGCGAAGATGGTGCAGGCCCCGATCTTCCACGTGAACGGCGACGACCCCGAGGCCTGCGTTCGGGTCGCCCAGCTGGCATTGGCCTTCCGCCAGGCCTTCCACAAGGACGTGGTGGTGGAGATGGTCTGTTACCGCCGGTTCGGTCACAACGAAGCCGACGAGCCGTCCTACACACAGCCGCAGATGTATGCGCGCATCGAACGGCGCCGTTCGGTTCGCAAGCTCTACACCGAGGCCCTCGTCAAGCGCGGGGACATCACCATCGAGGAAGCGGAGAGGGCGCTCGACGACTTCTCGGCGCGACTGCAGTCCGCGCTCGACGAGACCCGTTCTTCGGCCCCTCCGCAGATGACGACACTGCCGACGTCGACACCGCTCACGACGGTTCTCCCTTCCGTGACGACCGGAGTCGAGCGCGACGTCCTCGACCGGATCGTGGCCGCGCTGACCGAGGCACCCGAGGGATTCACGGTTCATCCCAAGCTGGCCCGTCAGATCGAGACCCGCGCCAAGCTCTACGCCGGGGGAGAAGTCGACTGGGCGCTGGGCGAAGCCCTCGCCATGGGATCGATCCTCTTGGAGGGCGACGACGTGCGTGTCGCCGGGCAGGACACCCGCCGGGGCACTTTCAGCCACCGCCACGCCGCGCTCGTGGACTACCGCTCAGGCGCGGAGTACGTGCCGCTGGCCAACCTGGACCCAAACCAGGGCAACTTCTGGATCTATGACTCCCTGCTCTCCGAGTTCGCGGCGCTGGGCTTCGAATACGGGTATTCGGTGGTGCACAAGGACGCGCTTGTCGCATGGGAAGCGCAATTCGGGGACTTCAACAACGGTGGGCAGGTCATCATCGACCAGTTCATCGTGGCCGCGGAAGACAAATGGGCTCAGACGTCCGGCCTGGTCCTTCTACTTCCGCATGGCTACGAGGGCCAGGGTCCTGAGCACTCCTCGGGCCGGATGGAGCGCTTCCTGACGCTGTGCGCAGAGGGCAACATGCAGGTCGTCAACGCGACGACCGCGGCGCAGTACTTCCACGTGTTGCGACGGCAGGTGAGACGCGAGGTTCGCAAGCCGCTGATCGTCATGACACCGAAGTCGAAGCTGCGGGCGCGCGAGGCGTACTCGTCGGTCGACGAACTGGTCCGCGGCTCATTCCGTGAGGTCATCGACGACCCGACCATCTCGGACGAGGAGGCAGCTTCGATCCGCCGGGTGGTGGTCGGCACGGGCAAGGTCCTGTTCGACGCCATAGCCAAGCGTGACGAAACCGGCGCGCCGGTCGCGGTCGTGCGGGTGGAGCAGCTCTATCCGTTCCCGGCCGACCAGCTCGGCCCCGTGATCGCGCGTTACGGACAGGCCGATGTCGTCTGGCTCCAGGAGGAGCCGGAAAATATGGGCGCAGCCAGCTTCATACGGCGTCGCCTCGCGGACGCGGTGGGACGCGAGGTCACCGTCGTGGCCCGGGTCGAGTCCGCCAGCCCCGCCACGGGTTCCGCGGCCATGCACGCTCTGGAGCAGGACGACCTGATCCGCCGCGCCCTCGGCTAGCGGTGGCCAAATAGCTAGGAGGGCGACGCGGTCCAGCTGGAGCTGCTCAACGAGGTCCACCTCGGACTATCGCTGGGCTCGCTCACTTCACTGTCGTCGTAGGACGCCCACGCCGAGGAGGATCCGGCAGTCCAAGAACTCGTGCTCTGCGCTGCCGAGCCGCATTGGCCGGGCGGGCACGGTGGCTTGCAGTTGCCATCGCCGTCGAGCTCGTCCTTCTTGCACCGCTCGCACTCACCGTTCTCGCGGCGCTCGTCACGCTTGCACTCCTTCTTGCATTGGCCGCCGACGTCCTCGTAGCCGGCTTGGCACTGGCAGGTCCCATTGACCCGCTCCTCGTGAGTGCCGCACGGCGGCACACAGGAGCCGTTCACGTCCTCGTAGCCCGAGGCGCAGCCGCACGCGCCGTTAGCACCGCGAACCTCGTTCGCCCCGCATTTCGCCACACAGGTTCCGTTGACCCGCTCCTGGTCCGCGCCGCACTTGGGTACGCACCCTCCGCCCCCCACGCCCTCGTAACCCGCGGAGCAGACGCAATCGCCAGCTGCGTTGCGCTCCTGGTTGTCGCCGCAAACCGGCTTGCACTGGGCGCCGACCTTTTCCTGTCCGGCAGGGCAGGGAGGTTCGTCGCAGTCGCCCGCCGCATTACGGGTCTCACCGGAGTCGCAAACGTCGACGCACCTTCCGTCGTAGCGCTCCTGGCCGGCCGGACATTGAGGGGGCGCCGTCGTCGAAGTCGATCCTGTGGTGCTGGTGGTCGTGGGTTCCGTGGTGCTCGTGGTCGTGGGTTCCGTGGTCGAAGTGGATTGGGTCGTGGGAGTGGATTCGGTGGTGGGAGTGGACTCATCCGACCCGGAGTCGTTGGTGTTGCTCGGCTGGGTCGAGGTCGTGCCCGAGGGCGGAGTGGTGGTCGTGGTGCTGCTGGTCGTGGTGGTCGTGGAGCCGGTTGTCGTGGTGGTCGACGACTCTTCGGATTCGCGAGTTGTGGTCGTGGTTTCCGCGGGCCGATCGGCGGCGTCGGCTTGGCCCTCGGCCGACGGCTCTTGTGCCGCCGCCAGGTTCTCGGACGCCACGGGCTGCTGGTCCGCTGACTCTCCGGCCGCGGTGGGCGCCGGCGACTCCTCATCGGACGTGGAGCTCCGGGGCTGGGCGGCGGGCGAGGCTTCTTCCGAGTCGGCCTCGGCGGTCTCTTCCTCAGTGGCGGACAGCTCGATGCGCTGGGGCTCGTCCTCGCTCGTCGCCTCAGTCGAGTCGACATTGTCGATGTCCGCGTTCTGCTCGATCCACGGGTCTGACATCGAGAGCAGCTGGACCTCGCCGAGGTCGCCTTCGTCGTCGACGGACACTTTGTGTCCGGCCGGCACATCCACTTCCTCACCTTCGGGCGTGCGCACTCCGACGACGCCTTCGGTGACGCCGACCTCGCAGCTCGCCGCGGTCAGGCACTGCACCGCGAAGGCCGTGCCGCGGACGGCGGCGACCGCGTTCGAAGTCTGAACTTCGAAGCGGGAATCGCTACCGGTCGCCTTGGTGACGCGGTGGAAGGTTTGTCCTGTATCGAGCTTGCCGACTATGTCCCGCCGCCCCTCGTGGGTCGCGAGAGTCGTGATCGCGTAGGTCGAGGCTGGTCCGATCCGGGTCAGCGAACCGTCTTCATAAGCGACGGCCGCGAGGCCCTCCCGGTCGGTGCGGATAGTCGCACCCTCGGACAGCGTGTAGCCAGAGGAGGCCGGCCGGAAATCGTCCAGGCCCGCGCCGCGGACCTCGACCGATTCTTCGATGACGTCGAGGGTGGCCAGCGAACTGGCCGTGGAGGGGCGAGCGATCAGGATGCCGAGCCCGGCGACCGCGATCAGGGCGCCGAGCGCGCTGAAAAGGAGGAGCCTGCCCCCCGACGATGCCCGCGTAGCGGCATCGCTCTTCACGCGTCCAACTCCTTTTCCATGCTCAGCCAGCCCTGAATTGATCCACTACGAGTGTAACGGCGCGAAATGACCAGACCTTGAGGCCGACGTGGTCTTTTGTCTCACTCAGACGGGCCCGATCACGGCATGCACCGAAGGCGCAAAGGCGCGTGGTTGACTACCTCCAAATGGCAGCCGGCAACAAGGTCGTGGTCGACGGATCGAATATCGCGACCGAAGGGCGCTCGTCGCCCAGCCTCGCCCAGCTGGACGAAGCGGTGCGGGCGTACCTGGCCGAGCACCCCAACGCAGACATCACGGTCGTCGTCGACGCCACTTTCGGGCACCGGATCGACGATTCCGAGCGCCAGCTGTTCGAGGAGGCACGGGCGGCGGGCGAGATGGTGTCGCCGCCGGCCGGCGCCATCGGGCGAGGCGACGCCTTTCTGTTGCGCATCGCCGAGAAGACGGGCGCGACGGTGCTTTCGAACGACTCCTTCCAGGAGTTCCACGGCGAGCACGACTGGCTCTTCACCACGGGTCGGCTGATCGGCGGCGTGCCCGTGGCGGGCGTCGGCTGGATTTTCACGCCGCGCTCGCCGGTGCGAGGCCCGAAGAGCCGCCAGTCCGTGCAGGAGGCCAAGCGCGAACAGAAGCGGCGGGCTCCCCGTCCCGAGGCCAAGCAAAAAGCCATCGCAGAGGCGACCGAGGAAGCGACCGAGCCGGGGGGAGACGGCCGGCGCCGTCGCCGTCGGCGGGGCCGCGGCGCGCCGAGTGATCCGCTGAATGACCCGCTCCCATTCTTGACGTTCGTCAGCGCTCATCCGCTCGGCAGCGAGCTCGAAGGCGAGGTCGGGGAGTTCTCGAGTCACGGCGCCTTCGTGCAGGCCGGCGAAGTTCGCTGTTATGTGCCGCTTTCGGCGTTGGGCGACCCTCCGCCACGCGCTGCTCGCGAAGTGCTGAGCCGAGGCGAGACCCGCACTTTCGTGGTCCAGGCCCTCGACCCGCTGCGCCGGGGAATCGAACTCGCGCTGCCGGGCCATGCGCACGTTTCGGGGTCGCCCACCTCGGAGACCGTGGAAGCCGAGATCACGGAGGCGCACGTCGCCCGCACCGGCCCGACCAAGCGCGCCGGGCGCCGGCGGCCCGAGTCGGCGGACGCGGAGCGTCCCGCGGAGGTGACCGCACAGAAGGCGGCCCCGACGAAGCCCACCACGAAGAAGACGGCCCCGAAGAAGGCCACCGCCAAGAAGGCCACCGCCAAGAAGACCAACGCCAAGAAGACCAACGCCAAGAAGGCCACGACCAAGAAGGCGGTGTCCGCGAGCGCGCCCAAGGCGACGGCACCGAAGGCGACGGCCAAGAAAGCGACGGACAAGAAAGCCGCGCCGAAGAAGGCCGCGGTGAAGAGCGTGGCCAAGCAGGCGGTCGCCAAGAAGGCGACGACGAAGAAGTCGACCAGCCAGAAGGGAGTCACGACCAAGGCAGTGGCCAAGAAGGCGGCGACGAAGTCCGGGACCAAGGCTCCGGCGAGGAAGTCCGCCGCGAAGAAGACGGCGGCCACGAAGACGGCCGCTTCCAAGTCGACGGCGAAGAAGGCGGGCGGGACGGGCGCCAAAAAGACGGCAGCCAAGAAAGCCGGCGCGGCGAGGCGCTAGAACGGGCTGATCGCATTGCGGATCGCCACCTGGAACGTCAACTCCCTCAAGGCCCGAATGGAGCGGGTCGAGGAGTGGCTCTCGTACGCCCAGCCCGATGTGCTGTGCATGCAGGAGACGAAGATGGCGGATTCGGCGTTCCCGTCCATGGCCTTCCAGGCGCTCGGCTACGAGTCGGCCCATCACGGCTCCGGCCGGTGGAACGGGGTAGCCATTCTCAGCCGCGTCGGGATGGAGTCCGTAGTCGCCGGTTTCGCAGGCACGACGGAGGACGAGACGGTCGAGAGCCGTCTGATATCTGCGACGTGTGGCGGGGTCCGCGTTTCGAGCGTCTATGTGCCCAACGGGCGAAGCCTGGACAGCGAGCACTACCAGGCCAAGTTGGAGTGGCTCGGCGAGCTACGCGATCATCTGCTCGAGACATGCGATCCGGATGGCCGGGTCGCGGTGTGCGGCGACTTCAACGTGGCCCCGGATGACCGAGATGTGTTCGATCCGGCCAAATTCCGTAAGACGACGCACACGAGCGCCGCGGAGCGCGCCGCGATCGGCGAACTGTGCGCGTGGGGCCTGGTCGATGCGTTTCGGGAGATCTACGACCAGGAGCGCCTGTACACCTGGTGGGACTACCGGGCCGGCGACTTCCACCAGCACAGGGGCATGCGGATCGACCTGATCCTGGTCAGCCGGCAGATGGCCAAGGCCGCAACCTGGGGACTCATCGATCGCAACGCGCGGAAGGGCAAGTCGCCCAGCGACCACGCGCCGGTGTTGATCGACTTCGAGCTCTAGGCGACGCGACCGACGGCTACCCGGCGGGGTTCCTCCGGGGCGATGGTGTCGCGGTAGGTGCCGAGGGCGCCGAGGACTTCCTCGATCGATTCGGGCAGGGGCAGCTCGGCCGCCCCGGCGCCGATGAGGGGCCGTGGCTTGCGGGGGCTGCGAGTACCGGAGGATCCGCCCCGGCCGCGATAGATGATCAGCCCGAAGACCGGATCGGGCACGTCTTCGAGGGCGGAGCGCACCGCGGCGGACTGCCGGTAGCGCTCCCAGGCGGCGTCGTCGGCGAACTCGATCTCGAAGACCACGCCCCACGTGTGGCGGTGCCAGCCCCAGTCGGAGGCGTCGTGCCTCAGGGCGGCCTCGATCAGGGTGTCCGCGTGGGCGTCGGCCCATCTACCGGCGCCGAAAGCGCCGTCGATCACTTCGATTGACATCCACATAGTCAGTCCGTGTTCCGGTATCCGGCCCCGTGTACTCCGAGGTTCACCCTCAACTTCTCCAAACCGCTTCCGAGGGCGCTGCGCAGGACGTCGCGGGGCATGCCTGTGGTGGCCTGCAGCTCCTTCATGGTACTTACTCCGCGTCCTCCAAGCCCGAACCGGGCCGCAACCACGTTGCGCTCGGTTTCATCGAGTCCGTCGAGCACGTGGTGCGAGGTGAGCAGGGACAACATGTCGTCGTCGGGCTCCCCGTCGAGCTCCATGACGTCGTCGACGGTGTCGGCATACGGCCAGCCGTCGTCGGTCGCCCAGAAACTGCTCACGGTCCAGTTGTCGCGCCGCGGGACCCCGGGGTCAACCCCCTAGATGAGCGAGAATCGCCTTCCGCTCGAGGATCGCGTGCTCCTCCATCCCGCTGACGATCGCGCCTTCGACCTTGGACCCCACGAGGAACACTTTCACCTTCACTTCGCCGGTCGTGATCCGGCGGCTGGACGCCTCATCGACCGCCTCGATGACGGATTCTCCGTGGCCGGCCAGCTTGTCGGCGTAGTGGTCGGGCCGGATGACCCAGGTCGTCCGGCGGTCGGGCAGAGCGGTCGTGGACTCCTCGACCCAGGTGAGCCTGGCGGGGTCGACCACGGCACGGACCGCGGAATTGAGGTCGCCCGCGAAGTGGAAGCGGATGCGGCGGCGGACCTCCTGCTCCTTGCGTTCCTCGCTCACCAGTTGGGGGGCGCCCAGCTTGGGCAACGAGCCCATGGAGTCCAGGAAGGTCGGGTCGAGGTATGCCGCCTGCACCGCGTCGGCGCCGGCGTCGAAGTCCTGCACGATCCGGAACCGCACGTCAGCCCCCTCGCTGATGCGACGCCACGACCTCGAGCACCTGCTTACCGAAGCGATCGATCTTCACGGGGCCAACTCCGGGCAGCTTGAGGAGACCCCGGGCATCACGCGGGCGGGCCGCGGCGATCGCCGCGAGGGTGGCGTCGGCGAAGACCACGTACGCGGGCACGTTCGATGACCGCGACACGCCCAGCCGCCAGGTCCGCAGGGCCTCGTAGAGGTCTGCGTCTGCGGCATCGACGCCCACCGGGGCGCGGGCCTGGCGGGATGGCTCCGGACGGCGTTCGGGCCGCACCCGCTTCTTGCCGTCGAGGGCCTCGATGGCGTCAAGCCACGGCGACGGTTCGCGGCGCCGCTCGTGAGAACCGAATGATCGCTTCCGGGCCCAGGTGAGGATGAGGTCGCTGGAGGCACGGGTGCAGGCGACATAGAGCAGGCGGCGCTCCTCCGCAAGGGCTTCGTCGGCCTCGGAGAGGTAGTGCGGGACGTATCCCTCCTCTACTCCGGCTACCACAACGACCTCCCATTCGAGGCCCTTGGCCCGGTGGAAGGAGCTGATCTCGACCGCGTCCGCTTCGGCCCCCGAGACCTCGTCGCCGGCCGCGTCGGCGAGCCAGGTGAGGAACGCAGGACCTCCGCCGCCCGGGTCGAGGGAGCGAAACTCCCGCGCCAACGTCACGAGTGCTTCGAGATTGGCGGCCCGGTCCGGGGCGGCTTCCGTGGCCAGAGCTTCGGTCGCGTCCGTCCACTCGTCGAGCCCGCCTTGTCGTCTGAGCGCGCCGAGCGCGTCGCGAACCTCGGGCTCGCGGAGAAGGCCACCCCCGCGTACGCGGCATGGAACCCCCGCCGCGGTGAGCGCCCGCTGGATGGGGACGGCCTGGGCATTGGTTCGAACGAGGACGGCCGCGTCGGACCACCGCCGCGCCACATGACGGGCTCGCACGATCGACGCGATGCCAGTGGCCTCTGCCTCCTCGTCGTTGAAGGAGCGGATCTCGACCGGAGCCGAAGAGCCGTCGCGGCGGGCGGGCAGCGGATCGGAGCGCCCGACGGGGCCAAGTGCGGCGCGCGCCGCCGCCAGAACCGGCGCCGGGCAGCGGTAGTTGGCGCGAAGGCGAACGACGGTGGTTCCCGGGTTGCGGTCCGCGAAGTTGGGTAGCTCGCCGGCCTCCGCTCCGTTCCAGGAGTAGATCGACTGGTCCGGGTCTCCCACCACGCAAAGGTCGGGCCGCTCGCCCCGCCATGCGGCGAGCAGCCGAATTTGTAGCGGGTTCACGTCCTGGTACTCGTCGACGAAGAAGTGTCGCCAGCGCCAGCGCTGGGCGGCGGCCCACTCCGCGTCACCTTCCAGGGCATCGGCACAACTGATCAATAAGTCGTCGAAGTCGACGAGGCCGCGCCGCTTCTTCTCCTCCTCGTAGCGCGCGAATAGGTCCGCTACGAGCTTCGGCTCCAACGATGTGCCCCGACCCGCCTTGGCCGCCTCGGCCAGGTACCGCGCTGGCTCGATCATCCGAGCTTTGGCCCACTCGATCTCTGCGGCCATCTCGAACGCGGGCGTCGCTCCCGAGCGGCGGACTCCGGCCCGGGACAGCAGCGACCCGAGCAGTCGGGCCTTGCGATCGAGGATCTCGGGGGATCGCCGGCCGGCGTCCGCGTCTCGTTGTCGGAGTTGAGCGAGGGCGATGGAGTGGAAGGTGCCCGCGGTGACCGGCGTCCCGCCGAGTTTGCGTAGGCGGGAGCGCAGCTCACCCGCCGCCTTCCGGGTGAAGGTGATGGCCAGCACGTGGCGGGCGTCGGCCGATCCGGTGGCGCATCGCCAGGCGATCCGCCGGGTGAGGACGCGGGTTTTCCCAGAGCCCGCCCCGGCCAGGACGACGAGCGGGGCGCCATCCGAAACGACGGCCTCTCTCTGCGCCTCATCGAGGTCGTCGAGAAGCCGGTCCGCCGCCCCAGCTGTCATCGGAGCCAGCGTAGGGGTGGGCAGTGACACGGCCCGGCGTGGGGGTGGGGCCCCACGCTCGGGAGGAGGGCGGGTTGGGGCGCCCGCCCGGGCAGTGACGAGGGCGGTCTGGCTCGGTCACTTAGGTTTGACCCCGATGTTGAGCGCTTTCGCCGGGGGTCGGCTCTTCGGGGAGCGGTACGGGTCGGGGACGCCTCGGGTCCTGGCGCTACATGGGTGGGGCCGCAGCCACGGGGATTGGTCCCAAGTGCTGGAAGGGTTCGACGCGATAGCCCTCGACCTGCCCGGGTTCGGCGCCACGCCACCCCCGGAGGCGGCGTGGGGTCTCGGAGAGTATGCAGACGCGGTACGGCCGGTCTTGAACGAAATGGGTCAGCCCATCGTCCTGCTCGGCCACTCCTTTGGCGGCTCCGTGGCCGTGCGTCTCGCTTCGGCCGTCGGCCCCGAGGCGGTGCGGGCTCTCGTGGTGACCGGCTCGCCGCTGGTGCGGACCCGTGGCGGGGCCAAGCCGCCGCTCGCGTTCCGCGTCGCGAGATGGCTCAATGCCCGCGGGCTGCTTCGGGATTCGAAAATGGAGGAGCTGCGAAACGCGCGTGGTTCCGCGGACTATCGAGCCGCGAGCGGGGTCATGCGCGACACGCTGGTGCGAGTGGTCAACGAGGATGTGGCGGACCTCCTGCCCAGCCTCTCGGTGCCCATCGAGCTGGTCTGGGGGGAGAACGACCACGATGTTCCGGTCTCGGTGGCTCTTACCGTCTGCGACCTCGCTCCAGCCGCCAATCTGACCCGGCTGGAGGGCGTCGGACACGACACGCCGGCGGAAGCTCCCGAGAGGCTCCGGCGCGTGCTCGTCGGGCTGAACGAGCCGGCATGACGGGCGTTCTCGCCTTGGTGCTGACTGCCGTTGTAACCGCAGTCACGGGATATCGATGGTTGAGGGTCGCTCAGGTGGAGCACTACCTACCCGGGTCCGTGCTGCTGGTCGCGTCTAGATGGTGGTCCGGACTTCTGGTCAACGGCGTAATTGCAGGGGTCGCGGTTGCGGTGCTCGTGCTCGGTCCGGTCGGTGGGTTCGTGTCCCTGCTGCTCGTCGGCATCGGTCCGTTCGGGTTGCCCCTGGTGGGCCGCACGTCGAAGATTCGCCCCACGCGGCGGATGCGCACCCTCGCAATCACGTGGCTCGTCCTGCAGGTCGCTGCGGTCGCGTTTCTCACGATCGGAATGGGTGTGCCCCTGTCGATTTCCGGCGCAGTCACCGCCATGGGGGTCCCCGCCCTGATCGATTTGGCGTTGCTGCTCCTGCAGCCGATCGAAAATGCGGTCTCCGCCCGATGGGCCAAGCGCGCCTCGCAGCGTCTGGCTGAGATCGATCCCACAGTGGTGGCCATCACCGGCTCCTACGGGAAAACGACCACGAAGGCGCTGGTCGCGCATCTCCTCTCCGGGTCCAAGAGCGTTCTCGCCAGCCCTGCCAGTTGGAACAACCGGGCCGGCTTGGCCCGCGCTGTGAACGAACAGCTCGCCCCGGGGACTGAGGTGTTCGTTGCCGAGATGGGCACCTACGGCCCGGGAGAGATCCGCGACATGTGCCGCTGGTTCCCGCCCCAGGTCTCGGTCATCACTGCGATCGGCCCCGTGCATCTCGAGCGGTTTGGGTCCCTCGAGCGCACCCTGACCTCGAAGGCCGAGATCGTTTCGGGGGCCAGCCATGTGGTGCTGAACGTCGACGACGAGCGACTCGCGGCGCTGGCGCACCGCGTTACCGGCAGCCAGGACGCCCCCGCGCCGGAGGTGACCGTGTGGCGCTGCTCGGCCGTCGATCCCGGCGCCGATGTTGCGGTCATCCCGGGCGACGACGGCTCCGCGCAAGTGAGGATCCACGGGGCCCAGGCCGCCGAGGTGGCGACCAAGGACGCGGCCCCGACGAACTTGGCCTGCGCCGTAGCCGCAGCGCTGGCGTGCGGAATGAATGCGCGAGATGTAAGCGGGCGACTCTCGCAGCCGCTGCCGGTCCCGGACCATCGTCTGTCGCGCTCCACGGGTGCCAAGGGATTCACCATCCTCGACGACACCTTCAACTCGAACCCCGCCGGCGCACTGAGGGCACTCGACGCGCTGCACACCGCGGACGGCGACGGTCGACGGGTGGTAGTCACACCGGGGATGGTCGAGCTCGGACCACTGCAGGATGAAGCGAACGAGGCCTTCGCCGCGGCGTCATCGGAGGTGGCTTCGACCTTGGTGGTGGTCGGCCGCACCAACCGGCGAGCCCTGCTGCGCGGCGCGAAGATCGCCGGGCTGGAGACGGTCACGACCCACAACCGCGAGGCGGCGGTGGAGTGGGTCAAGGCGACCCTCGGCCCCGGCGACACCGTCCTGTACGAAAACGACCTACCCGACACATACCCTTAGGGCATGCACATCGAAATTCAGTACTGCGCTGTCTGAGGGTACGCAGACAAGGCCGTCGGTCTGGCGGCTGCCATCCTTGAAACTCGCGAGCGCGACGTCGCCACGCTGACCCTGATCCCGTCCTCGGGCGGCGTCTTCGAAGTGACGCGCGACAAGGAGCTGCTCTTCTCCAAGAAGAAGGAGGGCCGCTTCCCAGAGCACCATGAGGTGTTGGACCAGCTCTAGCCGCGGGCGCTGACAGGATTGGGTCGTGAGTGAAGCCGTCACCGTCCTGTTCGGCGGTCCATCGCCGGAGCACGACATCAGCATCCTCACTGGGCTCCAAGCGGCCCGTGCGCTTTCGAGCGGCGGACGAAAGGTCCGCGCCGTCTACTGGTCGAAGACAGGGGAGTTCGGCGACGTCCGGCCGGAGCTCGAAGCCGAAGCGTTCCTCAAGGGGGGCGACGCCGTCGGGGCGACCCCTTTGCGCTTGATCGTCGGCGAAGGCCTCGTCGCACCCGGACGCCTCGGTCGGCCCGGCAAGCAGCTCGAGACCGGCGTGGTGCTCGTCTGCTGCCACGGCGGTCCGGGCGAGGACGGATCGATACAGGCCGCGCTCGACCTGAGCGGAATCACTTATGCCGGTCCCACCGCCGCGGGCGCCGCGCTCGGGATGGACAAGCTGGCCTTCGGCTCGGTGGTCGAGAGCGCCGGGCTACCGACCTTGCCTCGCGTGGCAGTCGATGTCGCGGGCGACAACAAGCCGGCGTTCGACGCTCCGTACATCATCAAGCCACGCTTTGGCGGATCGTCGATCGGTATCGAAGTGGTCGCCGATTGGCAGGCCGCGCTGGCTCTCGCGTCGAACTCCGTTCACCTCCGCGCCGGCGCAATCGCCGAGCCCTGGCGGGGCGATGCCGTCGACGTGCAGGTGTCCGTGCGCGCTTGGCCGGCGCTGTCCCTGTCACCGATCGAAAAGCCCGTACGCGCCGCGGGCGGCAAAGGCGGGATTCTGGGGTACGCCGACAAGTACGTCGGCGGCGAAGGGATGGCGTCCGCCCCGCGGGAGCTCCCGGCGATCCTGCCGTCCGACATCGAGGCGCGGGTGATCGAGTGCGGCCAAGCCCTGGGCGGGCTCGTCGGCTTGCGGGGCGTCTCTCGTATCGACTTCCTCTGGGATGAGAACGCGGGCGACCTGCTGGTGAACGAGATCAACACCATCCCGGGCTCCCTGTCGAAATACCTCTGGGAGGCGGCCACGCCCGCGGTGCCATTCGTTCAGCTCCTCGACGATCTGATCGCGGAGGCCGCCGCTCGCCCCTCCGTCCATTGGTCGACCCAGGGCGCGGACGGCACCGCGCTCCGGTCCGCGGGCACCATCGCCTCGAAGCTCGGTTGAGGCCATGACCGTCGACATCGACCCCGAGCCGTTCGAGGACCTTGTCGTCGACGCGCTCGACGAACTGCCGGACGAGCTGGCCAAGCTCATGGACAACGTGGCCATCGTGGTGGACCACGACACCGAGCCCGGGGAACTTCTCGGTCTCTATGAAGGAGTCCCCCTCACCGAGCGCGACGACTACGGCGGGCTGGTCGCTCCGGATTGCATCACCATCTTTCGCCGGAGCATCTGCGCGTCGTGCGAGACCGCCGAGCAGGTCCGGGAGGAAGTACTGACCACCGTCGTGCACGAGGTCGCGCATCACTTCGGGATTCCCGAAGAGCGCCTCCACGAGCTGGGCTGGGACTGACGTGGCGCCCCGGGAGGACCTCCTCGGCCCCGACGAGCAGGTGCTGCTCGACGCCCGACCCCATCCGAAGATGTTGTTCGGCCCCGCGCTGATCAGCTTGATCGGGCTTATCGCCGCAGTGTTTGTGAGAGATGTCGGCCGGCCCGACCGAATCCCGATGTTGCTGTCGCTGGCTCTCGGGATCCTGGGCGCGTTGTGGTTGGCGGTCCGCTGGCTGCAATGGACGACGTCGCGCCTCACGGTGACGACGGACCGGGTGATGACGAGGCACGGCGTCGTCGCCAAGAAGCACTGGCAGGTCACGCTCGAGCGGGTCCACGACATCTCCTGCAGCCAGACGATTCTCGAGCGCTTGCTGGGCGCGGGCGACCTGGCCATCGAGACGGGCGGAGACCGCGGCCACCTGATCGAGGACGTGGCCCGGCCGTTCCGGGTGCAGCACGAGATCTACGGCGCGATGGAGAACAGCACGGTTACCGCGGCGACCCGGGCCATGGATCGGCGCGACCTGACCATCCCCGAGCAGATCGAGAAGCTCGACGAGCTACGTCAGCGCGGCGTGATCTCCCAGGCCGAGTTCGACGTCAAGAAGACTCAGCTGCTCGATCGTTTGTAGCGCCGCCGTCGGCGCGATCCGCGGGGTCGGCGTGGCCCTGCGAGCTCGAACCACCGCGGACGGGGTCGGCGTCCAGAACGTCTTTGAACTGAGCGTCTTCGGACGAGTCCTCGGTGCCCGCGCCGGTCGCGGCGGTGCCGGGCGAAGGGCCCCGAGGGGGAGTGTCGGGATCCGGCCACTCGCCGCCGCCGATTGACTCCGGGCCTACGTTCTGCTGGGCGACGGTCTTGGAGCCCTCCTCGTCGAGGGTGTCGCTTTCGACCTGCTTGTCGACTTCCGGGTCGTCGATATCGGGCATACGGAGGTCTTACCCCCCGACCGACACCAGATAGTCCGCCACCTCCTGGTGGTGGCTGTGAAGTGCCCAGCCCCTGGGCGTGGAGTCGTGTTCGTGATCCTTGATCGTGGGGTCGGCTCCCAACCCGATCAGAAGCCGCGCCATCTCCACGTCTCCCCGCCAGGCCGCTTCGTGTAGCGCGGTCACCCGCTCGACGTGGTTGATGTCGAAACCGAGGTCGACGAGAAGTCGCACGGACATCTGACGTCCGAGTTCCGCGGCCTGGCGGAGCAGGCCGGGGTGCAGGCGCTTCGCGTCTTCGAGGAGCTCTGGATGCTTCGCGAGCAGTTCATCCATGCCGCGCCGTTCGTGGCGGAGGCAATGCGAGACGAAGATCTCGAGCGGCGCCAGCTGTGGAGCGTGCGCGCCAGCGCTCTCCAGCATCGCTGCGATCTCGGTATTGCCGTTGAGAACAGCTAGCTCGTAAGCGGTCCGACCCCCGTGTAAGGGGTGGGCGCCTCGAGCGCCCGGGTCGGCGCCCGCTTCCAGCATGAGACGGGCTCGGTTGGCCCGGCCCATCGCGGCCGCCTTTACGAGCTCCTCGTCGACCATCTCCTTGGGTGTCTGGTGGGTCTCACCCAATCTCTTGTGCCACGGCCCGCCATCACCCTTCCCCAGGCCCCGCGCGACCAACAACTCCAGGTGCTCGTCGCTTCTGCTCCACGACCGGTTGTAGAGCGCCTGCGCGTCGTTCGGATCGGCGCCATGCATCAGGAGCACCGTGGCCAGTGCCATGGAGGCCTGATGTGGTGGCTGGTTGTGCCGATCCTCGCCCTCGCCGAATGCGCCGGTCAACGCGGTGAAGGGCGAGGTCATCCCGGCCCAGAGGTAGCCCGCGTCCGGGTCGGCGCCGGCGCGTAGGAGCGCCCCCGCCGACCGGACCGCTCTCGATCCGCCTGCTCCGTCGTCGATGCGGGAGTAGCAGAGGTACAACAGCGGCTCCCAGTCGAAGGGCCCGCCCAGCGCGTTCACGCAGGCGGGATCGGCCGCGATCAGTCGTTCCACGACTTCGAGATTCCCGGCGGCCGCGGCCGCGTGGATGCCCCGCTCATTCAACTCCGGCTTCGCGGCGAGCATGGCCTGCGCTTGCCGGTGTCGCTCGAGGTCGTCACCGCCATACGTCAGGCAGGCAAGGCGCAGGAACTCGTCCGCTTCGTCGGCGGACTCCTCGACCCGATGCGGGTTACGGGTCCAGCGCACGATCTCTTCCACCACCTCTGCCATGCGGGGCCAGCTGGGGAAGCCGTAGAGGCGCGCCGTCGCCAGCTGCGCGTCCGCCAGCTTCAGCTTCCCGTCAGCGCTAAGGGCCCCGGTCGACCGCGGATGGCCGGATTCGATGAGCTCGCGTGCTTCGGCGTCACCCGACTCGACGGCACGCTGGAGGTCGCGGGCCTGGTTCTTCAGCTGCTCCAGGCTCGGGTTGTCGGGTAAACACAGCAAGGCCACGACGGCCCTCCTTTCGAAGAACGCCTGCCGTCCGCATCCTCAGGCCTCGAAAAGAGGTACCGATGAAGTTGTGAAGCTCATTTCAGGTGGGCTCAGCCCTTCCCGCGGACCGGGTGCGCCCTGAAGCGCATCGCCAAGACTAGTGACCCAGATGCCGGCGGGCATGGGGTGGGCCCCACGCGCCGTAGCGGCTGGGTTGGGGTGCCTAGCCGCCAGGGACATTGGGTAGGTTCGATCCTCATGCGCGTTTGGCCGGGTCAGCCCTACCCCTTGGGCGCGACCTTCGACGGAACCGGCACCAACTTCGCCGTGTTCTCCGAGGTCGCGGAGGGCGTGGAGTTGTGCCTGTTCGACGAGGACGGAACCGAGTGGAAGGTCGAACTTCCCGAGGTCGACGGCCACACCTGGCACGGCTACCTCCCCAATGTGGGCCCGGGCCAGCGTTACGGATATCGGGTCCAGGGGCCGTGGGCCCCCGAGTACGGGCACCGATGCAACGCGGCCAAGCTCCTTCTCGATCCATACGCCAAAGCGGTCCACGGCGATGTTGATTGGCACGAATCGGTCTTCGGTTACGAATTGGGCGACTCGACCGGCACAGAGCTGGAGGCCTCCGACAGTGGTCCCTTCGCCCCCAAGGCCGTGGTGGTCAATCCCTTCTTCGATTGGGCCAACGATCGTCCGCCGCGTACTCCCTGGCACGAGACCTTGCTCTACGAACTGCACGTCAAAGGCTTCACCCAGCTGCATCCGGACGTGCCGGAGGAGCTGCGGGGCACCTACGCCGGCCTAGCCACCCCTCCCGTCATCGAGCACCTGAAGTCGCTCAACGTCAGTGCAGTCGAGTTGATGCCGGTGCACCACTTCATTCACGATCACCGGCTGGTCGAGATGGGACTGCGCAACTACTGGGGCTACAACTCGATCTCCTATCTCGCTCCGCACGGCGGGTACTCGTCGGCCGGGACGCTGGGGCAGCAGGTCCAGGAGTTCAAGAACCTGGTGCGCACCATGCACGAAGCGGGCATCGAGGTGATCCTGGACGTGGTCTACAACCACACCGCCGAAGGAAATCATCTCGGCCCGACTCTTGGCTTCAAGGGCCTCGACAACGCGGCGTATTACCGCCTTATGGCGGAGGACCCCCGGTTCTATATGGACTACACCGGCACCGGGAACTCACTCAACATGCGGCACCCCAATGTGCTGCAGCTGATCATGGACAGCCTCCGCTACTGGGTCACGGAGATGCACGTCGACGGGTTCCGTTTCGACTTGGCCGCGACCCTGGCCCGCGAGCTGCACGATGTCGACCGACTGTCCGCCTTCTTCGATCTCATACAGCAGGACCCGGTCATTCGTCAGGTGAAGCTCATCGCCGAGCCCTGGGACGTGGGTGAAGGTGGTTATCAGGTCGGCAACTTCCCACCTCTGTGGTCCGAGTGGAACGGCAAATACCGCGACGCGGTGCGCGACTACTGGAGGGGCGAGCCGCGGACGCGCGCCGAGATGGCCTACCGCCTCACCGGCTCTTCGGACCTCTATGCGGACAACGGCCGCAGCCCGTCGGCCAGTATCAACTTCGTCACGGCTCACGATGGCTTCACCATGCACGACCTTGTCTCGTACAACGAAAAGCACAACGAGGCGAATGGTGAGAACAACCAGGACGGTGAGAGCCACAACCGCTCCTGGAACTGCGGAGTAGAAGGCCCCACCGACGATCTCGAAGTGATGGCCCTACGGGAGCGGCAGAAGCGCAATCTTCTCGCCACGCTTCTGTTGTCGCAGGGCGTCCCAATGCTGGTCGCCGGCGACGAGATGGGCCGCACCCAGGGCGGCAACAACAACGCGTATTGCCAGGACAACGAGATTTCGTGGGTCGACTGGAGCGGAGTGGACGAGAACTTCGTTCTCCTCCAGTTCGTGCGGAGCGTGGCCGCCCTGCGGCGGAAGCACCCGACCTTCCGCCGTCGCCGCTTCTTCCAGGGCCGGCCCGTCATGGGCTCGGAGGTGACCGATATCGGATGGTTCACTCCCGAAGGCGAACGCATGCCCGACGACGAGTGGGATGAAGGCGCGGCCCGCTCCATGGCGGTGTTCCTGAACGGCGATGCCATTGCGACGCCTGATGCACGCGGAGAGAAAGTCGCCGACGACTCCTTTTTCCTGTTGCTCAATGCCGACCCTGCTCCGGGCGCGTTCACGATCCCCGTCGGCCCCTGGGGCGAACAGTGGGAAGTCGTGGTCGACACCGGCTTCGCCTGGATCTCCGCGGAGGGCAGTGCCAGCGGCGATCCCGAGGAGCGTTCGCTGAAGGCTGGCACCGAAGTCCCGCTGGAAGGCCGTTCGCTGATGCTCCTGCGAAGACTCTGGTGAGCGGAGGGCGAGGGGAGCGGCCCGCCCGCCGGATGTCGGGTCCCGCACCGCGGGTGGCCCCGAGGGCGACCTACCGCCTCCAGCTGCGGGAAGGCATGACGCTGCAGCGCGCTGCCACCCTTGTGCCCTACCTCGAGGCGCTGGGCGTCTCGCACATCTACACCTCGCCCGCGGCATCTGCCGTTCCGGGCAGCACGCACGGATACGACGTTGCGGACCCAGGTTCGATCGACGACGCGATCGGCGGAGAGGACGGACATCGGCAACTGGCCGACGCCTTGATGCGTCACGACATGGGGCGGATGGTCGACATCGTCCCGAACCATGTTGCTGCGCACGACGCCAACCCGTGGTGGCGCGACGCGCTGAACGCGGGCGACCGCAGTGCTTTCGCCAAGTTCTTCGACGTCGACTGGGAGGCCGGCGAAGGGCGCGTCGTCACCGATCCCGCTCGGCCCAACTACCGACGCTTCTTTGACATCAGCGGGCTGGTGGGCCTGCGGGTGGAGGACCCCGAGGTATTCGCGCGCAGCCACGCGCTCGTCCTGGGTTGGGTCCATGCCGGCGAAGTGGATGCCCTGCGCATCGACCACCCCGACGGCCTACGGCATCCGGGTGAGTACTTCGCCCGGCTCCGCCAGGAGTCGGGCGGCGCGTGGACTGTCGTCGAGAAGATCCTCGGGCCGGACGAAGAACTCCCGACCGCTTGGCAAGTCGACGGAACAACGGGATATGAGTTCGCCCGCCGGGTCACGGGTCTCAATGTCGATTCGGCGAACGAAGGGCGAATGACCGAGATCTACGGCGAACTCACCGGGGGAGAGACCGACTGGGAGACGGTCAGCCGGCAGGGTCGCCTCGACGTGCTCGCGGGCTCGTTGTCGGGCGATCTCGAGCGGTTGGCGGGATGGAGAGCAGCCGAGCAAAAGCGCCCGATGGATGAGGTTCGATCCGAGCTCGTCGAGCGCCTCTCGACTTCGCCCGTCTACCGCGATTATCCGGCTCTCGACGCCCCCGACACAGACCTGCGAGCGGCCCAGCTGTCAGCGGCGGTGACCGCGAAGGGAATAGAAGACACCGCCTTCTACCGCTACACCCGTCTCTGCGCGCTGAACGAGGTGGGCGGAGATCCGGGGCGTTTCGGGGTCGGGCTGGACGAATTTCACGCGGCGAACCAACGCGGCGTGGCCAGACCCCTCAGCCTCCTGGCGACGGCGACGCACGACACCAAATGGGGGGAGGACGTGCGGGCGCGCTTGTGCGTGCTGTCCGAGGTTCCCGACGAGTGGGCTTACGTGGCGCGGCGCTGGATGCGCGATGAGCGGGTCTCGAAGTTCGAGCCCTCGCTGGCCTATGCCTTCCTTCAAGCGCTTGTCGGCGCGTGGCCTCTGCCGGTGGAGCGGGCTTTGCAGTACGTGACGAAGGCGGCGCGCGAGGCCAAGACGATCACCTCGTGGATGGAGCCGAACGAGACCTACGAGGCGCAAGTAGCCATCGCCGTGCGCGATCTGTTGGAGGATCCAGCCTTCCTGGCGGAGCTGGCGACTTTTGCTCGCCACGTCGCGGCGCGGGGCCGTGTGAACTCGCTCGCTACGACACTGCTGAAGCTGACGAGCCCCGGGGTGCCGGACATTTATCAGGGCACCGAGATTTGGGACGACTCCCTGGTCGACCCGGACAACCGGCGGCCGGTCGACTTCGGCGGCCGCGAGGAGGCTCTCGCCCGCGTCGCCTCGGGCACACTCGATCAGGCCCTGGCCGGCCTGGAGGAAGGGCTGCCGAAGCTCTGGGTCACCGCCAAGGCCCTGGCCGTCCGGGACGCACGACGCGATTGCTTCGCGGACGGCAGTTCGTATGAGGTCGTCGAAAGTGCCGGCCGTTGGGCCGACCGGGTTGTTTCGTTCGCCCGCTCCGGGGACGTACTCACCGTCGTGCCCCGGCTCGGTGGTGCGGTGGCGGGGAATTGGGGCGACACGTCCGTGGCTATGCCGACGGGCGAGTGGACGAACGTCTTGACCGGCGGGAACATCCAGGGCGGGCCCGTTCCGGTCGGCGACCTGTGGTCCCGCATTCCCGTCGCGTTGCTGGTCAGGCGGCCGGTCGGGTGATCCGGGTGTGGGCCCCGCACGTGGCTCGCGTGGAGCTCGATCTCGACGCGACGAGCGAGCGCGTGGCTCTCAGCAAGATCGACCGGCACCACCACGAACTCGTCGTGGACCTGCCGTCCGGCACGGACTACTGGCTTCGCCTCGACGGCGGGCCCCGCCGCGCCGATCCCCGCTCGGCGCACCAGCCGGAGGGTTCCGAAGGGCCGTCGCGCGTGGTCGACCACGCCGCGTTCGAATGGACCGACGCGGACTGGCCTGGGTTGTGCTGGCCGGCCGTCGCCATTTACGAAATGCATGTCGGCACCTTCACGCCAGGCGGCACCTTCGACTCGGCCGTCGAGCGTCTGGATCATCTGGTCGATCTCGGGGTCGACACCGTCGAGGTCATGCCGGTGGCCGAGTTCCCGGGCCGGCGGGGCTGGGGTTACGACGGTGTCCACTTGTGGGCGCCGCAGTCGTCGTACGGGGGGCCCGAGGGGTTGAAACGCTTCGTCGATGCTGCTCACGCACGCGGGCTCGCCGTGGTCCTCGACGTCGTCTACAACCACCTCGGACCGGCCGGCAACTACCTCCAGGAGTTCGGGCCGTATTTCACCGATCGGTACAGCACGCCCTGGGGGCAGGCCGTCAACCTGGACGGTCCGGGAAGCGACGGGGTGCGCGCCCACATCGTCGACAACGCAGCGATGTGGATCCGCGACTTCCACATCGACGGGCTTCGACTCGACGCGGTGCACGCGTTCCTCGACACCTCGGCGACGCATCTCCTCGAGGAGCTTGCGGCCGCGGTGCACCAGCAGGGCGAGCAGCTCAACCGCTCCGTAGCGGTGATCGCGGAGAGCGATCTGAATGACCCGCGGCTGGTCAGGCCGGTGGAGGAAGGCGGCTTCGGGCTCGACGCGGCGTGGTCGGACGACTTCCACCACGCGGTGCACGCGGCCCTCACCGCCGAGCGCGACGGTTACTACGAGGACTTCGGTTCGCTTGCCGACATCGCCGCCGCGTGGGAGGAGTCATTTGTCTACGCCGGCCGGTACTCGGCGCATCGCGATAGGCGACACGGCCGCGCCGCGGGGACTGTGGAGCCCACGCGCTTCGTGGTGTCGCTGCAGAACCACGACCAGGTGGGCAACCGGGCCAAGGGTGACCGGATCGGTGAGGTTTTGGAGCCCGATCGCCTGCGCGCGGGAGCCGCCATCACCTTGCTGGCGCCGCAGGTCCCCCTGATCTTCCAAGGAGAGGAGTGGGCTGCTTCGACGCCCTTTCCGTACTTCACCGACCACACCGATCCGGACCTGGCCGAGGCCGTGCGCAACGGCCGCCGCTCCGAGTTCGCGGCCTTCGGCTGGAAGCCCGAAGACGTTCCTGACCCCCAGGCAGACGGCACCTTTCGGTCCGCCATTCTCGACTGGGACGAGATCGACCGGGAACCGCACGCCGGGATGCTCGAGTGGTACCGCGGTCTGCTGGCGCGGCGTCGGGGCCTGACCGGCCATTCGCCCAGCGCCCTCTCCGACGACACGGCCGGCCGCTTGGCGCTCACGAGGGAGGGCCTCACCATCGAAGTGATCCTGGGCGAGCCCGTGTATCTGCGGATCGAGCCCCCGCCAGCTGCGCTGGGACGCGAAACGCCCCGCTGAGGGAGTCTTACGTACTGACTCCCTCAGCGGGGCGGGGCTCCCGGGGGGCGGGACAACTCATTTCTGCCCCCGGCTACGACCCCGCAAACCTGGGCAACACCTCTTTTTCGTAGATTTCGAAAAAAGGCCCCTGATCTGGGCTTATTTGGTGCACGTAGACCTGGTCGATGCCCAGTTTCTCGTGCTCGGCGATCAATTCGAGGTGCCGATCCAGGTCCGGGCCGCAGGGCATCGCCTCCGCGATGTCATCCTCGGTCACCCGCTCCGAAGCCTGTTCGAAGTGCTTCGGGGTGGGCAGGTCCTGGCTGAGCTGCCCTGGTACTCCGGCGTTGGCCCAGATCCGGTGGGCCGTCCGCCGGGCCCGCGCCTCGTCCTCGTCGTAGGCGACGGTCATCTGGGCGACGACCGGTTTGCCCTCTCCTCCGCCCTTGCGGAAAGCCTCCACGACTTCGGCGTCGGGGGACGTTGTAATGAGCCCGTCCGCAATACGCCCAGCCAGTTCCGCGGTCGCCGGGCCTGATGCGGCCACGTAGATCGGCGGGGCCTCATCGGGAAGCGTGTAGAGCCGGGCATTCTCGAGGCGGTAGTGCGTGCCGCGGTGGCTCTGGGAGCCGCCCTCCCAGAGCATTTGGATCACCTCGATGGCCTCCTCGAGCATCTCTCTACGTTCCGGAGCGGCTGGCCACCGGTCGGCGAGGATGTGCTCGTTCAGGGCCTCCCCGGTACCCAGGCCCAGGATGAACCGGCCGGGCATCATGGCTGCGGTCGTAGCTGCCGCGTGGGCCACTATCGCCGGGTGGGTTCGGATCATTGGGCAGGTGACACCGGTGAAGAAGGGCATTCGATCGGTGGTGACAGCGAGCGCTCCCAGCACGCTCCACACCATGGGACTGTGGCCCTGGCTGTCGAGCCAGGGGTGGAAGTGGTCCGAAATCCCGGCAAAGGCAAAGCCCGCCTCCTCTGCCCGCTTGGCATTGGCCACGAGGTCCTTGGGGCCGAATTCTTCCGACGAGAGCGCGTATCCGATCTTCATGCCAGGGTCTTACCCAAACACCCGCCGCGCGCGGTAGTACGGCTGGCGAATTGTCCGGGTTCCAACTTATGTTTCGCGGGAATAAGGCCGATGGAGTGAAAGTGGAAAACGTCACAGGCACCTGGGGCGGTAAGCCCGGTGCGTTCGTCGCCGACGAGCCGGCGCTCGTCTTGACCGACGAAGCGAAGGCCATTCGCGACGAATGGCGGGAGCTGTGTCGCTGGGACCCGGCTTTGCCGCCCAACTGCGACCCCCCGCTGGCCACCGAAATGGTCAGCGCGGTCCTTTCCGCACTCGAACGTCCGCAGCCCTTGGGCTGGGGACCCGACCCCGAGATAAGAGACCTGGCGGACCGATTCGCGTCGGAGGCCGGGGGTGTCGACGTCGTGGTCGGCATGTTGATCTGTCTCCGCGAGGCGACCACGCGTCAGCTGGAGAAGCGGCTCCACGGTGCGGACCTCGTGGAGGCGGCTCGACGGATGCAGATGGTGGTGGACCGGGCCATCGGCGTTGCCGCGTCGCGCAGCGCCCGCGGCCTGGAAGAGCGCGCCTACAACGACCCGCTCACCGGCCTGGCCAACCGCTGGGGGTTGGAACGCGACATCGCACGGGAACTCGGCCGCGCCGACCGTCACCGCCACCACATGGCCGTCGTCGCGGTCGACCTCGACGGCCTCAAGTGGGTCAACGACACTGAAGGTCACGCGGCGGGCGACAAGACGCTTTGTGCATTGGCCGATGCCATGCGCTCGTCGCTCCGCCGCGGTGACGCCGCCTACCGGGTCGGGGGCGACGAATTCGTGATGATTCTCACCGAGACCGATTCCGTGCGCGACACACTCGCGCCGGAGATGGTGGTCAAGCGCATGGAAGCAGCCGGCGCGCCGACCTTCAGCTGGGGCGCGGCGACGTACCCGAACGACGGTCGCACCGCGGACCACCTATTGCGCGTTGCCGACCAGCGGCTGCTCGACTCCCGAGAGGCCCGCGGCTACCGCCAGTACTGAGGGTTCGCCGCGCTAGACGCCGGCGTTGACGTTGACTGACAGCGAGCTGTACCCGTTGCACGGATCGCGGTCCGGGCGTCGCCTAGCCGATATGTCCTGCTCCGGCCATTCGTCCCACGTGTAGCGCTTTCCGTCGTCGGGCATCCGCCAGCAGCCCGGGGACTGGGCGCCGGGCGCCTGACCATTCCGGTCCCAGTACATGGCGGTCGCGTCCTTTATGCAGGTGTAGTCACCCGGCTCGTAGTAACAGGCCGGCACGAACGGGGTCTGGCTGGGTCCGGGCGGGATGGCGTGGTAGCCCTTGTCGATGGTCGCGGGACCGAGCTTGGGCCCGGCGACCTGAATCCCGACGAAGAGTTGCCGGAATGCCTCGTAGGCGAGATGCAGTCGACAGAGCAGTGCGGCGTCCTCCTCGGGCGTGTCGGGGTCGGCTTCGAGCATGGCGCTGTAGCAGAGGTCCTGACTGAACGCCGGCGAACGCGCCTGCACCGTCTGGATCCAAGCGTGCCCGTCGAACTCCTGCTGGTCCTGCACCTGGCCGAGGTCGTAGCCGTCCATGATGTTGTCGCCCGAAAGGATCCACTCCGGGAAATAGCCCTGCCGTGCCGCCGCGCTGCTGTTACGCCCGAGGTCGAAACCCCAGGCCCAGATGAGCGTGGTGACTCCCTTCTGGCTCATCTCCGCCATGTTCTGGGTGAACTGCGCTTCCTTCTCGTTCTCGGTCGTGCCCACCTGCCCGCCGTTGGGCGTATTGGCCACCACGGCGAACGAGCCGCCACACGCTTCCACCTCGGCGCGCACCCGGTCGGCGAAATTCGAGAGCTCTGGCCCATATCCCCCGGCGTCGGGGTCGGGCCTCAGCATTCCCAGAACCCGAGGCTTGCCGTTGTCACCGGCGTTGCCGCTGAAGGCCACGGGTCGCCCGACGACCTGCTTGCAGATCATCGACGAGTAAGACCGGGCGTGGAGCTCCATGGATGGCAGGTAGCTCCACATGAGCTTCGGGTATTTCCGGAAGAACGCCGCCGGCGTGCCCACCGCGCTGTTGAACGTGAGCACTCCGCGCCGGGCCATCACCTCGGTGTATTCGGTCGCGGTGATGCCGTGGACGACGGCGAAGGGATCGATCAGCTTCAGGTGCTCGAGTGCGTGGGCCCGGAGTCCCTCGGCCGTGAAGTCGCCCTCATACCAAACCCAGAAATGGACGCGCCGGCCATACGTCTGGAAACGGTCGTTGAAATAGGCCTGGAGCCGCCGCGCCCCTCGGGAGATGACGTCCTCGTCGTCCGCGGGCGGTTTGCCCAGGTCGACAAAGCCTTCAGCGGGGCACTCGCGGCCCCGGCTGCTGCTCCGGCAGCCTTGGTAGAAGAAGTAGATGACACGGATCTCGTCCGCGGT
>DATLBX010000048.1:0-2893 GCA_035526705.1 Acidimicrobiales bacterium | reverse complement strand
GGCGGGATTCCGTCATGCTTGACCCCGGTATGCAACGCTCGATTGGTCGGCCCCTTCCGATCCGAATTACGTGCCACGGACCGCGCTCCGGCAATCTCTAGCCGACCGGTTCGTGTTGTTTGCGTTGCTTACTCCGACTCTGAACGCAATTGACGGGTCCCATTCCCGTCTCCCGAGGAGGACCGATCCATGGCACGGATGGTGAAAATCTACGATACGACCCTTCGCGACGGCACCCAGGGCGAGGGCGTCAATTTCTCGATGGAAGACAAGGTCCGCATCGCCAAGCGTCTCGACCAGTTCGGCGTCCACTATATCGAGGGGGGCTGGCCCGGTTCCAACCCCAAGGACGTCCGCTTCTTCCAGGAGATGCAGGGCGTCACGCTCCGCACCGCGAAGCTCGCCGCCTTCGGCTCGACCCGGAAGCCCAACACCCCCGCGTCGGCCGACGCCAACCTCAAGCGGCTCGTCGAGGCTCGCACCCCCGTCACGACGATCTACGGCAAGAGCTGGGACTTCCAGGTCATCGAGGCGCTGAACACGACGCTGGAAGAGAACCTCGCCATGATCGCCGACTCGGTCGCCTTCCTCCTCCCGAACTTCGAGGAGGTCATCTACGACGCCGAGCATTTTTTCGACGGCTTCAAGAGCAATAAGGAGTACGCGATCAAATCGCTGCTGGCCGCCGAGGCCGCGGGCGCCAAGTGTCTGGTGCTCTGCGACACCAACGGCGGGACGATGCCTTATGACCTCGTCGAGATCGTCCGCGAAGTGAAGAAGCGCGTGAAGGCGCCGCTGGGCATCCACGTCCACAACGACGGCGAATGCGCCGTGGCCAACTCGATGGCCGCGGTGATGGAGGGCGTCGACCACGTCCAGGGCACGATCAACGGCGTGGGCGAGCGCTGCGGCAACGCGAACCTCTGCTCGATCATCCCGAACCTGATGCTGAAGTTGAAGATGGAGGCGATCCCCCAGGCGAAGCTCGCGGAGCTGCGGGAGCTGTCGCGCTTCGTCTCGGAGATGTACAACCGCCAGCCCTTCCAGCACCAGCCCTACGTGGGCGACTCGGCCTTCGCGCACAAGGGGGGCATGCACGTCGCCGCGGTGACGAAGCACCCGGAGACCTACGAGCACGTCAACCCGGAGCTCGTGGGGAACCACCGGCGCGTCCTGGTCTCCGAACTGGCCGGCCAGTCGAACGTGCTGTGGAAGGCGGCCAAGTCGGGCATCGACCTGGACAAGAACACGCCCGAGACCAAGCAGATCGTCGAGCGCCTGAAGGAGCTCGAGAACCAGGGCTACGAGTTCGAAGGCGCCGAGGCGTCGTTCGAGCTCATGATGGAGCGCGCGCGCGGCAAGCGCATCTCCAACTTCGACCTGGAGGCCTGGCGGGTCGTGGTCGAGAAGCGCGGCGAGGCGTCGCCGATCTCGGAGGCGACGATCAAGCTCAGCGTGAAGGGCATCCCCGAGCACACGGCGGCGGAAGGCAACGGCCCGGTGAGCGCGCTCGACGCGGCGCTGCGCAAGGCGCTCGACCAGTTCTACCCCAACCTCAAGTCCATGTCGCTGCGCGACTACAAGGTCCGCATCCTCGAAGGCACGGCCGGCACCTCGGCCAAGACGCGCGTGCTGATCACGTCGGGCGACGGTCACGAGACCTGGGGCACGGTGGGCGTGGGCCACAACATCATCGAGGCCTCCTGGCAGGCGCTGGTCGATTCCGTGGACTACAAGCTGCGGATGGACGAGCGCCGCGCGAAGCAGGGATCGCCAAAGCCCGCGTCGGCGGACAGGGCGTAGCGCACCGGCCCGACCCCGGAGGGACGTCCGGTCTCGGAGTCCGTCCCGGGAGCGCAACGATGTCGGGAGTGCGTGCGTCCCCTCCCGGATTCCCGACGCTCGAAAGCCCCTGCCCGAATTCCGTCGCGGCGGCGTCCGCGAAGCGGAAGAGAGCCCTCTCCCTCTCGCGCCGGACGATGAACGTGGAGCGCGACATCGGCGGTCGGCGATCGGGGCGCCGCTGACCCGAGGAAATCCGAGGACCCATTCAATTTAGCTTGATTTGCATAAGTTATGATATATAGTTTACACAGTCGGTCGGGCGCCGCGGGAGAGATCGGCGCGCGATCGGGGGAGATGGTTTAGAGAGAGGGGGACCCATGTCTGAGTTCGCATTCCGCCGCCGCGATTCCGAAATCGATTCCTACCTGCACGACATCCAGGGCGTCGCGCTCCTCACCGCCGCCGATGAGCGGCGCCTCGCGCTGAGAATGAAAAAGCTCCGCTCGAAGGTCGACGCCGAGCGCAACGACGCGCTCGACGCGCGCGACCAGTTCATCCGCGCCAACCTGCGCCTCGTCGTCAGCATCGCCCGCGGATTCAAGGATCGCGGCCTGCCCTTCAACGACCTCGTCGCCGAAGGCAACCTCGGGCTGCTCCGCGCCATCGAAGGCTTCGACCCGAGCAAGGGCTGCCGCTTCTCCACCTACGCCACGTGGTGGATCCGGCAGGCCATCCGCCGCGCCATCGTCAACACCGCCCGCACCGTCCGCGTCCCCTCCTACATGGCCGGCATCGTCGCCAAGTGGAAGAACGCGGAGAATGAGGCCTCCCAGCGCCTCGGCCGCAAGGCCAACCAGGACGAGATCTCGAGCGAGGACGGCCGCGACGAGATCATCCCCGACCGCCTCCAGTTCGCCATCGACTCGGCCGATCGCTGCAACCGCTCCGTCAGCCTTGACAACCCCCAGGCCACCGGCGACCTCGCCGACAAGAACGAGAATGCGTCGCCCGAGGCCCAGGTCGGCTCCCGCATGGAATCCACCGAGCTCCACGGCCTGCTGGGCACGATGGGCGCCCGCGAAGCCGCGATCCTCCGCCTGCGCTTCGG
>DATLBX010000047.1:0-3235 GCA_035526705.1 Acidimicrobiales bacterium | reverse complement strand
CAACCGGCTCGGGTCGGCGAGGTGGCGCGCTCCCTTCTCGTGCACGTACACCGTCGCGTTGGGAAAGGCGCGGGCCACGTCACCCACTCCACCGGCGTGATCCAGATGGATATGCGTTACGACCACAGCCGACAGATCGGCCGCACCGACGTTGAGTTCCGCCAGGGCTCCCAGCAGCACGGGGACCGACGACTGGCTTCCCGTCTCGACCAGCACGGGGCTGTCGCCGTCGACCAGGTAGCCCGCGGTCACCTGCTCCCAACCGCCAAGCCTCGTGTCGATCTGGGTGATGCCGGGAGCGATTACCTGGTGAGCCACGACCGAAAGCTATGCGAGCCCTGTGGCGGCGCCGGCGTGGGTGGGGCCCCAAGCTCCGCAGCGGCTGGGTTGGGGTGCCCAGCCCCAGAGATAGCGCTCGCCGCTAGGCGAGCGAGACCAGGTCGAGGAGGTCGTCGGACCACCAGTCGAGCGTGCCCTCGGGCAGGATCAGGACTCGATCGGGCGCCAGCGACTCGACGAAGCCGGTGTCGTGGCTGACGACGAGCATGGTCCCGGGCCACGCGGCGAGCGCCTGCGCGACGCCGTCGCGCGACGGCGGGTCGAGGTTGTTGGTCGGCTCATCGAGCAGCAGCAGATTGTGGGCGCCGGCCACGAGCTGCGACAGCGAGAGCTTCGTCTTCTCGCCACCGGAGAACGTCGACGCGTCCTGGAACGCCATCTCTCCTTGCAGACCGAACATGCCCAGGAGGCTGCGCAGTTCGACGTCGGTGGTCATGGGCGCCGCGTGGTCGCGCACCTGGTCGATGGCCGGGCGGCCCGCCTGAATGTTCTCGTGCTCCTGCGCGTAGTAACCGAGGGACACGTTGGAACCGAGACGGAACTCGCCGAAATCCGCGTCCATGAGCCCGGCGAGGACGCGCAGCATCGTCGTCTTGCCCGCGCCGTTCAGACCCAGCACCAGCAGCCGCTCTCCCCGGCCGACGGTGAAGCTCACGTCTTCCAGGACCGGCGGACCGCCGTAGCCCTTGCTGAGCGAGGTCACCTCGAGCACGAGGTCTCCCGAGCGCGGCGGAGTCGGGAAGCTCACGCGGAATTTCCTCGTCCGCTTGGGCGCGCTGATCTGCGAGGCGCGCATGCGCTCGACGCGGTGGTCGAGGGTCTTGGCCTTGCGGGCCCGCGCCTCGGTCTGACCCCGCATGGAGTCGGCCAGTGTCTTCAATCGCGTGATCTCCGCCGCTTGGCGGACGGCGATCTTCGCCTGGCGCTCCTGGTCCTTGGCGCGCGCGTCCTGATACTGCGAGTACGTGCCCTTGTACTCGACGATGGCGGCGTCGTCGAGGTGCAGCACCCGCGTGATGGCCTCGTCGAGCAGGTCGAGGTCGTGGCTGATGACGAGCAGGGCGCCCCGGTAGCTGCGTAGGAACCCCATGAGCCAGTCGCGCGCGTCGAGGTCGAGGTGGTTGGTGGGCTCGTCGAGCAGCAGCAGTCCTTCTGCCGACGCCGAGCCGGCGAAGAGGATGCGCGCCAGCTCGACCCGGCGCCGTTCGCCTCCGGACAGAGCGGTGACTGGCAGGTCGACGCGGTCGGCCCGCAGACCGAGACCGTCGCAGATGCGCCGCACTTCGGGCTCCGCGGCGTAGCCGCCGTCGCGCCGGTATGCCTCCTCCGCCCGCGCGAAGCGGGCCAGGTTCGACTCGTCGGGGTTCTCCTCGACACGTAGGCGGAGCTTCTCCAGACGCGTCACCGCGGCGTCCAATCCGCGGCCGGACAGCACGTGCGACAAGGCCGAAAGGCCTTCGACCTCGCTGTCGGAGCGGGGCTCCTGCGGCAGGTATCCGAGTGCGCCGGAAACGCTGACCGCGCCGGATGTCGGGGGCACTTCGCCACCGAGAACGCGGAGCAGGCTCGTCTTGCCCGCTCCGTTGCGACCGACCAGACCGACCTTGTCGCCGGCGCGAATCGAGAACGACGCCTGGTCCACGACCAGCCGACCTCCCACCTCCACATCGAGGTTCCGCACCGCCAACATGACGCTCATTCTTCGATCAATCGCCTATCTGAGTCAGTGAATTACGTGGATACGCGAAAGAAGGGCCCCGGGACGGGCCCTTCTTTTCGGTACAGCGTCGCCCGATCGCGCCGGGCTCGAACTACTTCTTGATCTTCTCGTTGCTCGCTTCGAGGACCATCGGGATGTCGGTGTACGGGCCGGCGTAGTAGTTGATAGCGGCGTAGCGGACTGGGCGGGCCGCCGTGAATGCGCCGACGCCCATCTGCTTGTTGATCGGGCCGTCACCGTCCACCACCTGACACTTCGAGTTGAACACCGTCAGATCTACGTCGTAGTCCTGATAGTTGCCACCCTTGACCCCGGTCGGTTCCGGCTGGTCGATGATCAGCGCCGGCCCCGAAACGTAAAAGTGCTTGTACTCCGCGCCCAGGTCGAAGAAGCGGTAGAAGGTGCCGTTCAGGTCGCCGCCGCCGGGACAAAAGTCCTCCATGGCCGCCAGCTGGTTGCTGACCACGGGGAGCGGAGCGGTGATGGTCCCCTCGAACTTTTTGATGTCCTGGGCCTGGGAAGGCGCGCCACTGCCGGCCAAAAGGCCGGCAGTGACTACGAGTGCAGCGATGATGCGCTTCAAGGCCGTCGTTACTTCTTCACGATCTTTTCGTTGCTGGCTTCGAGGGTCACGTGGATGTTCGGGGCACCGAGGAAGTAGCTGACCGCGGCGTAACGGGCCGACTTCTTACCTGCGACGGACCCGTTGCCGTAGCCCGCTCCGCCGGTGATGCTGCCGTCCACTTCCAGGATGTTGCACTTGGCGTCGAACAGGTGCAGGTCGAGGTCGTAGTCCTGGACGGTGCCGTATACCCCGCTGGGCTCCTCTTCGTTCACCATGAGATCCGGGCCACTGACGAAGAAATGCCTGTACTCGGCGCCCAGGTCGAAGAACTTGTAGACGACGCCGTCGCCCTCGCCTGCCTCCGGGCATGTCAAACGGAGTTCGCCGCCGCTCACGTAATCCGCCGCAAGCTCTGCGCTGACGACCGGGAGGGGAAGGGCAATGTCCCCCTCGAACTTCTTGACTTCGGCTGCCGGCGACGGCGTAGCCGTGCCTACCGCGAGAAGGCCTACCGCGGTGATGCCTAGAGCGAGATTCCGAAGACGCATTGCTACCCCTTTAAGAGATGGTTGGTGGAGGGCTCGAACTACGTGCAGTGATTACTTCTTGAT
>DATLBX010000046.1:0-4564 GCA_035526705.1 Acidimicrobiales bacterium | reverse complement strand
GGAAACCTCGAGCCAACCCGCCGGGCGGGAGCGTTGCGCGGATACGGACACGACTTCCGTTGTCCGCCCACCGGGATTTCTGGTGTCCGTCAGCCGGGACTGTCGTGTCCGCCTACCGGGAGTATGAGCTGTCCGTCGTCACACGGCTCGTGATCGGTCCCCGGCTGCGTACGATCCGGAAATATCCGGTCCGGGAATCCGGGCGGGGGAGGGGCTTGATGGCACAACGGCGATGGCGTGACTACCGCACGGCTTCGGGTGCCCGCCCCGTGCGGGACTTCCTGGCCAGCATGTCTGACTCCGACGCGGCCGCCGTCCTGATCGCCATGAGGACCGTCAGGGTGAACGGCCTGCGCGCAGCCCGCCACGTCGGGGGCGAGCTCTACGAGGTGCGGGCTGACGGCGACCGGCAGACATTTCGGATCCTCTTCGCAACGAAGGCCGGTCTGGGCAGATTCTGTTGTCGCTGGAGGGCTTCTCGAAGAAGACCCAGAAGACTCCGCTCGACAAGATCCGACTGGCTGAGCGCCGGCTATCGGACTGGAGGCGCCGAGGTCGACCAGGGCCATAGGCCATACCATTGCTGCGATCGTATAGCTGATATAGTTCAGGCATGGCTCGAAGAGACTTCCTCGATGAGATGATCGCCGAGCGGACCAAGGCCAACCCGGAGTTCCCGGCACTCCTCGAAGCCGCCGCTCGACGCCGCCAACTTCTCGAGGAGTTGGCCGCCGAGCGCGAAGCCCTTGGCCTGACCCAGACCGTCGTAGCGGCGCGGATGCACACCTCGCAATCGGCCGTCGCCCGTCTGGAGTCAGCGGAGATCGACGCGAAGCTTTCTACCGTCGAGCGCTACGCCGCCGCGGTCGGAAAGAAGATCAACTGGGAACTGGTCGACAGCTGATTCAGTTGGGCGGGTCAGGCGCCCCGAAGCGGCACGACCTGGCCGTCGGCGGCAACCGCCGACGTCGCTGCGGCGGCCACGAACATGTCCTCCAGCTGCTCCCGGAGCCGCGAGTCCGAGTCGGGGAGTAGGTGGCCGTAGCGGTCGAGGACGGTGGCGACGCTGGCATGGCCGGCTCGAACCGCGATCTCCTTGACTGATCCGCCGCCGGCGATCCAGAAGCTCACTGCGGTATGGCGGAGATCATGAAGCCGCAGCGGGCTGAGGCGGGCACTTCGCACCGCGGGGAGCCAGACCCGCTGGCGGAACAGGGAGCCCCGGAGAACGCCGCCTGAGGGCCCCTGGAAGACGAGGTCGGAGTCGGCATTGGGTCGGTGTGCGACATGTTCGGCCAGTTCCGCCACGACCAACCGGGGCAGGCCCACCCGCCCACCGGCCCTAGTCTTGGGCGGCCCGAACGTTGCCCGGCCTCGGACCTCGACCATGCTCTCGGCGACGTCCACGTCGTAGTCGGGGTCACCGGCTGGATCGCGAGCGGAGGTTCCAGAGAAGTGACCGTGCCTTCCATCGCGGGTCTCTTCGGAAGTGATGCCGCTTGGGAAGAGGCGAAATGGATGGCCAGCTTCGCCAAGGCGGTCAAGAACACTGGCAAGATGTACCCGAATCGAAGGTCTGCCAAGAGTCAAGCTCGGCGTGATGCTCAGCGTTGGCAGAAGAACGGAGTAGACGCACGGTATCGAGGTGAGGAGGGCGAGAGTGGACATGTTCACGTGGAACTTTGGAAGAATGGCAAGCCAGTCATTGTCCGCCACTACCGTTGGTGATGAACATGGATGAAGTTCAACTCAGTGCCGATCCCAACGACGATCTACCGTCCGAGCTGCTTTCCGCTCTCGAGCAGTTCGTGCTTGGAGTGGACTCAGATGAGGGCAGCGAGCGACTCGAGCTTCTCGTACAGATATCGTTCGAGGGCCTATCGGATGGCTCGCTCGACGCTCTTATCGTGCGCCTCAGCGAACTGACCGCGGGAGACCGTCGTCCCGCGAAACTACTGCCAGCCTTCATTGCCGATCACCTAGTCCAGGTTGATGATAAGGCGGTTGCGCTACGCCGGTGGACCGCTTTTTCCGACATTGTCAATGACTATTCGGATCTCTTCGCTGACACTGAGAAGCTCGTCGGGCACCTGGTGCTGAAGCACCGCACTAGTTTGGATCTGCGGTCTCTCGATGAACAGGCCCTGATCTCCGCTCACGCGGCTATACACACGGGGTTCAAGACTCCCGTGAGTCTCGAAACGGGTAGAGGTAAGCCGACAAATCTTCATCGGTGATCAAGCGTTCGCATCATCGGACGGGGGCAACACCTGGCAGGAGGTGGGGTTTGAGCCAATCGGGAGCTTCTCGCCCGCAGTGACACTCCTCGGACTGCTTGATGCCGTGTGCGCCGTTGAGGGGGAAGGGGTGCACCGGCGCGTAGAGGTCAAGTCTCGGGCGCGGGGCTGCGAGAAGCCGTTGCCGATGTTGGTCGAACTCCAAGGCGGCAGGATTCGTAGTCTCGAAACGAACATGCCTTTGGAGACGAGTGGTGACCCGTGGAGTGGTGGGATTTGAGGGCTAGGTAGGGGGCCCACCAGCGAGGTGGGCCGGTGCCGGGACCATCCGTTGCGCGAGACTATTGCGGATGCCGGCGGGCATGAGGGTGAGCGTCGTAGTCGGGCTGGGCGCCAAGAAGCGAGCAGCGGGAGAGGGGTGGGGGGACCTTGTTCGGATCTGGCGCCGGCTACGCGACGGTTGACACGTCCAGAGAATCGCGTCACCTCATGGCTCTAAAGACGCGTGGGCTATGGAGGTGCCTGACCGCTTCTTTGGCCCTTGTCGCCGTCTCCTTGTTAGCGTCATGCGGAAATGATGATGTCCCGAGAGGTGCTGCCGTTCAGCCAGCACCTCTGTCCGGCGACGAGCCATCCTGCGATCCTCACGCGATTGCGATGGAGCGATCAACGATCGATGCTTCTGTCGGCCCGAACGGTCCAGCGTCTGCGTCGCAAGCGCTGACAGAGTATTTGAGCGGAGTCAAGACGCCCATCGGCGGGCTGGACGCACGAGCATGGACCACCGCCTCGGTGCCGGCGGAACCAGCAGCAACCTCGGCGCGGGACACGGCGCGCACGGTTCGTTTCCGTCTCCAATCTGCGGATCCGAGGAGTCGTGATGCCGTGGCCACGGTTAGCCGATATAGGAATGGTTGGGTAGTGACTTCCATAGATGTCTGCATTTACAGGAACACTTAGATGTGGCCATTCGAAGGACCCCTAGGCGAGCGCAGGTGGCCGTCGCTACACGGCATTCGCGCCGCCGACATTCGAACGACGACACGCCCGCGAACCGCTGCACCGGTTCCCGCCTCGACGTCGCCACGGTGGTGGCTGATATCGCCGCCGGCGAGAGCTTCGACGCGGTGCAGGAGGCTTACAGCCTCCCGCGACAACAGGTCGGAGCTGCCCTCAGCTACGCCGCCCACCTCGCCGCCCACATGCCCCCGGCGGTGAGCGAAGCGTCTTAGGCTCGCTCGATCACTCGCGCTGCAAATCTCGGGACATCCGCGGCCGCCAGCCGGTCCAGAACTTGCTCGCGTGTGCGACGTTCTCGCAAAGCGGCACCCATCGCGTCGACAACACCGACCACGTCCTGCGGATAGCGCCGGAGCAGTTCGACAAGGAACTCATCGTCGTTCGACGGCGAGTCCCTTGTAGTCCACGAGGACCCGCTCGACCTCCGCCATGAGATGGTCCGACCACAAGAGTTCGAACATCCCGAAGTCGGCCAAGCGCAGGATCAGGTCGGCCAGCGAGACCGGATACAGCGTCGCCGTATCGACGAACACGCGCTCCACACGTGCTCGCTTCTCGGTCAGTATTCGGCTCCGCCATCGACAAGTGCATTCACGGCGTCGGAGACGCTGGCCCGCCGCTCGTCACGCAGCGCCCCGAAGGCGACCACATCAGCGACGCGGATCCTACGGTGACGGCTACCAGGCAGACGGCGAGCCGGAAGCTTGCCTACGTCGATCAACCGGTCGATGAACTGTCGCGAGATCCCGAGCAACTCGCCCGCCTCCGCCGGAGAAATTTCTGACTCGCCGCGCAGCAGGATGACCTCACCTCCGGCTGCGAGTTCGGCCACCGCGGCAGCCAGGAACTGCGACAGCTCCTTGGACGACACGCGGTCGCCGTTTGGCTCTTCGACGACCACCTCGGCCCCGGCATCGAGGGCGCGGCGGAGACGATCAACCTGAGCCTTCGGGGCATGAAACGACGCTGTTGAGACGAACCCGGTCTTGGCCATCGTCAAACCTCCTGACTGGCAGCGTACCACTAAGTGTCCCAACTGCAACCTCTTACGGCCATGGATTGCTCCGTCATGCCCCGCGGATGCCCCGCGGACTGAGCGGTAATGGGGGTGACCAGGGGGCACGGGAGGACACTCGAAACCGCCTGTGACCAGCACTTTCGCGTAATTCGCCCAGGTCACGACAATGCCTCAGTTGGCCTTCACACGGCAGAGGTCACTGGTTCGAAACCAGTATCGCCCACCAACAAAACCGCAGGTCACGGCTGGGCGCCGGCTATCGGCCAAGATCCGACTGGCTGAGCGCCGA
>DATLBX010000045.1:0-4737 GCA_035526705.1 Acidimicrobiales bacterium | reverse complement strand
CCCCCCGGTCCATGTCGGTGCGGACGCTGTCGAGGTACGCGCCGGCGTCGGCGCGAGTCGCGAAGGTCAGGCCGGGGGAGACCGGCTTGCCATCGACTCGGTAACGAACACCCCAACGTCCTGAGGGCAGTTTGTCGATGGTGCCGAATTGCCGGCGCGTCACGGGCCGGCGCGCGCTCTGCGCCACGCGGTGTCGATGCGCGCCGCAAGCTCGTCGCGCTTGCCGTCGAACGGCGCGCAGTAGACGTTGAGCGTGATGGTTGCGTCCTTGTGGCCGAGGTGCATCTGCACGTCCTTGACGGCCGCGCCGGCTGCCAGCAGCAGAGTCGCCGCGGTGTGCCTGCAGATATGAGTTGTGATTCCCGCCAACCCCGCTGCTCTCGTTGCTGGCACCCATTCGCGGTAGCGGAAGTGCGAGTAGCGGGCGGGCTGACCCGACCGCGTCGTGAACACCAGGGTCTGGGGGTGCGACCCGATCTCGAGGAGCCGGATTGCGAGACGGTCTCGGACGAACTCGGGAATCGAGACGAATCGATGTTGGTGTGTCTTAGTCGGACCGAAGACGACCCGACCGTCCACCTCCACCATTGACTCGTCGACAAACAGGCGCGAGCGCTCGATGTCGCAACTCGACCGGCGCAGGGCCGCCGCCTCGCAGTAACGAAGGCCGCCGTAGACCATCGTCATGACGAGCAGATCCCACGGGGGAGTGAGGGCGTCGAGCAGTCGGACAACCTCGTCGTGGGTGAGGTACTTCGGTGGGGGCCGGTGTACCCGTGGCGGCTTCACTGCGAGGCACGGCGTGTTGGGGATAAGGCCTTCGGTCACTGCGGCTTGGAGGATTTGGCAGAAGAGCATCCGGATCGTCCGTCGATGCACCGCGCTGTGGCCGTTGGCGGCCAGGTCGGCGAGGAACCTCCGGATCGCAAGGGGCGAAATCTCGTTGAGTGGAGCGTCTCCGAACGCCGGAAGGATGTGGTTCTTCAGCATCCCCTGGTAGCCGGCCGCTGTTCTTGGCGCGAGCTCGACCTTGGTGGCCAAGTACTCCCGGGCCCAGTCGCCGAACAAGCGCCGACCGGCGCGGACACTTCGTCGCCCGCCGGAGTCGATCTCGGCGCGGACCGCCTCGAGGTAGTTGGCGGCGTCGGCGCGCGTTGCGAACATCAGCCCAGGCGACACCTCCTGCCCGTTGACCCGGTAGCGCACGCGCCACCGCCCTGATGGCAGCTCTTCAGTGCTGCCGAACTGCCGGCGCGCCGCGCCGTTCCGTCGTGTGGCCATCTGCCACTCCCGCCTTCGGGACAGTCCAGGGCGGTCATTCCCGGCATCCGGAATGCGCGGGGATCGCCGATCCGAGGGGGCAGCGTAGCGGACGGGTGTGACGTCGCTCGTGGTGCCGCCGAACTCGCCGACTTCATGCTCATGGCGCGTGGCGTTGCTCCCGACGGCACCGCCATTTACCTCTACAAGCACTATTTCACCCGCCACCATCTCAACCTCGACGCCGATGGCAACGCCTATAGCTACGTCGGTGGGGCCTCAGACGACGATGACGTGACCGACCATTACGTCCCCCTGCCTGACCTGGAGACAGGCCTCGATGCGCTCGACCTATGGGAGCTCCCGTGGATGAAAGAAGGGCTCGAAATTCACCGTCGAGGACTCAGTTGGGACGAACGCTGGAAGCTGCACCCCGACAACGAGCACGCCGGCGATCTGGGAGGTGAGTCGCGTGGCCATTTGCGCTTGGTGTGATCGAGAGATGCTGCTGGCCTCGTCGTGTGCGGTCAGTGCCTTCCACCGCTCGGGCGTCGCGTACCCGCTGGCGCAAATCGGTTCAAGCAGCGCTGTCGTGATTGCGTACGACCTGTGAGTGGCCGACTCGGACCATCTCAACTGGCGTCGCTTCCCCAATCGTGCTTCGGCGGAAGACCTTGGCCGCCGTTTCTCTCGTCTTGGTCGCGGAGCATGGCGCGCGGCTGACGGCACCGAAGAATTTCGCGATACGATATTATGCACGTGGAGATCTACGCCTCCGCCCGTAAGCACGGGATTGCCCATGAAGACATCGTCCATGCCATCGAGCACGCACTCGCCGTCGGGGAGCAGAAAGATGGAACAGTGCTTTACCTGGGCCCCGACCGTGCGGCGAACATGCTCGAGGTCGTGTCGATTATGCGTGATGACGACACCGAGATCGTGATCCACGCCATGCGAATGCGCGCCAAGTACGAGCCCTATCTGCGCGGTGAGGGAGAGAGCAATGCCTGACAAGAAGTCCCACGGGCGATCCAAGGCCGGCGTCGAGTTGACAGACGACGTTCTCGACCGGATGGCTGCGGAAGCCGAGCATGGCCTCGACATAACCAAACTTCGCCGTCGCCCCGGACGGCCTGCCATGGGCTCTGGGCCAGCGGACTCGCTTCCCGTCCGCCTCGACCCTGAATTGCGCCAGGCGCTCGACGAGCGCGCCACTGTGGAGAACACCACCGCATCTGACGTCGTTCGAGAAGCCCTGCGTCGCTACCTGGAGGTCAGCTGACCACGCCCGATACTGCGGGCTCAGGAAGGCGATTCGCTTACGGGAGTCGGCCCTGGGACGGAGGAGGCGGCTGCGTTCTGCGGGCTCTGCAAGTGGCGCCGACTCGCCCGGACGGGCCGCCAGACTGGTGGCATGGACCGAACGATCGTAGGCTTCCGACAAGACGACGGCGGCACGTGGATAGCGGACCTTGCATGCGGCCACAGCCAGCACATCCGCCACCAGCCGCCCTTCAAGCTGGCGCCCTGGGTCCTCGAGGACGAGGGTCGGACCTCACGGATCGGCCAACCGCTAGAGTGCCGGATCTGCGATGAACAGGGCGACTCCTGAGTGCAGGCATTGGATTACCCGCGCCTCGTGGGGTCCCGAGCCAGCCGCCATCCCGAAGCCGATCGGCGAACAAACCCGCTGCGAGTTGTGCTGCAAGCCGAAGCTAGGGACGACGAGGTAGAGGCGTCGCACCCATCCGGGAGCGGGCTTTGAGCACCCTGGATCAACCGGACGACGCCCGCCAGTGCCCGTCGTGCAAGCACGATGCAGACCGCCACGTCCGGCACGGCAACTTCACGGCACCGGAGCACCTCGGGGGAGCCGACACACCCGTCGCCGGCTGGACGACCTGCCCTGACTGCGACTGCTGGGGCACCTGGGCCATCAGCAATCCGGCCATGTCCGACGCGCTGCGCGCTGACATCGAGGGCTACCTGGATCGTCTTTACCTGAAGCATTTCCGGCCGCTCCTGGGCCTCGGTGACGACGTGCCGTTGTAGCGACGCCGACAACTTGGCGAGGAACTCCGCCGCGCTGAGACTGCGTGGCGGCCTATGCCGGGGCCGACCCTGCGGTTCTCTGCGTCTGGACGCTACATACGGAGCGCCACAGCCGGATCCGCCGCCGCCAGCTCCGCAGAAGGGGCTGACTGTGTAATCCGGCGATCCAGTGACCACCTCGACCGCCTTGCGGCCGAGCCGAATCGGCGATCTGCTTGCCCCAGCAAGTACCGAACGGCGCCCCAGAACCGTTCGGCGATCGGATCTTCCGAGGTAGCCGCGAACGCCGGTGGGGTGGTCCACTGCCTCCGGCAGGTACAGCTATTCGGGTGGCGTGACCGACCAGCAGCCCGGCTATCGACGAGTCGCCCGAATGCGAGAGTATGGCGCGTGCCACTTCTCCTCTCCGATCTCGACGACACGATCTTGGATCGAGCGGGAGCGTTCGCACTTTGGACCAGTACGTTCGTCGATGCCTGGGACCTGCCCTCAGATGCCCCCGCGTGGATAGCCGAACAGGATCACGAAGGCCGCCGGCCGCGTGCGGAGCTGTTCGCGTTGGTGAGGGAGCGTTTTGGCCTATCCGCCTCCGTAGAGGATCTGGCGCGTGCCTTTTACCGCGACTTCCCGCCGCTGTTCAAGTGCGACGACGAGGTACGCGCGTCTCTTGTGGGGGCGCGCTCGCAAGGGTGGCGAATCGCGATTGTGACCAACGGATCACCCGCGCAGGAGTTGAAAATCCTCGCCGCCGGTCTCGACCAGCTCGTCGATGCCTGGTGCATCTCGGGGGTCGAGGGCTGCCGCAAGCCCGACCGGCGCCTTCTGGAGATAGCGGCCGAGCGCTGTCTCGAATCTCTGGACGGGGCGTGGTTCATCGGCGACTCGGCTGATGCCGACGTGGGCGCGGCCGCGGCGGCCGGCCTGTTCAGCATCTGGCTTCGACGCGGCCGCACGTGGCCTCGCCGAGACTACTCACCGACTCTTCAGTCCGACTCGTTTCCAGAAGCGATGGGGCTCCTACCCGCTCCGGCCGTGTGAATCCGTCCGCGTGCCCCTGCAACAAGTAGCCCATAACGACGTCGATGATTCATCGGAGGTCCGCCCCACAACGCCGGTTACGCGGCACTAACGCAGTCATCGCTGTGACCACGTTGGGCGGTCGGTGCGTTGGGCCGAACGCGATCGCCCCCCCAATCGTGCGTCAACCGGGCGCCGGAGCCGACGGATCGTCTGCGATCACTTGATCACAGTCCAATCGGTGTCGCCGCGCTCAGCCGCTGCAGCGATAGAAGCGACGAGCCTCCTGTCGACGACTCGTAGCCGAACGGAATCCACCCTGAACCCACTGCTTCAAACGGAGGCTCCGCGATCTGAGCGCAGCCAAGCGGCGCGAGTCTCTAGGAGCAACGTGACCGTCGAGTGCCC
>DATLBX010000044.1:0-50039 GCA_035526705.1 Acidimicrobiales bacterium | reverse complement strand
GGAAGCGCTCGAGACGGCCTTCGACATGTCGAGCGAAGAGGACTACATGCGCGACACCCGGCCCAACATCGAACCGCTGGATCGCTTCGGGATGCGGGCCGCTCGCATCGGCGACCTAAACCGGGTCCGCCTCGAGATCACCGTCTCCTAGGGGTCGCGTCGACGCGTCTCTTCCCCGCCACGTCCGGGATGGGTTGCCAGCCCGCCGCGGGCCCGCCTGACCCGCGTCCCGACTGGGCGGCATCACCCGGTTGTGCACTGGGTGAACCCACCCACTCGCGGAAAGTTGGTGGGCGGGGGGTCGGCTGGGCGGCATCACCCGGTTGTGGACTGGGTGATCCCACCCAGTCCCGGCAGAGAGGGGGTTCAGACGCTGCGGAGGAGGATCGCGTCGCCTTGGCCGCCGCCGCCGCACAGGGCTGCGGTGCCCAACGAGGCGCCGCGGCGGCGCAGCTCGAGCAACAGGCTGAGCGCGAGACGGGCGCCGGACGCACCGATCGGGTGGCCCAGCGCGATCGCGCCGCCGTTGACGTTGGTGATCTCGTCGGTGATGCCGAGGTCGTCCATCGATGCAAGACCGACTGCGGCGAAGGCCTCGTTGATCTCGACGAGGTCCACGTCACCGATGGAGAGGCTCGAACGCTCGAGGGCCTGGCGGATGGCGCGCGACGGCTGGGTCAGGAGCGACGGATCCGGCCCGGCAACCTGTCCGTATCCGACGATCTCGCCGAGCGGCTGCACCCCGAGCTCTTCGGCCTTGGCCCGCGACATCACGATCACCGCGGCCGCCCCGTCGGAGATCTGACTTGCATTGCCCGCGGTAAGGGATCCGTCCTTGGCGAACGCGGCCCGCAGACCGGCCAGCGACTCCGGGGTCGTGCCTGGGCGAATGCCTTCGTCGCTCTCGACGACAATCGGATCGCCTTTGCGCTGCGGGATCGAGACCGGCGTGATCTCGTCGCCCAGTCGACCCTCCTTCTGCGCGTTAGCGGCGCGCTCGTGCGACGCCGCCGCGAACGCGTCCTGGCGGTCGCGCGAAACGGCATCGGCGGCGAGGTACTTCTCGGTGCTCTCCCCCATCGCGCACACGTCGAAGGCACAGAAGAGGCCGTCGTACATCATCGAGTCGACGAGCTTGGTGTCGCCGAGCCGGAAGCCGGCGCGCGCACCGGGGAGTAGATGAGGCGCCTGGGTCATGGACTCCATGCCTCCTGCTACGACGATGTCCGCGTCGCCGGCCTGGATGATGCGGTCGGCGAGGTAGATGGCGTTCAGGCCGGAGAGGCAGACCTTGTTGATTGTCGTGGCCGGTGTCGTCATGGGAATGCCCGCCTTGACCGCGGCCTGCCGCGCCGTTATCTGGCCCTGGCCGGCCTGAAGAACCTGGCCCATGAAGACGTAATCGACCTGCTCGGGGGTGACGCCGGCGCGTTCGAGCGCGGCCTTGATGGCCACGCCGCCGAGGTCCATGGCGGACAGGGAGCCCAGCGCCCCCGACAGCTTGCCGATCGGGGTGCGCGCCCCACCGACGATTACGGAGCCGGAGCCCTTGGCAGACATCTTCGATTACCTCCCGGTAACTAGTCGTTCCTGCTCTCAGGCTACCTTTCGACCCCATGCGAGCCTTCGCCGAAGCCATCGAATCGGGAGCGTCCGGCGAGGACATCGCCGCCCTGGAGATACCGGAGTCCTACCGGGCCGCGTTGGTGCGGCGCGACGACGTGGGCATGTTCGAGGGCCTCCCGTCGTCGGAGAAGGATCCACGTAAGTCCATCCGCGTCGAAGAGGTCGCCACTCCCGAGCTGGCGCCCGACGAGGCCTACGTGGCGGTGATGGCGTCGGCCATCAACTTCAACACCGTCTGGACTTCGATCTTCGAGCCGCTTCCCACCTTCGGGTTCCTCGATCGGCTCGGCAAAGAGGGCAAGTGGGGCGCCCGCCACGCGCTCGACTACCACGTGGTCGGCTCCGACGCCTCAGGCGTGGTGATCAAGGTCGGTTCAGCAGTGCGCAACTGGAAGCCGGGCGACCGGGTGACCATCCACTGCAACTACCTGGACGATCAGGACCCGGGCGCTCACGACGACGCCATGAAGGCTGCCAACCAACGCATCTGGGGCTTCGAGTCCAACTTCGGTGGGCTGGCGGACCTCACCCTCGTCAAGGCGAACCAGCTCATGCCCAAGCCTGCCCATCTCACGTGGGAAGAAGCGGCCTGCAACGCGCTGTGCAACTCCACGTCGTACAGGATGCTGGTGAGCCACAACGGGGCGAACATGAAGCAGGGCGACACGGTCCTCATCTGGGGTGCGACCGGTGGGCTCGGCGGCTACGCAGTCCAGTACGTGCTCAACGGCGGCGGCACACCCGTCGGCGTGGTGTCATCGGCCGACAAGGTGAAGCTGCTGGAGGACCTCGGCTGTGAGGCCGTCATCGACCGCCGCGCCGGCAACTACCGCTTCTGGTCCGACGAGACCACCCAGGACGAGAAGGAGTGGCGCCGCTTCGGAAAGGACATCCGGGGTTTGATCGGCGACGACCCGGACATCGTCTTCGAGCACCCGGGCCGGCAGACCATGGGCGCGTCTGTCTTCGTCGCAAAGCGCGGCGGCACGATTGTCACCTGCGCGGCATCTTCGGGCTACATGATCGAGTACGACAACCGGCATCTCTGGATGAAGCTCAAGACGATCAAGTCGTCGCACTTCGCCAACTACCGGGAGGCCTGGGACGCGAACAAGCTGATCGCTCAGGGCCGGATCCAACCGATCCTCTCCGCCGTCCATCCGCTCGAGGAGACCGGCGCGGCAGCCAACGCGGTCCACCACAATCTCCACGAGGGCAAGATCGGCGTGCTCTGCCTCGCGGAGCGCGAGGGCCTCGGCATAACCGACGCCGCGTTTCGAGAGAAGGTCGGCGAGGACCGCATCACCCTGTTCCGGCGGCACGCCGGCGCGGCCGGGGACGCATCATGAGCGAACTGGGCTCCCTCCTGACCGAGGTGGATCACATCGCGATTGCGGTGCGCGACCTCGAGGCCGCGGCGACTTGGTACAAGGACGTCTTCGGCGCGGAAGTCACTCATCGCGAAGTAGTGGAGAGCGACGGCGTCGAGGAGGCCTTGATCAAGGTGGCCGAGAGCTACATCCAGCTCCTCACACCGACCAAGCCCGACTCGCCGGTCGGCAAGTTCCTCGACTCACGAGGCGAGGGCCTGCATCACGTCGCCTACCGAGTCGACGATTGCGCAAAGGCACTCGACGCGGTCAAGTCCGCCGGGTTCCGGGTGGTCGACGAAACGCCGCGTCCCGGGTCGCGCAACACGACGGTGGCGTTCCTGCACCCCAAGTCAGGGTTCGGGACCCTGATCGAGCTCGTCCAGGAGAATTAGAGCGGGTTGCCCTAGCGTTCGGGCATGCCCGACGTACAAGTCGTCATTCCGGTTCTGCCGACCACCGATCTCGCCCGCGCCCACACGTACTACTGCGACGTTCTCGGCTTTCTCGAGCCGTGGGGTTTCGGCGAGCCTCCGCAGTACGGCGGAGTCCGGGCTGACCTCGAACAAATGCCGGCCATTCACTTCACCGTCGACCCGGCGCGTGGCGCGGGTGAGGTTTTCGTCATCATCGACGAGGTCGACGCCTACTTCGAGAAGGTCAAAGCCGCCGGCGCACAGGTCGTCTTCGAGATCGGCGACCGGCCCTATGGCATGCGGGATTTCATGGTGGCCGACCCCGACGGCAACCGCCTCTCGTTCGGTACGCCGACCGGAGCGCCGACCTAAGCCAGGTCGAGTCACTTGGAGAATCCCGATAAGTCGGGACATGGGCCCGATGACACCGGGACGTCGGGCGATCAATCCTCAGTCGACCTCGCAAGTGGCGCGGCTGACGAAAGGACCGATATGACTGCTGTTTCCGTGGGACGCCCTACAAACGCTTCTCGCCGGAGCCCGCGCGTGGCGACCATCGGCTTGGGCCTCGCGCTCGCCGTTGTCGGCTTCACCGCTATGGAGATGACCGGGGCGGGGTTCTCCGTATCCGACAACCTGCCCGTCGACACGATGCTCGCAAAGCTCGATGAGGCCCGCGGCTCCATCCTGTTGGGGGGCGGGCTCCAGGCGTTGGTCGGCCTGGGCATCGTGCTTTTCGGCGCCCTTGTCCGACGCACGCTCCTCCGGAGCGAGCCGGAGGGCGCATTGACACCGACGGTCGCATGGGGCGGGGCGCTCGTCACGGCGGCGATGGTGTGCGTGGCGGCGGCCATGACTCAACTGGCGGGCGGCACCGACAAGGCGGCCGACCCTGCAGTACTGCTGACCATGCACACCCTCCAGGAGAGTCTCTTCGCCGGCGCGTGGTGCGCTCTGGCCCTGACGGCCGGCGCCGTGGCTTTCGCGGGTCTCGCTCGCGGCAGCATCCCGCGTTGGCTCGGTGGGGTCAGCGCCTTCATCGCGGTGCTGCTGTTGCTGGCTCAGGTCGTCGTACCTTGGGCGGGATGGTTCCCGGCGTTGATCTGGGTTGTCGTCGCCTCGATTGGCCTGCGCACGGCGGGAACTCTCGACGCTTCAGTCTGAAGTCGTGGCCCGGGCCCTAGCCGCCCCTTCATGGCGACTCGGGGCCGGCGCGAGCCTCCGCCTCGAAGCCAGCCCCGCCGTAATGGCGGGGCTGGTCGCGGTGGTCGCGACCGTACGAGCCGCCATCTACTTCGACCTGCCGTCTGGCGGTGCCGATGGAGTGTGGCTGCTGGCTGACCTCAGTGCGGCTGCGTGTCTTGCCGGCTGGGGCTTAGCGCGCGTCTGGTCCGACCGGGCGGATGGGACGGCCTACCTCTTACAGACTGCGGGCCTGGCGTGGGCAGTGGCGGCCCTATGCGAGATCGGCGCGCTGCGCACCGGAGCCTGGGTGCCCTTCGGGTACGCCACCGCGGACATCCAGGTCGTATCCCATCTGTTCGCCAGATCGTTGTTGGTTGCCGGGTTGATCATCGTGCTCCCCGACCGAGAGGCCGACGGCTTCCTCCGACGCGGGCCAGGAGTCGCTGCAACCGCGGGCCTGACCGTCGTGGTCGCGGTTGCTCTCACGTTCGAGCCGGCTCCGGCAGTCCTGTCCGAAACTCCCTTCGGCTTCGGCAACCGCATCTGGGTCGAGGCCGGCAGCGGCTTGCCCAATGCAGTGACCGCGGGCCTGCTCATCGTCGAGGCGCTGGCGCTGTTGACGCTTCACCGGACCCGCCGGGGGCTCCCACCCACGAGCTTTCAGGTGATCGGGTGGGGCCTGGTCGCTGCTGGTCTTCCTCTTGCCGTACCGGCCATCGGAGACGGAGTGCCGAACGCGGTACTCGAGCTGTTGGCGGTGGTCGTCTTTCCCGCGCTTCCGGTCGTCGCCGTCGTCGCCGTGCTGCGCAGCGGCGCCGCGTTCGCCCGTACCGTCGACCGACTTCGCAGAAGCCAGCAACTGATGGTCGAGGCCGTCGAGTCCGAACGTAGACGGTTGCGCCAAGAGCTACACGACGGGCTCGGGCCCGCCTTGGCCGGGATCGCCCTCGGAGTGCGCGCCGCCGGAAGCGCAGTCGCCGGCCAAGCGCCGGGCACCGCACAACTCCTCGACCGGCTTGCCGACGAGACAGAGGCGAGTCTCGAGGAGGTGCGCCGGATCGTCTACGACCTTCGCCCGCCCGCCCTCGATCAATTGGGTCTACGAGGTGCGGTGCTCGCCCACGCAGAGAGATGTTGCGGCGCTTCAGACGGGCCCGAGCTCTGGCCCGAACTGGCGGTCCTCCCGGGCCTACCCGCCGCGGTCGAACTGGCCGCGTACCGAATTGCGGTCGAGGCCATCACCAACACCGTGCGACACGCCCAGGCCCGATCGCTGCGCGTCAGGCTGTTCGCGGAAGGCGAGCGCGTCGTCGTCGAAGTCGAAGACGACGGGCGTGGTTTACCCTCCGACCTGGTTGCCGGAGTGGGTGTGACCTCCATGCGCGAGCGCGCAGAGAGCGTCGGCGGGCATGTCGAGATCTCCACCGGAGTAGCCGGCGGCACGCTGGTGCGTGGCGTCCTCCCGTCAGGGCAGAAATGAGCGACGCGATCACGGTGGTGCTTGTCGATGACCATCCCGTTTTCAGGCTTGGGCTCGCCGCGGTTATCGAAGGGCTCGATGGAATCGAGGTCACCGGCGAGGCGGCCACTGCTGCGGAGGCCGTCGCTCTGGTGGAGTCGGTCAGACCGGATGTTGTGGTGATGGATGTGCAGTTGCCCGACGCGTCGGGCATCGAGGCCACGGCCCTTCTGTTGAAGGCCCGCCCCGACCTGGGCGTGTTGGTCCTGACGATGTTTGACGACGACGACAGCGTCCACGCCGCTATGCGTGTCGGAGCGCGGGGCTATTTGGTCAAGGGCGTGGGAGCCGGCGAAATCGAGCGCGCCATCCGCGCCGTGGCACACGGAGAGATCATCCTGGGCGCGGCAGCCGCCCGTAGAGCCCAACTCAACTGGCGGGGTGGCGGCGGCCGGTTCCCGGAGCTCACGGACCGAGAGCGCGAGGTGCTGGAACTTGTGGCGCAGGGTCTGGGAAATCAGGCGATTGCTCGACGTCTCGTACTCAACGAAAAGACGATCCGCAACCACATCTCGAACCTGCTGACAAAGATCGGCGCGGCGACGCGCGCCGAGGCCATAGCGAAGGCTCGAGATGCGGGACTTGGCGACAGCTAGAGCACCTCTGCTACTCGGCGTGGCCGGAGCGGCGCTCGGCTACGTCACGCAGCCCCTCACCCGGCAGGTCGCCGGTTTCACCGTCACGGTCTGGCTTGAAGAACCCTCCGAGTAGCGCGCCGATCGTCGATCCGGCAACGGCACAAACGCCGCCGAGGATGGCAACACGCAGCCCGAGACTCAGGTCGAACAACGGGAGCAGACCGATCAGCGCTCCGACCACCCCACCCACAAGCGCCCCGAGCAGCCCACCGGACGCACCGCCTTTCGCCTGAGCCGGCGTGATCGCGGCCCCGCTGGGAGCGATGCCGCCCGATTCCTGCGTCTGCCGTCGGACCGCCTGCTGCATTTTGGTTGCGTCCTCCCGGGTGAGATCGACATCGGGACGGTCGTAGGTCGTGCCGTTCGGATCGCGCTTCGGGTCTTTTGCCATGCCCCTTACCTCCCCAGTGGGGCCCGGTCACTACCCTCCTGCTGGTGACTTGGGAGTCCCCGGGATTTGTCGACCACCACGTGCACCTCCTTCGGGTCGCGGCAAAAGACTGGGGCGACAAATACGACCTCTCGAACCTCGAGTCGATCGGAGCGTGGCATCGCTCGGTCGCGGCCAAGGGGTCGACGCCGATGGACGAGCACGGGCCGATGGGCGAACGCGAAGACCTCCCGGGAATGCTGGAACGCGGCTTGCGTCACGCCCGGGACCTGGGTCTGGTCCAGGTGACAGAGGCCGGGATGACCGACTGGGCGTACCTCGAGGCTCTGACCGAACTGCGGGAGCAGGACCGCATGCCGATTCGGGTTCGCATCCTGGTGGCGAGTGGAGCCGCGGATATCGACCGCATGGCCCGGCTGGGCGACGACTGGCTCGAGGTCATCGGCGTGAAGCTCTACAGCGACGGATGGCTCGGCCCGCGCAGCTGCGCGTTGTGCGAGCCATACGCCGATGATCCCGACTCGAAGGGCGTGCTGTTTCTCGACCGCGACGCGTTGTGCCGCCGCATCGAGCCCTACGCGGAGGCGGGGTGGACCGTCGCAACCCACGCGATCGGTGACCGCGCCATCGAAGCCGTGCTCGACGCCTACGCCGCGGTGTGGGACGACGATTGCGCCGCGGCCGCGCCGCGCATCGAACACGCCCAAGTGCTGCAACCGCACCTGATCGAGCGCATGGCACACCTCGGTGTCGTGGCCTGCATCCAGCCGGGGTTCGGAGTCACCGACGCCTCGGCGGTCCGAACCGCGCTGGGCTCCGAGCGGGCCAAGTACGCCTACAACTGGAACGCACTGCTGGACGGCGGTGCGCGCGTCATCGCGGGGTCCGACTACCCGATCGAGTCACTGTCGCCGCTCGAGGGGCTGGCCCGCATGGTGTCGGGTGCCGGAGAGGACGGCGTCCAGGCGACCGAGGCCGTCGCCCTCGACCGCGTGCTACCGCTCATGACCGACGCCAACGCCGGCACGACGGTTCTCAGCGAAGATCCCGCGGACGTCGATCCGGTTCACATTCGTCGGATCGAAGTTGTCGATGCAGTACCAACCGGAGGAGAGGGCTCTTGACGTACTCGATCGTGGCTCGGGACAAGGACACCGGGGAGCTCGCCGTGGCGGTGCAATCCCACTTCTTCGGCGTCGGGCGTCTGTGTCCTTTCGTACGGGCCGGAGTCGGCGCCGTCGCCACCCAGGCATCGGTTGACCCCGCGTACGGGCCGCGCGGGCTGAAGCGGATGGAGGAGGGAGAATCCCCGGAGGGCGCCCTGGCTGCTCTCGTGGCCGCAGACCCAGGCGAGGCATCGCGCCAGGTCGCGATGATCGACACTGAGGGGCGGGTGGCCGCCCACACCGGTGCGTCGACCATCGCGGAGGCCGGCCATGTCATCGGCGATCAGTTCTCGGTGCAGGCCAACATGATGTTGAAACCGACAGTGCCGGCGGCAATGGCCGAAGCGTTCCAGTCCTCGACCGGCCACCTCGTGGACCGGATCCTCGACGCGTTCGACGCCGCTGAAGCCGAAGGTGGCGATATCCGCGGCCGCCAATCGGCCGCGCTGCTCGTCACCAGCGGAACGCCCGGAGGCGAGCCTGGAGCAGACCGCACCTGGGATCTGCGTGTAGACGACAGCCCGGAGCCGCTCGCCGAACTGCGCCGCCTGGTCACAATCAAGCGCGGCTACGACCTCGGGTTCATGAAGGCGGACGCATCACTAGAGGACATCGACCAGGCGTTGCTGCAGATCGAAGACGCCACCGGCGGCAATCCCGAGATGACCTTTTGGGCGGCCATCGCCCTCACCTCGATGGGCCGCCTGGATGATGGCCGCCACCTTCTCGACAGAGCAAGGCAGGTCAACCCCAACTGGGAGGAGCTTTTGCGCCGCCTCCCGGCGGCCGGAAACGCGCCGCAGGCGATCGTCGATCTCCTGCTGCGCGAGGTCAAGGCTTGAAGGTCTTTCTCATCGACGGGACATATGAGCTGTTCCGTCAGCACTTCGGGATGCCATCTGACGCGCGGGAAACGTCGACAACCGGCGCGGTCCGGGGCGTGCTGTTCAGCATGTTGTCTCTGGTCGCGGATGGTGCGACCCATATCGGCGTCGCCACCGATCACGTCATCGAGAGCTTTCGCAATGACATGTGGCCGGGTTACAAGTCCAGCGCCGGAGTCCCGAGGATCCTCCTCGACCAGTTCCATCCCCTCGAGGACGCACTTGCCGCGATGGGGATGAAGGTCTGGCCAATGGTGGAACTGGAGGCCGACGACGCTCTCGCATCTGCGGCCGCCGTTGCGGCCGAGGACCCGCGCGTCACGCAGGTCGCGATCTGCACACCCGACAAGGATCTAGGCCAATGCGTCAGTGACGGCAACGGCAAGGCACAGGTCGTGCAGGTCGACCGGCGACGCGGCATCGTCTACGACGAAGCGGGGGTCGAGGCCAAGTTCGGCATCCCGCCTGCTTGCATTCCCGATTACCTGGCTCTGGTCGGTGACGCGGCCGACGGCTTTCCGGGTCTCAAAGGGTTCGGCGCCAAGTCCGCGGCCGCCGTGCTCCAGCGCTACGGACGGATCGAGGATGTGCCCGAAGTCGGGTGGGAGGGCATCACGGCCCGGAGTCTGCCCACGCTCGCCGCCCGTCTCGCCGCGGAGCGGGAGAACGCCCTGCTGTTCAAGGACATCGCCACGCTGCGCGTGGACCGGTCTCTCCTGAGCTCCGTCGACGAGTTGGAATGGAAGGGCCCTACGGCCGACTTCGCCGCAGTCTGCGACTCACTCGGCGCCGAAGGCCTGGCCGAACGCGCCGCGTCACTGGCCCCCCACTAACGAACCGGCCGCAGAATTCCGCCGTATTGGCGGAAAAATGCGGCCGGTTGGAGCGGTCTTAGGCGTTCGGAGGGTTGGGGCCGCCGCGGTCGAGGCCCCCGGTCGAGAACACCAACCGGGAGCCGTCCCGCGAGTAACGGGGCCCAGAGGACTGAATCACCCCGGCGCTGTCATCTAGCACTCGCTGACGGAAGGTCGCCCTGTCCGGATCCGCGAGCTCCAGATGTGCGTCGCGGTCGCCATTCGACCGCACCGCCCCGGCAGTGAAGATCGCCAGGCGATTGCCGGCGGGCGACCAGTCGGCGGCCTGAGCGTCTTCGGCTGCAGTGTGAAGGCCGCTGCCATCGAAGCCCACGACCCGAACCCGGCTGGCTCCGCCGGTCCCGCTGCGGAAGGCGAGGCGAGTGCCGTCGGGGGCCCAGGTGATGTCGTTCCACTCGAGCACTCGACCCTCGGTATCGGCGACCGAACGCGCTCCGGTTCCGTCGGCGTTGGCAGTCCAGATCTTGTCCGCCGCGTACCAGGCGATCCGCGACCCGTCGTCGGAGAAGGTGACGGCTCGGTAGGCCCGCTCGCTGTCGACGAGGACCCGGCCGCCCCCGCCATCGGGCGCCACCGTCCAGACGTCGCCGCCGCTGATGAAGGCGATCTGGCCGTTGGCCGAGACGGCTACGCCCGAGACATCGCCTCGCGTCGAGAGGCGCTGCAACCCGGTGCCAGTCGCCGATACGGAGTGCACGTCGTACCCGCTCCCGTTGCCGAGCGAGAAGTACACCCGCTTGCTGTCGGGCGAGAAGGCGGGCGGGGACCCGATTTGGCCGCCGGCCAGGGTGTAGCGGGCTCCGCCGTCGGAGTCGGCGATCATGTACCGGGGGTTCGAAGTCGGCACCGCGAAGGCGATTCGGCTGCCATCGGGCGACCACGTGGGGAATCCCGTGCCGCCCGGAACGACCCGATAAAGGCCCTTGCCGTCCGGCTGGATCGAATAGATCCCCGGATCGGCGGTCGAGGTGGTGGGCCCGACGCCCGAGGACGGAGCCGGCCGCGGCGCGGCGGTGGTGGCCGTCGACGAGCCCGCAGGCTTGGTCGTGGTGGCCGTGGGCCGGCCTGCGGTTCCCGGGCCGGAGGGGGGCACGCTGATAGAGGTGCCGGTTCCGCCGGTGATGCCCGAATCAGGGGCCACCGTGGGCGAGGTCACGCCTGAGGGGTAGCTCTCGCCTGGCTCGTAGTCGAACTCGTTGTCCGTGCCCAGCCCGAGGTTCGTGTCGGCTGGCTCCCCGATCGGCAGATTGGCCTCTCCCTCGTCGATTACGAAGAGCCCTCCCACGCCTGCCACGAAGATTGCGGCGATCAAGGCGGACAAAAGCCGCGTCAGCAGGGGACTGGCCATCCGGCCGTAGGGATTCACGCTCCCGAATTTACCCGCCACCTCCCCCCCACCCTGGGCACGCGGGTAACAAATAGTGTCTCGGGGGTGTCGGACCACCCGATGAGCGAACGCCTAGAGGAACTAGCCAAGCGCAAGGAGCAGGCGCGCCACGCTGGATCAGACCGCCTAGTCGAACGCCAGCACGCCGCGGGAAAGATGACGGCCCGAGAGCGGCTCGACTATCTGCTCGACGAAGGAAGCTTCGTCGAGACCGACATGCTGGCCCGGCACCGTGCCCAGGGCATGGGCATGGAGCGCGAGCGGCACTACACGGACGGGGTCATCACCGGCTACGGCCAGATCGACGGCCGGCGGGTTTGCGTGTTCAGCCAGGACTTCACCGTGCGCGGCGGATCGCTCGGCGAAGTGCACGCGGAGAAGATCCACAAGATCATGGATCTGGCCGAGTCGATCGGCGTCCCGGTGATCGGACTGAACGACGGCGGTGGTGCTCGAGTGCAGGAAGGCGTCGCCGCGCTGCACGGCTTCGGCGGAATCTTCCTGCGCAACGTGAAGTCCTCGGGCGTCGTGCCGCAGATCAGCGTGATCATGGGCCCGTGCGCGGGAGGGTCGGTCTACAGCCCCGCGCTGACCGACTTCATCTTCATGGTTCAGGGCACGTCGTACATGTTCATCACCGGTCCTGATGTGGTCCGCACCGTTACGGGCGAAGACGTCACGACCGAGGAATTGGGTGGCGCCATGGCCCACGGCAGTCGGTCGGGTGTCGCGGCATTCGTGGAGCCCGACGAAAAGGCCGCGCTCGACGAGGTTCGTTATCTCCTGTCGTTCCTCCCCGCCAACAACATGGAGGAGCCGCCGGTCATCGTTTCCTCCGACGACCCGGAGCGGCGGTGCCCGGAGTTGGTCGACCTGATGCCGGCGTCGGCCCGCGCTCCGTACGACATGAAGAAGGTCGTGACTGCCGTAGCGGACGACGGCGAATTCATGGAATACGCCGCGCTGTGGGCCCAGAACCTCATCTGCGGCTTTGCTCGGATCGATGGCCACGTCGTCGGAATCGTCGGCAACCAGCCTCAGTACCTCGCCGGCGTGCTCGACATCGAGTCGTCGGAAAAGGGCGCCCGGTTCGTTCGGACGTGCGACGCCTTCAATATCCCGATCGTGACCTTCGTGGACGTGCCCGGGTTCATGCCGGGCACGGACCAGGAGTACGGCGGCATCATCCGGCACGGGGCGAAGCTGCTCTACGCGTACTGCGAATCGTCCGTGCCCCGCATCCAGCTCATCACCCGCAAGGCGTACGGCGGCGCGTATGTCGTCATGAACTCACGCTCCATTGGCGCGGACCTCGCGTACGCGTGGCCCTCGGCGGAACTCGCGGTGATGGGACCGGACGGGGCGGTCGACATCGTCTACCGCCGCGAACTCGCCGCGTCCGATGAGCCCGCCGTGCGGCGGGCCGAGTTGATCGACGAATACTCGGAGCGCTACGCCAACCCCTACATCGCGGCCGAGCGGGGCTACATCGACGACGTCATCGATCCCGCCGACACCCGCGTCGTGCTGGTGCGGGCGTTGGAAATGCTGCGCACGAAGCGCGAAGACCTACCGAAGCGCAAGCACGGCAACATGCCCCTCTAATGGCTGCGACCCCGCCCACTGATGTGGAGCTGGCGGCCATCGTGGCCGCGGTCGAGGTCCTGTGGCCCCGGCAGGTCGCCGAAGACGACACCCGGCCGCGGCGCCAGACGCACTGGCAGACATCGAGTCGCTGGTGGTCTCCGCCGGTTGCGGCCCGACGGCACCGGCCCCGCCCCGGTCGCTGGGGCTAGCCGCAAGTCGAGGGGCCGCAGGCCCAGAGCCTGCCCCTATTGCCTCGTGGTCGACGTGGAAGCGTTGGCGTCGTGCCAATGCGTGCACATCGCCATGCGCTCCGCGAAGGGCGGGTGGCTGTGCTTGAGCCGGTTCCAGGTGGTTGGCGTGACGTCCATCAGATATTTGCGGCTCATCATGGCGAAGGCGTCGGCCAGCGACTGGCCGTTGCCCAGCGCCTTCATAGAGAACAGGTCGGCCTCGCGCTCGTGCACCCGGCTCAGCCACGACGAGATCAGCCCGGTCAGTACGGAGACCAGCGGGAAAGCGACATAGAAGACCGGGAACATCGCCGGATCGCCGATCGACTTCGCCCCGGCAAAGTCCTGAACGGCTTGGGACTCCATCACGAACTTCAGGAGCACGAAGTTCAGAAAGCCGAGCACTCCCACCAGCGGAATGCGCTTGAGAATGTGCCGCAGCTTCCAGTGCCCGAGCTCGTGCGCCACGACACTCATCAACTTGTCGTGACTCTCACCGAGCATCGTGTCGAAGATGACGACGCGCCGGGTCTTGCCCAAGCCCGCCACGTAAGCGTTGCCACGGCTGTCTCGCTTCGACGAATCTTCGACGAGCACGTCGGAGATATCTGCGTCGACCTTGCGCGCCGCCTCGAACACGGCTTCGCGGAGGGCTCCATCCTCCAGCGGTGTGTACTTGTTGAAGATAGGAGCGATCGCGACCGGATAGAGGGTGGCGAACACGATGGCGAAGACAACGAGTACCAGCCCGCCCCATACCCACCACAGATCAGTCGTCCGGATGAGCCACCAGATAGGCAGAAACAAGGCGGTCGAGATCACTATCCCGAGCGGAATGCCTTTGAAGAGGTCGGTCCACCACTGCTTGTTCGTCTGGTTGCTGAATCCCCAGCGCTTGTCGTAGTTGAGCTCTCGCCATCTGCTGACGGGGATTCCGGTTATCTGGTCTGCGAGCGTCAGGACGGCGGTCGCGAGGAGCACGCCTAGGACCCAGTGGCTGACGTTCAGCGCATCCAGCAGTTTGGGCACGAGGTGCAGGCCGATGATCGCCAACACGATTACGAAGTCCACGACCTTCACGACGCGGCTGACCGTTCTCAGCGGCTTGTTGTAGTCGTTCGACTTCTGGATCTCCTCCTCGGTGTACCAGTCCTTGGGATCAGCTTTGTACGCCTTGTAGGCCGTGAACTTCTGGGTCCCCCGAACAGCAGTCATGCGCGCAAGCTACCGGAGCAGCCAGACTCCACACGTGACCACAACCGAGCCCGTTCCCGTAGCCGCTCCGGGTCAGTTCTTCGAGGTCGACGGACTGCGGCTGCACGCAACCATCGAGGGATCAGGCGCTCCGGTCGTGGTCCTCGATTCGGGGGCCGGCGGCTGGTCGACCGCCTGGGGGCTCGTGCGCCCGATCGTCGCCGAGTCGGCGACGGTGATCGCGTGGGACAGGCCCGGGCTCGGATGGAGCGACCCAGACCGCGAGCCGGCCGGCCACGAGCGAACCGTGGAGCTCCTGCACGGGCTACTCCGTCAGAGTGGGCTCGAGGGGCCGTACGTTCTCGTCGGACACTCCATCGGTGGGCTCCACGTGCGGCATTACGCGGCGCGATATCCGGCTGACATTGCCGGGGTGGTGCTGGTCGACCCGACCACCGAGCACATGCACGACGGCTCGCAAGTGATGCCCCGGCCGCAACGAGTGCTGCTCGGAGCCGCCATGAGGGCAGCCAAGCTCAAGGCCGCCCTGAAGAAAGGAAAAGACAAGCCCGGCGGAGCCGATTCGAAGGCCGCGAAGAAACAACAGGCACGCAAGCCGCAGAAAGTGGACACCAGCGGCTTTCCCGAAAGCGTCGTGCGGGAGTTCGAGGCGGTTACGTCCCGTCCGGCCTATTTGCAGGCCGCCACTGCGGAGAAACAAGTGGGCAAGCCCGCTGCACTGGCGATCGTGGGCCTGACATTTCCTTCGGTACCGCTCACCGTCATCTCGTCGACCGGCGAGGACATGCGCAAGGTCAGCTACCTGTTGCGCTTCGGACTCAGCCCAGAGTGGTTCGCGGAGACCCTCGCCACAACCCATCGCAAGATCGCGCAGCTATCCCCCCATGGAAAGTGGTTCGCCGCCGAAGGCACGACGCACAACATCCCCGTCGACGCCCCGACGGTCGTGGCCGAGGCAATCCTCGACGTCGTCGGACAGGTGCGCGAGCGCGCCTGATCAGCCTCCATTGCAGGGATCGCCTGCGGTGCGGCCGGCGGCGATGTCGCGGTCGCTCCATCCACCAGCGAGACGGCGGAGTCCCCCATCAACCATGCGGTTACATCCGGGCTGACCGCTCGCCGGGTTCGTTCCGGACGGGTCCCACCACGTGAGCATTGCGTCCTTCACGCACGTGTAGTCCGACGCCTCGTAGAAGCAGGCGGGGATTGAGGGATCCGTGGAGGCGACCGCGGGTATCGCATGGAAGCCCTTGTCGACCGCGGAAGACGTCAGTCGAGGACCGGCTACCTGGATGCCGATGAAGACCTGCCGCGCCGTCTCGTAGCTTTCGCAGGCAACACCGGCGTCGGCCGTTTCAGGGTCGGCCTCGCGAGCGGCTTGACCGCAAGGCCGTGAGGACGTGTCGCCCGAACGGAGCATGGCGGTGATCGCCGTGGTGTGGGCCCATACGCGCTGGTCGTTGGTCGTGGCCCGAAGGTTGTCCTCACTCACTCCATCACCGCCGAGCACGATTTCGGGGAACCACCCGGCCGCGGCTGCGGCCTTTGAGAACCGAGTCTCGAAGCCGCCTGGCCATACGACGGTGGTAACGCCCGCCTCACGGAATCCCGCCACCGCTTTGACGGCGTACTCCGGACTCGAGCCGCACTCGATGCACTTGGACTCGGGGAACGTCGCTTCCGCAGCCCAGGTTCCCCCACACGCTTCTACTCCGCTCTTTACGAGCGCCGCATACCGCTGAAGTTGCGGCATCCTCCGATCATCGGCGCGATACATCCCGAGCACCCGCGGCGTGCCCTGGTCTTGCGCATTGCCCGAGAAGCTCACGGGCCGCCCGACCAGTTGCCGGCACAGCGCGCCGGTCACTACCGCGGCGCGCTTCTCCACCGACGGGTCGTACGCCCAGAAGAGGCCCGCATACTTTTGGAACGACGCGGCGGCCAGCCCCGGGTTCGGGTCGGCGGTGCCGCGGCCGAGGAAGCTCAAGACCCCGTGGCGACTCACGACGTCGAGATACGCGTCCGCGTTGAGTTGGCTCATCAGCAGCACCGCGAACGGATCGACCTCCTTCAAGCCGGTGGACGCGTCGGCGCGACGGGCCTCTGGGCCGTCGACATCGCTGCCGTAGTGCACGAAGAAGCGAACGAACCGGCCGTACGTCTGGTACCTCTCGTTGAAAAATCTCTGCCAGAGCCGGAAGCTCCGCACCTGGAACGGCTCGTTGTCGGCTGCCGGTCGGCTCAAGTCGAAGATCTGGTTCGGGTCCGGGTCTTGCTCGGCCCCCCGGTCAGTGATCGTGTAGGTGCCCGGTGCAGATCCCTGGAAGTACACCAGGAGCCGGACTTCATCTCGCGTGACGCCTGCGGCGGTGGATCCGCCGTTGTCTCCAGAGAAGTGGGCAACGCACGGCGGGCTCAGCGGGTCCTCGGTTTGACGTGGCGGGCTGCCGACGCAGCGCTTGGTGGACGGGCTCTTACCCACCCCGGAGGGCGGCGGGGTGTCGATCGGCTGGTCCGAGGCGGCGTCCGCGCCCTAGCGACCCGCTCCCCGCCAGCGAGAGCGAGGCCAGGTTTCCGGCAGCCGGAGTGGTGTTCGGGCCGTCCTCAGGCGGTACCGGGGCGTACTCCGGTGTCTGCGACGGGTTGGATTGCGGCAGGTTCAGCGCGGAGGGCATCACCGCCAGAAGAGCCAGCAGAGCGCACATGGCGCTGGCCAGGGGTGGGTAGTTCCGCCGGCCGTTTCTGGGCGTCATGCCCACAGCCTGTCCGAACCCGGAGCCGCGTGCTTGGGAGTTCGTCTCCGCTCCAGGCGAAGTGCTTGTCCGGGCGGACTATCTACGCGCTGCGGTGGGCGTGGGCGAGATCGGACAGGTCGTTCATGATCCGGCCCATCTCGAAGTCCTTCGGCGTATAGACCGCTGCCACCCCGGCTTCGGTGAGCTGCGGGACATCAGACTCCGGGATGATCCCGCCGACCACGACCGGCGCTTCCACTCCCGCGGCGCGGAGGCGGCGGAGTACGTCGGGCACCAACTCGAGATGGCTACCCGAAAGGATGGAGAGCCCGATCACGTCGGGGTCCTCCTGCGCGGCAGTTGACGCGATCTGAGCGGGCGACTGCCGGATCCCCTGGTACACGACCTCGAATCCCGCATCCCGCGCTGCGACCGCGATCTGTTCCGCTCCGTTCGAATGCCCGTCCAGTCCCGGCTTGGCGACGAGCAGCCGCGGCGGCCCGCCTGCCAGTCCGGCAGAGCGCACCGCCACCGCGTTGATGACGTCGCCGCGGTTGCCTACCCCGCCGCGAACTCCGGTGGGCGCGCGGAACTCTCCGAACACCTCCCTCAACACCGCTCCCCACTCACCGGTCGTGCCGCCCGCGTGAGCCAGCGCGATCGTGGCCGGCAGGACGTTTTCCGAGCCCGTCGCCGCCCTGCGCAAATCCTCGAGCGCGCCTTCGACCTTGCTCGAATCCCGCCTCTCGCGCCAAGCCGCTACGTCGGCGCGCATCTCCGCCTCGACAGCCGGATCGACGCGCAGGATGGTGTCCTCGCCGGTCGATAGCGGCGAGACCTCGGTCGCCGTTTCGCAATTGACCCCGACGACCTTCAAGTCGCCACGCTCGATCGCCGCAGTCCGCTCCGCCAGGCTCAACACCAGCCGTGACTTGATCTCGTCGAGGCACTCGAACACGCCGCCCTTACCGAGGATCTCGTCCAGCTCCGACTGCGCTGAGTCCTCCAGCTCGGAGGTGACGCGTTCCACGACATGGGAACCATCGAGTAGGTCCTCGTACTCGAGCAGGTCGGTCTCGTGAGCGAGCACCTGCTGAATGCGCAGAGACCACTGTTGATCCCAGGGTCGGGGCAGACCAAGTGCCTCGTTCCAAGCGGGCAGCTGGATGGCGCGGGCGCGTGCATTGGCCGACAGCGTCACGCCAAGGGTCTCCAGCACGATGCGCTGAACGTTGTTTTCGGGCTGCGCCTCGGTAAGGCCCAAGGAGTTGACCTGCACGCCGTAGCGAAAACGACGCAGCTTCGGATCTTCCACGCCGTAGCGCTCGGAGCAGATGCGGTCCCACATGCGACCGAAGGCGCGCATCTTGCACGTCTGCTCCACGAAGCGGATCCCAGAGTTGACGAAGAAGGAAAGCCGGCCGACGACCCCGGGCATTTCGTCGGCCGCGACCTGGCCGGACTCGTCGACCGCGTCGAGCACTCCGATCGCCGTGGCCAACGCGTAGGCGATCTCCTGCGTCGGCGTCGCTCCCGCCTCCTGCAGGTGATAGCTGCACACGTTGATCGGATTCCATTTCGGCACGTGCCGGACGGTGTGCGCCACGAGGTCGACCGTCAGGCGGCGGCTCGCGTCGGGCGGGAAGATGTACGTGCCGCGCGCCAGGAACTCCTTGACTATGTCGTTCTGCGTCGTGCCCGCCAGTAGTGCGGAATCGACGCCCCGTCGCTCCGCGTTCGCAACGTACAGACCGAACAGCCACGGCGCCGTCGCGTTGATGGTCATCGAGGTGTTCATGGACGCGACATCGATGCCGTCGAGCAGCACCCCCATGTCACCGACGTGCGCGATGGGAACGCCGACCTTGCCTACCTCGCCCGCGGCCTCCGCCGCGTCAGGGTCGTAGCCGAGTTGCGTCGGCAGGTCGAACGCGACGGAGAGCCCGGTCTGGCCCTTTTCGAGGTTCCTGCGATAGAGCGCATTGGACAGTGCGGGCGACGAATGTCCCGAATACGTCCGCATCATCCACGGTGTCGGCATTACCCGCATCGCTTCGCTCGCTCCGGTGGGCCGAGCTGTCTCACTCGTAGTCGAAGAATCCCCGGCCGGACTTGCGGCCCAGGTGCCCGGCCTCGACCAGCTCGCGCAGTCGGGGCACCGGCGCGTAATTCGGGTCCTTGTGGGCCTCGTGGAGGGCGTCGAGGATCGCCACCGATACGTCGAGCCCGACGAGGTCGAGCAAAGCCAGGGGCCCCATGGGGAAATTGCATCCGCCACACATGGCTCGGTCGATGTCCTCGGCCGACGCGACCTCAGCGTCGAGCAGCCGCACCGCGTTGTTCAGGTAGGGGAACAGCAGCGCGTTCACCACGAAGCCGGCTTCGTCCTTGGTTTCGACGACGGACTTGCCACACGCCTCCGCGAAAGCCCGCGCCGCGGTGAGTGTCTCCTCGGCCGCAGTCAGCGGCCGGACCAACTCGACCAGGGACATGAGTGGCGCAGGGTTGAAGAAGTGCAGCCCGCACACCTGCTCAGGCCGCTGCGTCGCCATGGCGAGCTCGATTACGGGCAGCGTGGAGGTGTTGGTGGTCAGAATCGCGCCCGGCGCACACGCCTTGTCCAGGGCGGCGAACAGGTTCTTCTTCGTGGCCAGGTCCTCTACGACCGACTCGATGATCAGGTCGCACTCGGCAAGCTCGTCGAGCGAGGTCGTCACGCGAAGTCGCTCCAGGGTGGAGTCGCGCTCGTCCTCACTGAGCTTGCCCTTCTTGACGCGGCGCTCCAAGGAGCGGCGCACGTCGTCCAGCGCGCTGTCGGCGCCGGACTGGGAGCGGGACCGCAGTACGGCTTCGAACCCGTTGGTTACGGCCACCTCCGCCACGCCCGACCCCATGGTGCCGGAGCCGACGATCCCCACTCTCTTGACTGGCATCGCCCGAGGTTACTTACCAGTAGCCAGGGCTGGACGCCCGTCTACGACTCTTCGATCGTGACTTTGACGATCTTGTGGACCACGGTGGGGGTACCGCCCGGCGAACCATCGGCCTCGATCTTCTTGGCGACGTCCATGCCATCGACGACCTTGCCGAACAGGCTGTAGGACGGAGGCAGGTTGACGCCTTGCTCGCCGGTGATCACGAAGAACTGGCTTCCGTTCGTGTCGGGCCCGGAGTTCGCCATCGCGAGGGAGCCGAGCTCGTAGTCGCCGGCCTTCGGCAGCTCGTCGCCGAACTGGTAACCGGGCCCGCCGGTGCCGTCGCCCTTGGCGGCGTCGCCACCCTGCACGACGAAGCCCGGGATCACCCGGTGGAAAGGCACGTCGTCGTAGTACTTGTTGCGGGCGAGGAAGACGAAGTTGTTGACGGTCACCGGCGCACGGTCGGGGAACAGCTCGACGTTGAAGGTGCCCGCGTCGGTTTCGACGACCGCGGTGTAGCTCCTCGACGCGTCGATGCACATCGGCGGGGCCTCGGTGAAGGCCACCGTGCGCTCCGCGGTGCCTTCCGCAGGTGGGCAGCGGGGGTCGAGGGCGGTGCTGCTGGTGGTGGTGCTGCTCGAGTCGGTAGCCACTTGCTGCTCCTCTGGTTTGGTTGCGGTGTACACCGCGTACGCGGCTACGAGCCCCAGCACCGCGAGAATGGCGAAGCGGAACATGCGCTTACGCGCCCGGGCGCGCCGGAACGCCGCGGCTTCCGCCTCCCGTCTCGCTTCACGTGCGGCGCGCTGACGCTCCCGCTTGGTACTGGGCACAGTCGAGGAAACCTAGTTGCAGGAAGGATGCGTTCGCGCGCGGCGGGGCTGGGGCGTTCCGCATGACGCCGCCGCACCGCGACGAGCCGAAGGCGGAGGAGCCAAGAGTACGGTCGATGCAAATGCCGCTCGTAATTCAAAAGTTCGGGGGGACTTCGGTCGCCGACGCGGACCGAATTCGGGCGGTTGCCGACCACATTGCCCGCACCAAGAGGCACGGGCACGAGGTGGTCGCCGTGGTCAGCGCCATGGGCAAGGAGACCGACGAGCTCTACCACCTCGCTGATCTCGTCTCCTCGACGCAGCCCGGCCGGGAACTCGACATGCTGGTGACAATCGGCGAGCGCAAGTCCATGGCCCTGGTGGCCATGGCATTAGCGGAACTCGGAGTCGACGCCGTGTCCTTCACCGGCAGCCAGGCGGGGATCATCACGGACAACGCCCACCGGCGGGCCCGCATTCTCGAGATCCGGCCCGACCGTCTACGCGCCGCGATGGCGGCGGGTCGCACTCCCGTGGTGGCCGGATTCCAGGGGATGTCCGAGGAGCGCGAGATCACCACGCTGGGGCGTAACGCCTCCGACCTCACCGCGGTGGCGCTGGCGGCCGCCCTGGATGCAGAACTTTGCGAGATATACACCGACGTGTCCGGCGTCTTCACCGCGGATCCTCGCCTCGTCCCCGAGGCTCGGCGCCTCAAGGAGCTGTCGTTCGAGGAGCTCTTGGAAATGGCCGACACCGGCAGCAAGGTCGTGGCGCAGCGCGCCGTGGAGTACGCCCGCAACCACGGCGTCCCGCTGCATGTGCGGTCCAGCTTCACGTGGGAGCAGGGCACGATGATCACAAGGGAGTATCAGGGCATGGAACAAGCAATCATCTCGGGCGTCACCCACGACGAGTCCGAGGCGAAGATCACGGTCACCCAGGTGCCCGATCAGCCCGGCGTGGCAGGGCGGCTGTTCCGTGCGCTGGCGGACAGCGCGGTGAACGTGGACATGATCGTGCAGAACGTGTCGTCCGACGGTCGCACGGACATCTCCTTCACGGTGCCGAAGGCCGACCTGGCGGCCGCGATGGAAGTCGCCCGGCCGCTGTTGGGCGACCTCGGCGCGGCCGACGTCGTGGCTGACCCTGGTATCGCGCGCGTCTCACTCGTCGGCGCGGGAATGAAGAGTCACCCCGGGGTCGCCGCCAAGATGTTCGAGACCTTGTCCGACGCTGGGGTCAACATAGAAATGATCTCCACGTCGTCGATCCGCATTTCCTGTGTGGTGCGAGGCGACTACGTCGAACAGGCGGTGCGCGAGCTGCACCACGCCTTCTCTCTGAGTTCGCCCGAGGGTGCCACGCCTTAGACCTGCCCGCCTGGGCACCCCAACCCAGGCTCTGCGGGTGCGTGGGAACCCACCCACGACCGGCCGTAGCCTGGGGTGATGAGCGGTTCCCTGAGAGTTGGCCTCGTCGGCGCCACCGGGCAGGTGGGCACCGTGATGAAGTCGATCCTCTCCCAGCGGGGTTTCCCCCTCGACGCCGCAGCCCTCCGCTTCTTCGCGTCGGCGCGGTCGGCCGGTCGGCGTCTCGAATGGGCCGGGGGCGAGATCGAGGTGGAGGACGCCGCCACGGCCGACCCTTCGGGACTCGACCTTGTTCTCATGTCGATCGGATCGGAAGCCTCCCGTCAACTGGCGCCGCGATACGCAGACGCCGGGGCCGTTGTGATCGACAACTCGAAGGCGTGGCGGATGGACCCCGACGTGCCGCTGGTGGTCGCGGAAGTCAATCCCGAGGACGCGTCCAATCGACCGCGCAACATCATCGCCAACCCCAACTGCACGACCATGGTGGCGATGCCTGTGCTCAAGCCGCTGCATCTCGAGGGCGGACTCGAGGCAATCATCGTGTCGACCTATCAGGCGGTCTCCGGCGCGGGCGGCAAAGGGGTCGACGAACTGTCGGAACAGACGACCAAGGCCGCCGGGCAGTCGTTGGACCGCCTGGCCTTCGATGGTCGTGGCATCGACTTCCCGGCTCCTGTGGCGTTCAGCGATGTGATCGCTTTCAACGTGTTGCCCGCCGGCAACCTGGCCACCGACGGTTCGGGCGAGACGGACGAAGAGATGAAGCTCCGCGACGAGAGCCGAAAGATCCTCGGCCTGCCGGACCTGGCGGTGAGCGGTACCTGCGTACGCGTTCCGGTCTTCACCGGCCACTCGCTGTCCGTGACCGCCTCCTTCGGTCGAAATCTCGATCCGGCCAAGGCGGAGGAGATCCTGTCGCGGGCGCCGGGAGTTCAGATCGCCGACGCTCCCACCCCGTTGGCCTCCACGGGCGGCGACAGCGTTCTCGTCGGGCGCTTCCGCCGGGCCGACGCAGTGCCGAACGGCCTCTCCTTTTTCATCAGCGGTGACAACCTCCGCAAAGGGGCTGCGCTCAACGCGATCCAGATCGCGGAGCTGATCGCGGAACAACTGGGTTGAGCCGCGATAGATGCACCGCTTCCCAGCAGTAGTGCGCGGCCACGGAGCGCCAGGGCCGGTACTGCTCGCCTAGGGCCTCCAGCTCCTTTGGCGTGGGTGATTCCGACAGGTCGTGCATCAACGCATAGCCGCCGCGCACGGCAAGATCGCCTGTAGGCCACACGTCGGGACGCCGCAGCTCGAACAGCAGCAGCATTTGCGCCGTCCACACCCCGATGCCCCGAACGCCACAGAGCATCTCGACGATCACCTCGTCGGACATCCGCCCGAGTTGATCCAACCGAACGGTCCCGTCGACCACCTTGGCGGCCAGGTCCCGAATGGCGGCTCGCTTGGAACCCGACAGGCCGGCGCCTGCGAGTTCCTCCTCCGCCAGGCGCAAGACGGCCTCGGGCGTCAGGGGGCCATCGACGAGAGCCCGAAAGCGGCCGTGAATCGTGGCCGCGGCAGCCCCGGCCAGCTGCTGGAACGCGATCGAACGCACCAGGGCGCCGAAGGGGCCGTCCGGGTTGGGTTTCCCTCTCTTCCAAGGCCCCGCAGCCGTGATTATGCGGCCAAGGGCGGCATCCCGGGTAGCTAGCTCAGCCGTAGCCAACTCCAGTTCCTTACCCCCCAGACGGGCCATAACGGCCACCCTAGGAATACTCGGCGCGCTCATCGGGAAGACATGTGGCACAGGGGCGTCTCCCGGCGCCCTTCAGGACAACGACAAGGAGGCCCTCAATGGGCATGGGCACCAGCATCTTTCTGATTGCAATCGGAGCCATTTTGGCTTTCGCGGTTGACGTACAGACCGAGGGAGTCAACCTCAACACCATCGGCATGATCCTGCTGATCGTCGGCGCCATCGGCGCCGTGCTCTCCATGATCTTCTGGAGCAGCTGGGGCGGCTTCGGCGGCACCCGCGTGGTCGAGGGTCGCACCGCCGGCCGTCGCACCGTCGTAGAAGAGGAGATCTAGATGGGACTCGTAGTCGCGCTGGTCCTCCTCGCTCTGGTGCTCGGCGGCGCCGGCCTGGCGATGGAGGGCCTCAAGTGGCTGCTCATCATCGCTCTCGTGTTGCTCGTGGCAAGCGCCTTCACCGGCTTCCGCGGCGGACGACGCACCATCTAGCCAGAACCTGACGTCGACCGACGTCCAAGCAAAGGCGCACTTCTCCCCGGAGGAGTGCGCCTTTGCTGCGTCCGGAGCCAGGCGCTTATTCGGGAACTACGACCAGCGCAGTCGTAACCGGTCGCTGCAAGTGGGCGAGCACCAGGTCAGATCGCGTCGGCGTGCCGTCCACGATGGTTCGACCGTCACGGAACACGATCTGTGTACTGGGGTGGTTGACCATTACGCCGTGGGCGACGAACGTCGTCGACCCGCCGCCGTCGAGGTTGATGGCCTCCACCGCGCCCAGCGCCACCATCAGGTCGGCCGTTTCCGGGAGGGTCATGCCAATGCTGCAGCACGGCTGACGGCCGTCGACGGTGACCAGAAGGATCGTTCCGTCAGCGGTCCTACCCGCGACGGTGCGCGGGTGGCGCGAGCGAGTGAACCCGTCGTTCGCCGACAAGTAGACCGGGCGGCCGTCCTCGACCAGCACGGGGTATCCGCCGACGGACGTCATCTCTGCGTCTGGCGCGTGGACCGTGAGTTGAAGCCGCGACGCGAGCTCACCGCGCCCACGGCGGGCCCACATGTCGCGCAACGAGCGGGCCCCCGCACCCGTACCGGAGAGAACGACGCCCCACGGCGGAATGGCCGTGTCGTGGGACCGCAGTTCGACAAGCTCGATGGCGATCGTGTGGCTGGCCGGCACCGGACCACCGGCCTCGACTACCCGCGCCAGGATCTCCACGCCGGCGTTGTTCGTGCCGGTGGAAGCGGCCCAATGGCCTGTATAGAGCACGATCTGATCGGTCTGTCTCGCGACGTTGACTCCGTGGAAACCCAGAGAGAACGCCGGGCGAAGCAATGCTCCGGGATCCGTAACGGTGCCGGACCAACTCATGTGACCGGCCGAGGCGCGACCGCGGTTGCTGACCATGAACTGCTGGTGGTGCGGGACCGGCGATCGCACGAACTGACCGGCCACGACCGCGCCGCCCACCGGTTCGCCGGTCGCCAGGTTGGCGAAATCGGCGTTGACAGCGAAGTGACAACCGACGCGCTGACACATCGAGGTCGTGTGCTCGTAGACCGGTGCTCCCCCGGCGACGCGGTCGCCGGAGAGCACCGTGGTCACCTTCAGCCCCGACCTAGGAGCGACCCGAACGACGTTCACGACCATCGGTCCGTCGTCGCGAACGATTCGCATGTGCTCGGCGCCTTTGACGCTGGTGTCCCGGTAGACGATGCGATATCCGCCGCCGGGCGCTGGGGTCTCGCCGCGCGTCACGAGGGGCAATAGGAGAAGCGCGGCGGCAAATGAGATAGCCGTCCCCGTGATCCGCCGCCTGTTCATCCTGCCTCCCCCGTTTCTGAAGCCGCCAGGGCCCGGAGCCCTTGTGCTTCGAAGGTGCTGGTCGGGAAGGCGGGATTTGAACCCGCGGCCTCTGCGTCCCGAACGCAGCGCGCTGCCAAACTGCGCCACTTCCCGTGGCCTTACGCCGCAGTGATGGTAACCGGGCGGATAACGCCCTTCGCCCTAAGTGCGCTCGGCGGGAGCGGTCGCGACGATTTGCTCGATGCGGTGCCGCTCCATCGAGGACACCTTGAAGCGCCAGTCGCTCAGCTGAATCTCCTCGCCCTCTTGCGGGATGTGGCCCAATCGGTCGAGGAGCATTCCGCCGATCGTCACGTACTCGCCCCCCGGCAGTTCGATGCCCAGGGCCTCGGAAGCTTCGTCGACAGGGACCGCCCCATCGAGCAGCCAGCGACGATCGTCGATCCTCGCGACCGTTGCCTCGTCGCCGTGCTCGTCGAACTCATCGCGCAGGTCCCCGACGAGCTCGCCCATGAGGTCTTTCAGGGTGAGCACGCCTTCGACGCCTCCATGCTCGTCGACCACGACGGCGAAGGCGCGGCGGCTCGTGCGCATCTCGGTCAGCAGGTCGAGCACGAGGGCCGATTCGGGAACGTGAAACGGCGGACGCAGCCGCTTGGCGATGGTCTCCGCCGTCGGCGCCTCACCGATACGGAACAGGTCCTTCACGAACAACACGCCGCGCAGGTCGTCGAGGCTCTCCCCATGCACGGGAAACCGGCTGTGGCCCGATGAACGAACGGCATGAGCGATGTCCTCCGGAGAGACCGGCTCGGCCAACGCGATGACGTCGACCCGGGGCGTCATCACGTCCCGCGCCGTGATCTGGCGCAGCCGCCGCAGGGCGCGCGCGATCGCCGCTTCCTCCGGCAGCATCGGCTCGCCTTCGGGTATGGGCCGCCGGCCGAGCAGCCTGCGCCAGCCGCTCGCGTGCGGATCGGAACCTGCGTTGCCTCGGGCGTCGGGGCTGTCCGCCCCCGTCGGCGAGTTGCTATCTGGGGGCAATTAACACCGGGTCCGGCTGGAACGTGGGGTCGTGGAACGTGCCGCCGGCTCGGATGGCCTCGATGGCGCGGCGTAGACGCACAGGGTCGAGCGGCTTGACGATCCATCCTTCGGCTCCGCAGCGGCGGGCGAGGAATACGTCGGCCCGGCGGTCCAGGAGCAGCAGCACGGGCACATGGGGCACCCGTCCGCCGCTTTCCTCCAGCCTCAGGTCCATACAGATGGCCATCCCGCCCATCGAGCCCACCTGCATGTCGACCACGGCAATGTCCGGCGGATCAGCCGCGGCAACCTCGCGAACAGCTCGGCCCTCCGCCAGCTGAACGCAAATTTCGCCCGTCGGGAGCACGGAAACGACCTCGTCACGCACGGACGCCGCGTCCGCCACCACCAGGACGCCGGCCACGCGCCCGAGGTTATAGCGTCACCGTCCTCCGCCTACTCCTAAGGGGAATCACTTGCTCGAAGTACAGGTCGAAGAGTCCGACGGTCTGACGATCTGCCGGCCCGTCGGCGAGCTCGACGCGTTCACCGTCAGCCAGTTCCGTCAGGTTCTGGCCGGCATCGCCGGTCCGACGCGGCTGCTCATCGACATGTCCGGCGTGCCCTTCGTCGACTCCGCCGGCCTGGGCGCCCTGATCGGCGGCATTCGCCGGGCGCGTGAACTGGGTGGCGACGTGGCGGTTTGCTGCGACCGGCCCACTTTGGTCCGCGTCCTGCGCACCACCGGCTTCGACCGCATCGTGACCGTGGCCCCAACCATGGAGGAGGCGGCCGCCGCGCTCCAGACCCCGGCCGAAGAGGGGCAAGGAACTCCCTAGCTTTACGGCCGTGACACGCGCGGGCCCTGTCTCCCCCGCTCAGGAAAGCCGCTCGGGATTTTGGCGACAGGCCCGCGTCGTCATCGTCATCGGGAAGGGCGGCGTGGGCAAGACCACGGTCAGCGCGGCGCTTGCTCGCGCTGCCTCGCTCGCTGGAATGGACGCTCTGGTCGTGGAGATCGAAGGCAAGGGTGGGCTCACATCCGCCTTCGAACATCCTGACGACCTCGACTACCGGGAGGTCGTGCTCTACGCGGGGGACAAGTCGAAGGGTGAGGGCGACGTCCGCGGCCGCACGCTACGGGCGGACGAGGCGTTGATCGAGTACCTGGAAGACCACGCGATGGGCCGGCTTTCCAAACGACTTCTATCCGCGGGCGCTATCGACGTCGTGGCTACGGCGGTGCCGGGGATAAAGGACATCCTGGTGCTGGGCAAGGTCAAGCAACTCGAGCGCGAGCACCCCGCCGACCTCATCGTTCTGGACGCGCCCGCGTCCGGCCACGCCATCTCGTTCCTCGCTGGAGCGGGGAGCCTCCTGGACGCGGTGCGCTCCGGGCCGATCCGCGCCCAGGCGCAGGACGTCGTCAACCTCCTCACGGACGAGTCGCGCTGCCAGGTGCTCGTCGTGACCCTCGCAGAGGAGATGCCGGTGAACGAAGCCGCGGAGGTCGCGGCCGCGGTGGAGGACCGGGTCGGCGCCCATCTCGGCCCGGTGGTTGTCAACGGCGTTTACCCGCGCCGTGAGTCCCTGCCGCTCGGCGTATCGGCGGACGCGTTGGCAGCCGAAGCGTCGATCCACCTTCGCCCCGGCGAGGCCGAGGCGCTGGACGACGCAGCCCAGGCGCGACGCGGACGTCAACACCTGCAGGAGTCTCACCTCGAGCGCCTGTCGCGGTTGCTGCCGCTCCCCCAGGTGGTTCTGCCCTTCCTCTTCACGGCATCGGTCGGCAGGGCAGAGCTCGAAGAACTGGCGCGCGCCATGAGCGCCGCGCTGGAGACGATCGATTGAACGTCGGCGTTCTTCTCAAGAGCGGCAACATGCTGATCTGCTGCGGATCCGGTGGCGTCGGAAAGACGACGGTCGCCGCCTCACTCGCGCTCGCGGGCGCGCAGGCCGGGTTGCGGTCGTGCGTCGTGACCATCGACCCCGCCCGGCGGCTGGCGGACGCCCTCGGACTGGAGACTCTCCCCAACGTCGCCCATCGCGTTCCGATCGACCTCGACTCTTCGGCAGAGCCCGGTGAACTGTGGGCACTGATGTTGGACCCGAAGTCCACTTTCGACTCGTTGGTGGCCCGTTACGCGGAGTCACCCGAGCAAGGCGAGCGGATCCTCGACAACCGCCTCTACCGCAACATCTCCGGGGCGCTGTCGGGCACTCAGGAGTACATGGCCGCGGAGAAGCTCTACGAGCTCGCTGAGGAAGGCCGCTTCGACCTGCTGGTCGTGGACACGCCACCGTCGCGCAACGCGCTCGACTTTCTCGAGGCCCCGGCGCGGCTGACCAAGTTCCTCGACAACCGCTTGTTCCGGATGGTGGTAATGCCGGCCCGGTCCTACCTGCGCGCCGTGAGCATGGCGGCCCAGGCCTTTGTTCGGACCGTCGCCAAGGTCGTGGGAGCCGAGGTGGTGGACGACGCGGTCTCGTTCTTCCAAGCCTTCGAGGGAATGGAGGCAGGCTTCCGCGACCGCGCCGAAAAGGTCGACGAGCTGTTGGGCGGACCCAACACCGCCTTCGTCCTCGTGGCATCGGCGAGGAAGGACACCGTGGCCGAAGCGTTGTACTTCACGACGCGTCTGCAAGAGATGGGGAAGAAGCCGCAGGCGCTGGTTGCCAACCGACTGCACCCCCGCTTCGGCCGCGAGGGCTCCGAAAGCCTCAGCGACCTGGCTGCCGCAGACCGGGCCCGTGCGGAGTCGCTCGGCGAGAACACACCGCTCGGGGCGCTCTACGCCAATCTCGCAGAGTTCCGGCAAGTGGCCGAGCGGGAGGAAGAAGTCCTGAACCCCCTGATCGCGCGAGTTGCACCCGCACCCGTATGCCGGGTCCCCTACCTGGAGGGCGACGTCTCCGACCTCGACGGCCTCCAACGCGTCGCCGCGGTGCTGATGGCCTGAGTGGGGATGCCAGCATGCGGCATGGCCCGGCGTCGCTTCCTAGTTGCCATCTGCGCGCTGGCCTGTCTCGCCTTGGGGCCCTCGATCGCCGCGGCGCAGACTGACGGCGCTCCGGTGCGCAAGCACGTGAACGTCCTCAGCGTTACCGGACTGGTCGATTCGGTGGTCCTCGATTCGATCTACGACGCCATCGACCGCGCCGAGGCAGAGGACGCCTTGACGCTGATCCTTCAGCTCGACAGCACGGGAGCCGTGGTTCCGCCCGACGACTTCGAGCACCTCATCACCGCGCTCGACCTGGCGAAAGTGCCGATCGGAGTCTGGGTCGGCCCCGCGGGCTCCTCGGCCGAACACGCCGCGACGCGGCTGCTGGAACCCGCGGACCTGCGGGGTCGGGCACCGGGCACACGCGTGGGGCCGGGCGTGGACCACGTCATCCAGGCGCCGACCCTCGGGGACTTCGTGGTGAGCCTCGATGGGGTGAAGTCCAGGGCCGGCGTACTCAGCACCGCGAAGGTCGAGGTGAATGCCGCAGGGGAGCCGAGACGAAAGCCGCTCGTCGACGTCCGCTTCGTAGAGCCGACGCTGATGGCGCGGCTGCTTCACATCGTGGCCAGCCCCGCGGTGTCCTACCTGCTTCTGCTGGCCGGGGCCGGGCTCGTCCTGCTGGAACTGTTCAGCCTGGGTGGGGGGCTGGCCGCCGGCACGGCCGTCGTCTGCCTGCTGTTGAGCGCCTACGGGCTGGCCGAGTTGCCCACCAGGCCGCTCGGTCTGGGCCTGATGTTGGTGGCAATAGTGGCCTTCGGCGTCGACATCCAGGCCGGAACCGCTCGCTTCTGGACCGCCCTGGGGACGCTTGCCCTGCTGGTGGGCACGCTGACGCTTTTCGGAAGGGGCCTCGACGGGCCGGTGGGGCTGCCGTGGCCGGCGGCCGCCTTCGGCATCCTCGGGCTCCTCCTACTGGTCATCCGGGCCATGCCGTCGATCGTGCGCTCCCGTACCACCGCCGGCGGTCTCAATCCCACTGCCCTAGCCGCAGCAGAAGCTTCCGAGTAGTGGTCTCACCCCGAACTCTTCTTCCAAAATTTGCCTTGTAGCTTGTGGACAAACTGAGTACGTTGCTTCTTGTGAGCGCCCAGAGGATCGACGACAGCTGGCAAGCGAAGGCAGCTTGCCGAGGCCCGCAGGCCGCGATCTTCTACCCCCCCTCCAGCGTGGAGCGCAAGGAAGACAAGGACGCCCGGGAGACCCGGGCCAAGGCCATCTGCGCCACGTGCTCGGTACGTAAGCCGTGCCTGGAGTACGCCCTGGAGATCAAGGAGCAGCACGGCGTATGGGGCGGGCTCAACGAGCTCGAGCGCAAGTCGATGCTCACCCGCCGTCCCCGCTTCTAGGACTCCTCCGGAAGCGCCTCGGGCCCGGTCGGGCCGTCGCTCTCAGGTAGGCGCGGCCCCCCGACGCGTACGTCGCCCCGGCGTCGGGTGACCCCCGTCGAGTCCAGGTATGTCAGCAGTGGCATCGCCCACTTCCGTGAAGTACCCAACGCCTCGCGAACTTCAGCGACGGTGACGCCGTCGGCCTTGTCCGACAGCAGCGCGGCCACCGTGCGCGCCGCCTGATCGATAGCGGTCCGATGGAAGAACAAGCCATCGGCTTCCACCACGATCGAGCGGCGGACCAGGTCCCGGAGCATGGGCCGCGGGATGGTCGGATCAGGGGGCGGAGGGGAGAACGGCTGACTTTCCAGCTCCGCCACCCATCTCGCCGCCGCAGGCGTTTCCTGACCCGCTCCTTTGCGTCGCACCCGGTCAGCCGTCACCTCCAGATCCGCCATGTGTGGAAGGAGCGCCCGGGTCTTGTCGTCGACAGACGAGGCGTCGAGTCCGAGTGGTCCCGCCGTGGCGACGGCCTCCCGCAGCGCGGCCTCCGCCGCGGCTCGGGCCTCTTCACTCACCACCCAGCGTCCGACGGAGGCGGGACGTCTGTCGCCCGTGAGGCGCTCCAGAAGGGCCGGCTCCACCCAGCCGCGCTCGCGTATGACCCGGTCCACCGTCGGGTCCGGGCGGGCTCGCCCCGGCCGAAGCACCGGAGCCACGTCGAGCACCTGCCCACCGGCCACCGTCTCGTCGCGTCCTGCCTCACGGATGACGAACCGGTCCCCGGGCAGCAAGGGCAACGCCGATCCGGCGGGCAGCCGAATCCGGGCTTGTCCCCTCTCACCTGGGCGCACCTGCCCCAGTCCCCCGAGCAGTTGCACCTCGACCGTGGCGGCGTGCGTCCCTACGTGCATGAGGAATGCACCACGGCGCGTCACCGGGTGGTCCAGTCCTGGCAGAACAGACAGCCCCGCGTCGATCAAGCGGCTCGGCTCCCACTGCCCGAGGCGCACCAGTGCTTGCCCCCGCCCGATTTGATGCCGGCCGAGTCCACTCAGGTTGAGCGCCACGCGGTGGCCAGGCGTCGCCACCTCAACGTCTGCGCCGTGCGTCTGGATCCCTCGGACCCGCACCGGGCCGGTGGGCCCGAGAGGAACGACCTCGAGCTGGTCGTCGATCCGTACCGGCCCACCCGTCAGCGTGCCGGTGACGATCGTTCCGGCCCCCGACGCGCTGAAGCTGCGGTCCACCCAGAGACGCGGGCGGTCGCGGTCGGCCGGCTCGGGCGTGGCGCTGACCATGCGGTCGAGCGAGGCCCGGAGGTCCCCCAGCCCCAACCCCTTGGGCGCGTCGACGGCGACAACCGGCGCGCCCTCGAGGAACGTTCCCGCGAGATGCTCACTCACTTCGAGCCCGGCGAGCTCCACTGTGTCCTGGTCGAGATCGCCGACCTTCGTGAGCGCGACAACACCGGCGACTGTGCCGAGCACGTCGAGGATGCGCAGATGCTCCTCCGACTGTGGCATCCACCCATCCGTGGCGGCCACCACGAAGAGGCACCCCGCCACGGCTCCGACGCCCGCGAGCATGTTCGGCAGAAAGCGGACATGGCCGGGGACGTCGACAAAGGACGCGGCGACTCCCGAAGGGAGCTCCGTCCAGGCGAACCCGAGGTCGATGGTGAGGCCGCGACGCTTCTCCTCGTCCCACCGGTCCGGGTCTGTGCCGGTCAGGGCGCGAACCAGCGTCGACTTGCCGTGGTCCACATGGCCCGCGGTGGCCACGATCCGACTCGGCGGAGTCTCCCGGCCGTTCAAAGCGAAGCGAGGGCCTTTCCGACTATCGGATCGTCGTCGGGGTCGACTGTTCTGAGATCGACGACCGTGCGACCGTCGACCACCCGGGCGAAGATCGGAGGGTTGAGGGCCCGCAGTTCCGCGGTGCGGTCGCCCTCCATGGCGATACCCACGGAAGGAATGGCGGCGCCCGGCACGGAACCGCCGCCCGGGACCGACTCGCAGTCGACGATCTCGCCCACCGAGAGCGCGGCGGCCCGGGCCCGCAGCGTTTCGACCGGCGCGGTGGCCATACGCCAGAACGGCAACCCGGAGACGTCACGTGCCAAGTACGCCAGAGCGGTGCGTTGCAGCTCGGCGAGAACCAGGCCCCCCGGACGGAGGGCGCGGGCCAGCGGGTGCCGCCGGCAGCGGTCGACAAGGTCGCGCCGTCCGGCGAGGATGCCGGCCTGCGGGCCGCCCAGCAACTTGTCGCCGGAGAAGGTGACCAGGGCCGCGCCGTCGGCCAGCGTCTGGCGCGCCGCGGGCTCGCCGGACAACCACGCGGGCGGGCCACCTTCGATCCAGGGGGTCGCGGCGTCCAGCAGCCCGGAGCCGATGTCCGCGATGACGGGCGGGCCGAGCCGGCTGACCTCTCGGACGTCCACCGACGCGGTGAACCCCGTCAGCCGGTAATTCGAAGGATGGACTTTCAGCACTGCGGCGGCCGACGGACACGCCGCCAGCGCGCTTTCGTAGTCGCGCAGGTGCGTCCGATTGGTCGTACCGATCTCCACGAGCTGCGCCCCGGAGCCGGCCAGCACCTCCGGAATGCGGAAGCCTCCACCGATCTCCACGAGCTCGCCGCGCGAGACGATGACCTGGCGCGGCGCCGCGACTGCCGCGAGCGCGAGGAGAAGGGCGGCCGCCCCGTTATTGACGACGAGAGCGGCCTCGGCGCCGGTTAGCTGAGCCATGAGGGAAGCCGCGTGCGTGGTGCGGTCCCCGCGGCGGCCCGTAGCGAGATCGATCTCGAGGTTCGAGTACCGCGCCGGCCCCCCACCGTCCTCAGCTGCAGGCCCGTGGGGGGCGCGGCCGAGGTTGGTGTGCAGGAGGACGCCGGTGGCGTTTATGACGGGTCCCAGCAGAGATCGCCGGGTCGCTTCGGCCCGAGCGGGAGCGGAGTCGGGATCCCCCGCGGCGATGGCCTCCCGGGCGATGTCGACGCACAACGGGTGGGGCAGGCCGCTTGCTTTCAGGGAACGTGCCAGCCGGTCCACCTGGGGTCGCGCCTGCGCCGCCTTCTTCGGACTGGTCACGCGCCCACGCTAGGGGGATCGCATGGGAAGCTCTCAGCCGTGCGGCGCACTCTGAGGACCTTCGGGGTCTTCTTCCTGTGCTCGGCAGGTGTGCCGATCGCGGTGACGGTCACCATCCTCACCGCGTTCCTCTTTCTTCCCCTCCCCGCTTCACTCCCCGACGCCAAGCCGACGGTCGCCTCGCAGATCAGCCACGTCCTCGATGCGCTGGGCAACGAGATCGGGATCTTCCGCGAGTTCGAGCAGAACGTTCCGATCCGCCCCGAGGACATTCCGGAGCATCTCAAGCAGGCGGTCATCGCATCCGAGGACCGGAATTTCTACGACCACGGCGGCGTGGACATCGGGGGCAGCTTCCGAGCCCTTTGGGCCGACCTGAGAAACCAGAGCCTCGTGCAGGGAGGCTCCACCATCACCCAGCAGTACGTGAAGAACGCTTACACGGGCGCGGACCGCACGTTCATCCGCAAGATCCGCGAAGCCATCCTCGCCTCGCAGCTGGACCGGCAGTTCGAGAAGGACGAGATCATCTTCCGGTACCTCGACTCGATCTACCTCGGGGATGGGATCTACGGGGTCGGAGCCGCCGCCGAGAGCTACTTCCGCAAACCGCTGCGGGACCTGACGCTTTCGGAGTCGGCGACCATCGCCGGACTCATCCCGGCTCCCAGCCGTTACGCGCCGCGTTCGAACCCGGAGCTGGCCGAGGCGAAGCGCAAGGTCGTCCTCAATTCGATGCTCGACGTCGGCTTCATCACGCAGGCCCAGTTCGACGAAGCCTCCACTCAAGGTGTCTGGCTGGCGTCGACGGGCGCGCCGCCGGGCCCAGCCGTCGTCATCCACCCCCCAGTGCAGCAGCAGACACAGTTTCCGTTCTTCGTCGACTACGTCCGGCGTTATCTCGTCGCCAAGTACGGCCCGGCAAAGGTCTTCCGCGGCGGGCTCATGATCCAGACGTCGCTCGACCCCGAAATGCAGGCGGAGGCGGAAAAAGCGGTCACCGAGGGCCTGCGCGGCACCAACCCTCCGATCGAGATGGCCCTCGTCGCCGTCGAGCCCCCGACGGGTTTCGTCAAAGCACTCGTGGGTGGGCGGGACTTCGCGCGCTCGCAGGTGAACCTGGCGCTCGGCGGATGTCCCAACAAACCTGATGAAGGTGTGCCGGTCGACGTGCAAGCCACCTGCTGGTCCACTGATGAGGCGACCGTCGAGGGCGGAGGCACCGGTCGTCAGCCGGGTTCGTCCTGGAAGCCTTTCGTGCTGGCCGCGGCCTTCGCAAAGGGGATCACGCCGGCGAAGACTTATCCCGCGCCCAACGAATACCGCGTGCCGGGTTGCGACCGTCCGACCGGCTGCACGATTCACAACTATGAGGGCGCGTCCTACGGCTCCGCGAACCTGCGGACCGCGACCTGGAAGTCGATCAACACCGTCTACGCCCAGCTGATCGACGACGTCGGAGTGAAAGAGACGGCGGAGATGGCCAAGAAGTTGGGCATCACTTCCGCCTGGGCGTCGCCGCAGGTGCACGGCCTGTCGTACGCGCTGGGCGCACAGGAAGCGTCGCCGCTCGACATGGCGTCGGCATTCAGTGTGTTCGCCACCGGGGGTAAGCGCCAGATCCCGACCCCCATCGTGAAGATCGTCGACGCAGAAGGCAACGTGCTCGAGGACAACACCAACCGCCTACCTCATGGGGACGAGGACGCGGAGAACCCCGGCGAACAGGTTCTCGATCCGGTAATCGCCACCAACGTCACCGACGTGCTGCGCGGCGTCATCACCTCCGGTACGGGCACCCGAGCCAACATCGGCCGACCCGCGGCTGGAAAGACGGGGACGGCACAGGAGTACCGCGACGCCTGGTTCGTCGGCTTCACCCCGTCGCTGTCCACCGCGGTATGGATGGGCAACGAGCAGAAACCCACTCCGCTTCGCGGGATAAAGGGCGTCCGTAACGTGGCCGGCGGCACCATTCCGGCCGGCGTGTGGAAGGCGTTCATGGCGCCGGCGCTGAAGGACGTCGAACCGAGAGACTTCGATGAGGCCGCGCCGATCCGCCCCATCGCGGACGCGCTCAAGCGCGAAGCCAGAGGGGGCATCGATCCGGGCAAGAGACGTTCGGTGATTCCGCCCGACATGGGGGGTCCCTACAGCGAGGACCCCGCTCCGCCCGACGCTCAGCCACCGCCGAGGCCGACGACCACAACGACGCGCCCGGACGACGAGGACGACGGCCCCGGCCGAACTACGACCACCCTCTTCCCGCCTTTCTGACATGGGCGCACGGCTCCTGCGCCTGCTTGGCTGGGACCGCTCGGCTAGGGGAATCTTCCGTCTGATCCGCCTGCTGCCTCGGGCCAGCATGCCCCTGTCAGCCCTGCTGCTGCTGGTTGTGATCGCCGGCGCGCTGATCCCGAACCTCTTCGCCATAGTCACCGGGATGGTCGTGGCGAAGGTGTCCGCCGGAGTGCAGGGCGGGCTGGCCTCACCGGAGGGACAAAGCCTCCTCTGGACTGCGGCTGCGGCCGGCGGCCTATTCGTGCTGCAGGAGTTGTTCGGCCCCCTGTCGGCTCTGGCCAGCTTCCCGCTCGGCATGAAGGCCGAGGAGCGCCTGGCCACCGATGTCATGCACGCTTCGCTCGACCCCGTCGGGATTTCGCATTTGGAGAACACCGAGATCCTCGACGGGATCCAGCAGGCGCGCGGCATCGGCGCGGGCGACAGCGGTCCGACCGAGACGGTCCCGGCCATCGTCTCACTCGGCACGTTGCGGCTCGCCGCGCTCGGCTCCGCGGCGATCGTGGCGACATTCAACGTCTGGTTGGCCATCGCCCTGGTCGTGTTCCGCCTCGGGATCCGGAGGCAGGTCTTCGCGCAGATGAAGCGCGCCATCGACCTGGTGGTCGGCCAGACGCAGCGCATGCGTCAGGCGGCGTACCTGCGAAACCTTGCCCTGGAGCCGGCGGCGGCAAAGGAACTGCGGATCTTCGGCCTGATGCGGTGGTTGCTCGATCGCTTCGACTCGGCCTGGCACGCCGCCATGGCGGACTCCTGGCGGGAGCGCCGCGGGTCGACGCGAACGGTATTGCGCAGCGGCCTGATCGTGATGGTGGCCGACGTCGTCGCCTTCGGCTTGCTCGCCCGTGCCGGGGCGCGAGGCGATATCAGCGTGGGCCAGCTGACGACATACATACAGGCCGTTTTCGGCATCGCCCGCATCGGAATCATGGGTCGGGAGGACGACGTGATTCAGGCCGGCGTCGCGTCCGTAGACGCCGCAATCCGGGTGCAGCGGTCGGTACCACCCGCTACCCATTCAGGGGCCCGGGACTGCGCGTCGATGCCCACCGAAGCCATCCGATTCGAGGACGTGTCTTTCCGCTACCCGGGCGGGCACGAGAAGATCCTGGACGGTTTCAACCTCGTGATCCCCGCGGGGCGGTCATTGGCTGTCGTGGGCGCCAACGGCGCGGGCAAGACGACGCTCGTCAAGTTGCTGTCCCGTCTGTATGAGCCGACCTCCGGCCGGATCACCGTCGACGGTGTCGACCTTCTCGAACTGGATCCCTATGAGTGGCAGGCGCGTATCGCGGCGATCTTTCAGGACTTCGTGCGCTACCAGCTCAGCGTGCAGGCCAATGTGGCGCCAGGGGCCGCGCCGGATCTCACCGCGGCGCGCGCCGCGGCGGAACAGGCCGGGGCGCTGCAAATCATCGAGAACCTGGAGCACGGATGGGACTCGGTGTTGGACCGCCGCTATGAGCGAGGCGCCGAGTTGTCCGGTGGGCAATGGCAGCGGATTGCGCTGGCCCGCGCTCTTCACGCCCGCGCCGCGGGCTCAGGCGTGCTGATCCTCGATGAGCCGACCGCGAATCTCGACGTCCGAGCGGAAGCGGAGCTCTACGAGCGCTTCCTCGAACTGACCGCCGGCACCACCACGATTCTCATCTCCCACCGCTTCTCGACGGTCCGCCGGGCCGACGCCGTTTGCGTAATCGATGAAGGGAAGGCGGCGGAGATCGGAAGTCACGACGAACTCGTGGCCGCGGGCGGCTCCTACGCCCGGATGTTCGACCTGCAGGCGGCGCGATTCCGAGACGCCGAGCCGGAAGAAGCCCTCCATGGCTGACACCCGAACCGACGAACCGATCCCGCCGCTGACGCTGCGCCGGCGGCTGAGGGCGTTGCGCGGTATGGCCGCCATCGCGTGGCGCGCCGATCGCGCCGGCGTGATCCTGACGGTCCTCTTCGGGTTGGTCGCCAGCGCTTCGGTGGTACGGATCCTGGCGGTCAAGGCGATCGTCGAGGCGGCGGTCGACGGAGACGGCCGTGGCGCGGCGATCGCGGTCGGCGTTCTGGCTGCATTCGGAGCGGTGGACCGCATCAACAACAACTACGGCTTCCAGCGCCGGGCGATCCTGCAGGAACGCACCGACCTGGCCGTCGACCGGCACCTGATGGAGATAACCGCAGGACTGCCGGGACTCGAACATCACGAGCGTCCGGAGTTCGCGTCGCAGCTCGAGATCCTGCGCCAGCAACGTGGCCTGCTCTCCAACATCGTTCCCGCGGTCTATTACATGTTCGAGTCGGTCGTTCGCCTCACCGCGTCGCTCGTGATGCTGACCTCGGTGGCACCTGCCCTAGCCCTCCTGCCGTTGTTCGCCGTGCCGAGCATCATCGCCGCTCGTATCGCGTGGAAGATCGACGCCCGCGCACAGGAGACGCTCGTGGAGACCTGGCGCAGAACCGAGCATCTCTACGTACTTGCCACCACACCCGGGCCGGCCAAGGAAGCGCGGCTATTCGGGTTGCGTCAGTGGCTGCCGGACCTGCTGTCCGAGGGATACCGGTTCGGGCGGCGGACGTGGGTCGGATCGCGCGCCCGTCAGCTCGGTCTCGAGACGGCCGGGCGGGTGTTCTTCGGCTTGGGCTTCGTCGGCGCCCTCGTTCTCGTGGCCTCCCGCGCCGCGGCCGGCGAGGCGACCGCCGGCGATGTGGTCGTCGCATTCCAGGTGGCGGGTGAGGTGAGTTTCCAACTGGCCACCACGGTGCAGAGCCTCGCCTGGTTCGGCATGGTCCTGGTGGTCGCTGGTCGTTACCTCTGGCTCACGGACTACGCCGACATAACCGCCGGGCGGTCGCGTCACGATCCCGCGGCAGTGCCCGGGAAGTTGACAGAAGGCATCCGGGTCGAGGAGGTCGACTTCACCTATCCGGGCACGGAGCAACCCGTTCTCACCGGCGCCGATCTCTTCCTACCCGCCGGTTCGACCGTCGCGGTGGTCGGAGACAACGGCGCCGGCAAGACCACCCTCGTGAAACTGTTGTGCGGGTTTTATCTTCCGACCGAAGGCCGAATCACTGTCGACGGCATCGACCTGGCGGACATGGAGTTGTCGGAGTGGCGCGAGCGGATGTCCGCCGGCTTCCAGGATTTCGTTCGTTTCGAGTTGGTAGCCCGTGAGTCCGTTGGCGTGGGCGCGCTCGGCGCAATCGAAGACGTAGCAACTGTCGACGGGGCCCTTCACCGCGCCGCTGCTGAAGACGTCGTTCCCCGCCTGGCGGACGGGCTGGAGACGCAGCTGGGTCGCAGCTGGACCGACGGGGCCGAGCTCTCGGGCGGGCAGTGGCAGAAGCTGGCCCTCGGCAGGGCGATGATGCGCTCGACGCCCCTTCTGCTGGTGCTGGACGAGCCGACCGCCAGCCTGGATCCGGACACAGAGCACGCGTTGTTCGAGCGCTACGCCGGCGCGGCCCGCCGTGTCGCCGAGGCCAACGGCGCCATCACCGTGCTGGTCTCTCACCGTTTCTCGACAGTGCGCATGGCCGATCTGATCCTCGTGGTCAATGACGGACGCATCGCCGAGGCTGGCTCCCACGATGAGCTGATCAAGAAGGACGGCCTGTACGCCGAGCTCTACAACCTCCAAGCACAGGCGTACCGCTAGGCGCTCAGCGCTTTCGCCCGCGCGAGTCGGGCCGGCGAGTCGCACCCAGGGTCACTCGTCGGGTCCACATCCCAGCGACAAGACCCACGGCTGGACGAGTATCTACATCTGCGGTTCCGGGAGCGGTCGGTGGTCCGGGGGGTTGGCTCGTCCTCCTCAGCTGACCCGTTTTGCGATGCGGCCCAGCTGGAAGTAGCCCGGGCGGCCATCAGCGCCCAGCTCGAGGAACTTTGCCTCACCTAGCGCTGCTCCCTCCGCGGACGATGCGCCGAAGGTCTCTGCGTCCTTCGGGCGAAGGCGAGCCAGCTCGCGCCGTTCAGCCTCCTCCTCTGGGACGCCCGAGCGCTCCATGAAGAGGACCAGGTACTGACCATCGTCGGACACCTCGAGACTCAACGCAAAGTCCTTGCGCGCATAGCTTCCCGCGTACTTGGCGAGGTCGATCGGCAGCGCCAGCGCGTCGCCCCCGTCCGGTTGCTCCGAAGCCGGGGCCAGGGCTGTCGCCTGCGCGAGATAGTCGTCGCCGAAGAGCCGCGTGAAGATCTCCTTGTTCACGGCCGCGGCCACCTTCTGCCCCGCTGGGCCGTTCATCAGGACGACGAGCGTGGTCTCGAGCTCCGGGAAGACCATGAACTGCGACTGCTGCCCGGATGTGCCACCGCCGTGGGTGAGCAGTTGGTGCCCGCCGTGCGTAGTGACCGCCCAGCCAATCCCGCGTCCGGGCGCGATGTCGGGATACTGGAGGTCCCTCATCGCGAGAATGCTCTCCTCCGACAAGAGCCGAGTGCCGTCCGGCGCTGTGCCTTTGCGGATGTGGAAGGCGCCGAACGCGCACAGGTCCGATGCCGAAGTGCAGAGGGTGCTCCCCGCGGGGGCGATCGAGGGCGTCATCATCCATCTCGACACGACGCGCGGTTCGCCTTCGGGATCGTCGGGGTTCGGCTGATGACCTGCCGCGGCGCGGTGCAGGATCGCCTCTTCGGGGAGGACGGTCGAGTGCTCGAGCCCGAGAGGGTCGAGTAGATACGTCTTGAGGACCCGGTGCCAAGGCATTCCTCGGAGCACTTCGATGACTCGGCCCGCGATCACCGTCGCACCGTTGTTATAGGAGTGGTACTTGCCAACGGGATAGAGCATCCCGACCTCATCGAAGCTCGCGACGTACTTCTCGATGGCGTCATCTCCTCGACCGCAGTCCTTGAAGTAGTCGCCGGCGTCAATTCCTGATGTGTGCGTCAGCAACCGCCGCATCGTGATCTGCTCGAGGGTGGCGGCGTCCGCGTCAGCAAGCCGGAAATCCGGCAGGTAGGTACCGATCGGCGCGTCGAGGTCGAGCTTGCCCTCGTCCACCAACTGCATCGCCATCGTCGCGTTGTAGACCTTGGTGTTCGACCCGATCTGGAAGATGGAGTCGGGAGTGGCCTCGACGCCCGTGTCGATGTTGAGTAGTCCCGCTACTCCGGTGGAGACGTTCTCGCCCTGTCGGAGCGCGACCGACACGGCAGGTCCCCCGTGTTCCGCCACCAGCTTTTCCACGAGGCTCTGTAGCTCGTCGTCGTCAAAGATCAGTTCGGTCATCTAACGATTCTGCCAGACGCCGCCTTCCCCGCGCCGCCGGTCTGACCCCGGAAAAGCGTTATCGGCGGGCGCCTGGGGAGGCGGGGTCGCCGCCGGGGCAGTCGAGGACTTTGTCGCACGCGGCGCGGATGGGGACACCGAAGAAGACTCCTTCGGATCCGAATCCCAGCGGCGAATAGGCGCGGCTGGCGACGCCCACCGCTTCCCCCTTGGAGTTCACCAACGGCCCCCCTTGGAAAGCGGAGCCGACTGCGGCGTCGTGCTGGACTCCCGCCGACGACACGTCGCCGACGAAGCCCTGCGAAATCGCCGCGCCGCGCGCGCCAAGTCCGGACACCGCGAAGATCCGCTCCCCGATGGCGATCGGCGGGTCCTTCGGGGCGAACGCAATCTTGGGCTGCTCCCCCCGTTCGATTACCAGCAGCGCGAGATCGCGGTCCTCCTGCCACGTCCAGAGGGTGGCGCGCAGCTCCGTCTCGCCCTTGCGAACGAATACGGCGGGCCCGGGCTCGCGCGTCGCGGCGCGCACCGTGTTGTACGAGGTCAACAAAAGCGACTGCTCTGCATCTGACGCGACCACGAAGGCCGAGCCCACGGACGCCGCGCCGGACTCATCGAGGCTGCGCACGAACCACACCGCGGGCGCCAGCTTTTCGGTGAGGTCCGAGATGGTCTCGCCCTCAGCCCGGATCTGACGCAACGGCTCCAGCGCTTCTTCGATCTCCGCTTTGGCGTTCTCGCGCTCGGCCTCGATCGTCGCGGTCGCCGTCTTGAAGCGATCCTCGAAGCCATCGACGAAGGTGGACACCCGCTCCTCGGTCTTGTCGAGCCGGAACTCGTAATAGGCATAGAGCACCGTTCCGCTGAATGCCGCCCCGATGGCGAGGGCCAAGATGAACATCGTCAGCCCGACCACGGTCGATGGCATCAGGCGATAACGCACCTCCGCGATGCGCCCTGGGCTGCGCGATCCATCGCCCCGGGCTCGCTTTCCATCGCCCCGAGCCCGCTTGCCATCGCCGTCGGGGGAATCAGCCGCCCGCGCCGCGGCCGCCCGCAGACGAGAGGTGATATCGCTCGACATCTCCCAACCCTACGATCCGGAGAGTGGCTACCGAGGTGCGCGACGCCGCGACGGTGGTACTCCTGCGCGACGAGGCCCTTCCGGAAGGCGGAACTTCTCTCGAGGTCTTCATGGTCCGCAGACATGCACGGTCAGGATTCGTGGGCGGTCACCACGTGTTCCCCGGGGGGGTTGTCGACGAGGACGACCGGGATCCGGAGTGGTCCGGACGGTGCCGCGGCCGGTTCGATCCCTTCGCAGTAGCCGCGATCCGAGAGCTGCTCGAGGAGGCTGGCGTCCTCCTGGCGGCGCACCGGGACACGGGGGCGCCCGTCGCGATCGGCCCGGCCCGAGTTGGCGCTTTGGCTCGCGCCGTTCACGACGGCCGGCAGCGGTTTATCGACGCATGTCGCGCCGAGGACCTGGAAATCCGTGTCGACGACCTCGCGCTATGGAGCCATTGGATCACGCCCGAGGGCGAACCTCGGCGGTACGACACCCGCTTCTTCGCCGCGGTAGCGCCCGCTGATCAGGAGGCAATTCATGATGACTTGGAGCTCACCGAAGGGACATGGGGCTCCCCGGCTTCCTTTCTCGAGCAGCACCGCCTAGGTGAGATCCAGATGATCCTGCCGACGGTGGCCACGCTGCGGAGCATCGAGACCCTTACGAGTTCGGCAGACGTCCTGGAGGTCGCGGCGGCCAAGGGTCCGATCGAACCGACCGCGCCCGAACTTCGGCGCGAGCCCGACGGCTCCGCGTCGATCTTCATCGACGGGCAGTTCGTGTGGACTCTGCCTCCGCCGAGCGGATGACCACCGTTTCCGCCCGTGAGTCGATGCCCCCACTGTCGACCGTCTTCTAGCCTCACCCTCCATGGCCGCTTCCCCCTCTGATGCCACGCGCCGCGCCCCGGCCCCGGACGGCAAGCCGATCCTCTCGGCACGCGGCGTAACCAAGATCTACGGCACCGGACCCCAGGCGACCGAAGCCCTGCGGGGCCTCGACCTCGACGTGGCCGCCGGCGAGATGGTCGCGGTGATGGGCCCATCGGGTTCGGGCAAGACAACCCTTTTGAACTGCCTCTCGGGTCTCGATGACATCAACGCGGGAACGATCGACGTCGACGGCCGGCCCATCCACGACATGAACGACGCGGACCGCACCCGTCACCGAGCCGAGGCGATGGGTTTCATCTTCCAGGCCTTCAACCTGATTCCCGTGTTCACCGCAGTCGAGAACACCGAGCTTCCCCTGCTCCTCGCCGGAAGCAAGCCACGCGAGGCGCGGGCACAAGCCATCGAGACGCTCGAACGGGTGGGCCTGGGCCATCGCCTCGGACATCGCCCTCCCGAGCTGTCGGGTGGCGAGCAGCAGCGCGTGACGATCGCCCGAGCCCTGGCCGGCCGCCCGAAGCTTGTCTGGGCGGACGAGCCCACGGGCAACCTCGACTCCGAGACTGCGGAACAAGTCCTCGGACTCTTGCGCGAGTTGCACGCGGAGGGCCTCACCGTTCTCCTCGTCACTCACGACGAGGCGATCGGCGCCTCCGCTCAACGACTCGTGCGGATGCGCGACGGGCTGATCGTCTCCGACGACCCGGTCGCGCGCCGGCCGCGTCGTCGGCGGTACCGGTCGACCGAATGAGCGCAATCGGCGCCGGCCTCGGTCTCTTGGTGACCGCGGCGATCTTCACCATCGCGCTCGGCCTGCCTCTCTTCCTCTTGGCCCGCCGCCCCACCCTGCGGCGGCTCGCCGTTCGCAACGCGTCGCGCCGGCCGCGCGAGACCTTGCTCGTGCTGCTCGGGTCGATGCTGGGAACGGCGATCATCACGAGCTCCTTCGTGGTCGGTGACACGCTCGACAGCTCGATCCGTTCTCAGGCGTTCACCAAGCTCGGCCCCATCGACGTAATGGTGCGGTCCAACCGCGGCGAGCCCGGCGAGCTGGCCGCCCTGTTCAAGGGACTCCCCGGCGATGTACAGGACGGAGTTCTCGCCGCCGTGTCCGTCGAGGCCGCGGTACACACCGCCGGCGACAGTCCCCTGGCCGAACCGAACACCAATGTCATAGAGACGGATTTCGCCGCGGCGCGGGAGTTCGGGAACGCGCCCGAGGCAACCGGTATCGACGGTCCGACCCCGGCGCCGGGTACCGCCGCTGTCGGCACCGACCTGGCGAAGGTGCTCGCCCTGGCGGTCGGCGACGACGTCGTGCTGAATGCATACGGCACGTCGGTAGTCCTGAAAGTCGACCGGATCCTGCCCCGCCTGGGTATCGCCGGACTGGCCGGAGGCGGCAGCGAGGCGTACACGATGTTCGTCGCGCCGGGGACCATCGCGGGTCTGAGAGGCACCGCCCCAGTGGGCGGCGCCCCGCCTATCAATCTGGCGTTGCTCTCCGCGCCCGGCGGTGTTCTCGAAGGTGCCAAAGGCAGCCCCGCCCTGGAGAAGGCCGCCGAAGCCGCGCTCGGCGACCAGCCCGCTCAGGTCGTTCCCCTCAAGGCCCAGGTTCTCGAGGCCGCCGAGGAGGAAGGCGCGGAGTTCACGGAGTTGTTCGGAGCCATCGGCTTCTTCAGCGTGCTGGCCGGCGTGCTTCTGCTGGTGAACATCTTCGTGATGTTGGCGCAGGAGCGCAAAACCGAGTTGGGCATGCTGCGCGCCGTCGGCCTGCGCCGCGCCGGCCTGATCGGAGCGTTCCACCTCGAGGGATGGATGTACGCCGTGGTGTCGTCGCTGGTCGGTGTCGCCTTCGGTATCGGCCTCGGCCGAGTGATCGTGGCCGTGGCGACCGGCATCTTCTCGAGGCCGGGAGAGGACTTTTCCCTCGAGCTGCACTTCGACGCCACGTTGCGTGGCGTGCTTCAAGGCTTCCAATTGGGATTCCTCATATCGGTCTTCACGGTGTTCATCACCGCGGTGTGGGTCGCCCGACTGAACGTGATCCGGGCTATTCGCGATCTCCCCGAGCCCGAGGGACACTCGGCAGGACTCCGCCGATACGTCCTTGGCGCGGCGGCTCTCGTGGTCGGCGGCGCCTTCACGTACGCCGGCATCGAAGGCGAGAGTCCGCTCGCCGCGCTGGCCGGGCCGGCGCTGCTGGGAGCCGCCGCAGTTCAGCTTCTGATGGGAATCGCACCTCGGCGCGTCCTGGTGAGCGTGGTCTCCCTTGGCGTGATCGTCTGGGAAGTGCTCGCTTTCCAGTTGCTGCCTGACGTGTTCAACGACGCACCCATCCCGACATTTGTCGTCCAGGGGGTGTGTCTCACGGCGGCGGCCGTCGCGCTCGTATCCCAGAACCAGGACGTGATCGGCTCAGGTCTGCACCGGCTCGGCGGGGGGCGTTCGATGTCGCTTCGACTGGGGTTGGCTTATCCCCTCGCGCGGCGCTTCCGTACCGGCATGACGCTGGCCATGTACGCCCTGGTGATGTTCACCCTCACCTTCATCACGGTCTTCTCGCACCTGTTCAGCGCGCAGATCGACACCTTCACCAAGCAGATCTCCGGCGGGTTCGACCTGGTTTCGGAGTCCAACCCGGCGCAGCCGGCGCTGCCCGATCAGGTCAGACAGGTCGAGGGAGTGGAGGCCGTGTCGGTTCTTTCGCGCCTGGGAGCCGAGTGGAAGATCGATGCCAATCCGGACTTCGAGCCCTGGGCCGTCGGGACGTTCGACGAGGTGTTCCTCGACCGCGGGGCGATCGAACTGGAGAAGCGGGACAAGGCGTATGCCGACGACGAGGCCGCGTACCGTGCAGTGCTCGCCGACCCCAACCTCGTCATCCTCCCCACCTTCTTCCTTGCGGGCGGCGGCGGTCCGCCGCCGGCTGTGCCGGTCGTCGGATCACGGGTGACGTTGCGCGATCCGCTGAGCGGGACCACCCGCGACCTCGTAGTGGCGGCGCACGCCAAGTCGGGGTTCGCCAATGACCTGCCGTTGATCTCCCCGGTTGCGTTGGCGGAGATCTTCGGGCCACGGGTGACCCCGAACCTGCTTCGTATCGTCACTGCGGAGGACGCGGATCCGTCCGAGGTTGCGCGGCGCATCAACGCGCAGTTCCTGGCCAGTGGTGCCGACGCCCGCTCCTTCCGGGACATCGCGGCGGAGAACGTGGCCCAACAGCAGAGTTTCCTCCGGCTGATGCAGGGCTACCTCGCCCTCGGGCTGGTGGTGGGCGTCGCCGGGCTCGGTGTCGTAATGGTGCGCGCCGTGCGAGAACGGCGCCGACAGATCGGGGTTCTCCGCTCGCTGGGCTTCCCATCGTCGGCCGTGCGCGCCGCCTTCGTGACGGAGTCGTCGTTCGTCGCGGCCGAGGGGATAATCGTCGGTGTCGTGCTCGGCATGGTCGTGGCGTGGCGCCTCGTTACCCAAGGCGTGTTCGGTGGACGCCTCGAGTTCAGCGTGCCGATCTGGCAGATGGCGCTGCTGGTGCTCGGCACCTTCTTCGCTTCTGTGCTGGCGACAGCCACGCCCGCTCAACAGGCCAGCCGCATTCGGCCCGCCGTAGCCCTGCGGATGACGGACTAGGCGTTAGCGACCAGGTCCAGCAACCTCGCGGTACAGCCGGCCATCTCGATAGGGGGCATGTGCTCAGCGACGAGGCTGTCGGCAATCGCAGCGAACGCTTCGGCGGCGTGACCGCTATCGCGCAATGCGGCCGGCTCACCCGAGTCGCCGCCCACGGCCACAGCGGGATCGAGCGGGATGGAGCCCAGAAGTGGCGCGCCAATCTGCTTCGACAGGCGGCGACCTCCGCCTTCGCCGAACAGCGGGTAGTTGGTTCCGTGGTCGCAGACGAAGCCGGCCATGTTCTCGATGACGCCGACGATCCGTAGGTGGCCGCGACGCGCCATGTCTGCGGCGCGCGTCGCCACCTTCTGCGCGGCCTGCGCCGGGGTAGTCACGACGATCATCTCGGCGCGGGGCAGCATGCGGGCCAGACCCATCTGAATGTCGCTTGTTCCAGGGGGCATGTCGATCAGCAGGTAGTCGAGGTCGCCCCACCGCACGTCCTCCAGAAAGTGCTGCACGGCCCGGTTGAGCATCAGGCCGCGGAACATCACAGCCTCGTCCTCCACCGCGCCGGGGATCGAACCCATCGACACGACCTTCACCAGCCCGGATCCGATCCTTCGCTCGACCGGATAGAGGTGGGGCCGCGTCGGGTCCTCGGGACGGGCCTTCGCTTCGACCTGGCGACCGCGCAGGCCGAGCATCCGGGGTATCGAGTAGCCCGCCACGTCGGCGTCCAGTACCCCGACCGTGAATCCTCGGCGCGCCAGCGCGGCCGCGAGGTTGGCGGTGACCGAGGACTTCCCGACTCCACCCTTGCCCGATGCGATCGCGGCGATGCGGGCGGTCGGCGGGATGTCCGTAATCAGCTCGTTCTCGCGGGCCTTCCAGCGGGCCCGCTCCATCAGCGCTCGCTTCTCCTCGCCGGTCATCTCGCCCATCACGACGTCGACCGACGTCACCGAAGGCACCGAACCCACCCGGCGGGTCGTGTCGTCGGTCAGCTGGCCGCGCAACGGGCAGCCCGCGATGGTGAGGGCGATAGTGACGGTGACGTCGCCGGGCGCCTTACCCGGTCCGCCGATGCGAATGTCGCGCACCATCCCGAGATCGATCAGGTTGTCGCCCAACTCCGGATCGATAACGCCGCGCAGCGCGCCCCGGATGTCCTCCACTGACGGCGGGGTCGGAGGGGCAGTTACCGTCACGCGCCTATTTTACCGGTGAATCCCGGTATTATCTCCTCATGTCCGAAGTCCCCCATCTCGGGCCGGCAGCCCAGAGCCCCTCGCCCTCTTCGGGCAGTCGTCGGGAGATTTTCAAGGCACTCGGGGACAACACCCGCTACGCCATCTACGAAGAGCTCGTTCGCGCCGCCACGCCTCTGTCCACCGGCGAGGTCGCGGCCGCGTTGGGGCTGCATCCCAACACGATCCGCCCCCACTTGGAGCGCATGCGGGACGCAGGGCTTCTCACCGTGAAGGTCGATTCCCGCGGCTCGGTGGGCCGCCCCCAGCACCGCTATGCGGTCAGCGCGGAGGCCCCCTCGCTCGGGATCGAGCCTCCCTCCTATCCGTTGCTGGCCGGTCTGCTCGCCAACGTCGCCGCCGCCGAAACGCCTGGCGCGGACAGAGTGGCTTCCGTCGGCGCTCGCCACGGCCGCGTCCTGGCCCAGTCGGCCGCGCCAAGCGCGACGTGCAGCGAGGGCCTCAACGTCGCGCTCCAGGAGCTCGGGTTTTCCCCGTCCGCCTCGTCCGGGGGCAACCGTGACACGACCATCAGGTTCACCGAATGCCCCTATCGCCGTATGGCCGAGTCCTTCCCGGATCTGATCTGCCAGCTGCACCGGGGCATCGTCGAGGGCTACGTGGCCGAGAAGGGCGGCTCGGCCGTCACCGAGTTCGCCACACTCGAGGACCGCGATCCCTGCAGAGTCGAGTTGGCCGATGCGTAGGGCGAGACCGTTAACCTTGAATCACCACTCAGGCGGGGAGCCCCGAGCCCTTCCGCCACGAAAGGAAGCTTGATCGACATGAGCGTCACCGAGACTGAGACGACCACCACGACGACGACCGAGATCGAAACCGAGACCGTTGTCGCACCGACCGACGCTCCGATCATGCTGACCCCCGAGGCGGCGAAGAAGGTCGCCGAGCTGCGGGCCCAGGAAGAGGCGCCCGAGACTCTTTCGTTGCGCGTCGCCGTGCGCCCCGGCGGTTGCTCCGGCTTCAGCTACGAGATGTTCTTCGACACCGAGATCGCGGACGACGACGTAAAGCACGTCTTCCCGGCCGGCGAGGGCAAGTCCGAGCAGGTCGTGGTCGACCCCCAGTCCGCGCAGCTCCTACAAGGCGCGACGCTCGAGTTCAAGGACGGCCTCCAGGGCGCGGGCTTCTCGATCAACAACCCAAACGCCACGCGCAGTTGCGGCTGCGGCCAGTCCTTCAGCTAACTGACGACCGCGTCCATCCGCCCGGAAGGCCCGGGTGACGAGCCGCAGATTGCCGCGGTCGTAGAGGCCGCGTTCGAATCACCAAAGGAAGCCCGCCTGGTCGCTGCGATCCGGAGGTCCGACGAATACATCCCGGAGCTCG
>DATLBX010000043.1:0-25285 GCA_035526705.1 Acidimicrobiales bacterium | reverse complement strand
AGCCGAAGGCGGAGGAGCCAGTAACTAGGGCAGCGGGGCGCCGAGGAAGCCGGCCAGGGCCGACGCGCTGTCTCCGGGGTCGACCGCTCTGGGGCCTACGAGAGATGTGATCGACACGAACCCGTCGACCACGAGCTGGGTGTCGGTGTCCGAGTCGAGCTCGCCCTCGGTGGCTTTCAACTCCATCGAGATGCGACCTTCGTCCTTGCTGATGAGTGCGGCCTGCACCGTGCCGAAGGGCGCAAGCCGGCCCGCCTCGACTCCTTTGATGTCGCGCAGTGCCCGGTTGGGGACGTTGATGTTCAAGACGGTCCCGGGTGGAGCGTCGTCGATCAGCGCCAGCGCGGCGACGGCTACCGCGGCCGCGGTGTCCCACATGATCGGATCACCCGGGACCACGCTGATGGCTATACCGGACATACCGAAGTTCGCTCCGGCGAGTGCAGCACCCACCGTCCCTGAGTGCAGGACCGCCCGGCCGGTGTTGGCTCCCGGATTGATACCGGAGACGATGAGATCCGGGGGCTCTCCGAACGCGCCAAGACGCGACGCGAGCACCGCCAACGCCGGGGGCCCGTCCACGCCGAAGACGGGAACTCCCTCGAGCTTCTCCAGATCCACCTCTTCGTAGAGGATGTCGTCGAGGTAGCGCGCCATCAACGCCGCACTTGCGCCGCTGCGATCGTCGAGCGGCGCAGCCACGACCACGTCGCGCCCCGCGTCGACGAGAGCCTGCGTCAGGACGTGGATCCCCGGCGCCCGTACTCCGTCGTCGTTCGTCACCAAGATCCGCCGGGCTTCGTCCATGTCGTCACCCTACGATCCGTCCGATGTCGATCGACGTGCGCGCCGCCGTGGTCGCCGACTACGAGGAAATCGGCCGGGTCCATGTCGAGACCTGGCAGGTCTGCTACCGGGGTCAGATTCCCGACGAGATCTTGGACTCGCTATCCGTCGCCCACCGGGCGGACCAATGGCACCGACGCCTGTCCGCAGATCCGGTCGAAGGGGCGGTCTTCGTGGCCGAAGACGACGCCGGGATCGTCGGGTTCGCCTCGTGCAGCCAGGCTCGAGGGGAGTATGCGATCGAAGGGTCGGGGGAAATCGAAGCGATCTACCTGGACCCGCGGCGTTGGAGGTCCGGCATCGGCAGCCGCCTTCTGCAAGTCACGGAAGCCCGGCTGAAGGACGACGGATATCGCGACGCAATGTTGTGGGTGCTCACCGCGAACGAACGAGCACGAAGGTTCTATGAGGCCAAGGGATGGGCCTTCGACGGGACCGAGAAGATGTACCGCCGCGACGGGCACGACATCCCCGAGCTCCGCTACATCAAGAAGTTCTAAGGACGCGCCAACGCCGCCAACGCGGCCTTCGCCTCCGCCCGGTCGTATGGACCGTCGAAGCGGTTCTTGATGATTCCGTCCGCGCCCGCCAGGAAGAGAAAGGGCTCGTTCTCGAGACGTAGGGCCTGCACCACCGGAGCGGTCGTGCCTCCCGTGTTGTCGGTGAACACCTCGGCGTGGATGAAGCGCACGGATGATTCGAAGTCGGCCTTGACGTCCAGCAGGATGTCGAGGACCGGACCACACACCGCGGACTGGCACAGCGCCGGCGTGGCCACCAACAGAACGATCGGGCGGTGCTCGCCGAGCGCGGTGTCGAGGGAAGTCTCGTGCCACGGGCACGCGGGTTCCCGGGTGCAGATCGGATTCACGCCGCGGCCATCGGTCGTCGTGGGAGTAGCCACCGCCGGAAGCGCTTGACCCGGAACCGGCACCTTCGAAGTCGCCGGATCGATGACCTGCACCGCAGCCTCCGCTGTTCGACGGCCGACTCGCGCCGTCGCGGTGTACATCCCCGGTTGGTCGAACGTGTGGTGTGCAACGTAGAGAGGCCTCGCCTCGATCCCGTCGTCGTGGCGCGGCGCCGGTGAAAACTCCCCCTCAGGTCCATCGATGGGCGCGAACGAAACCTCGACTTCCGTCGACTTCGGGACCGGCTTCTGCCCGTCGAGAACACCGAAGGCGACGCGCTGTTCCGACCCGGACAACACCTGGAACGAGCCGAGGACGAGGTTGAGGGGTGGCGCCGCTGTAGTGGTGGTCGACACGGCCTGCCTCCCGCCACCACAGGCGGACGCCAGCACCAACCCCGCAGTTGCGCCCAGGAAGGCACGTCGCGACAGGTCATGCTGGGCCACGGCAATCACCCTAGGACCCAAATTCGATCGAACCATCCTTCCGGCCGCCCTCCGCGAAGTGGCTGAACGAGAAGATTGCGATGGCCGCCCACAGCAGCCCAACTCCCAGTTCGGCCGCTGCCTGCGCGACGACGGTGCCGGCGCCGGCTTCCGAGAGCAGGGCGCGCACTCCGAGCAGCCCGTGCGTGAGTGGCACGAACTGAGCCACGCCGCGCAACACAGCAGGCAACGAGTCGAGTGAAACGTTCACTCCGCACAGCAGGAGTAGCGACGTCGACATCGTGATCCCGATCAGGTTGCGCCCATCGACGAGTCGAAGCGCCAGGGAACCGAAGAAGGTCGCGGCCATGTACACGCTAAGGCAAGTCACGAGCATCAAGGGCAGGAACAGAAGGGCGTCAGGCCAGGGAAGAGCCAGACGAAACAGGGGCGCGAGGATCGCCAGCGCCACGATCGACGAGACGAATCCGTCGAGGATCCACTCCACGCTGCGTCCCAGAAACACGACGACGGGACTCGCCGGTGCCGCCACGAGTAGGGGCAGCGTGCCGGCGTAGCGCTCCCACACCGTCGACGGCACCGCGAGGAAGATCGAGCGGGCTGCGATCGCCACCACATTTCCAACCAGCAAGAAGTGGACGGCCTGCGTCGAACCCACGAGCCGGCCGATCATCACGAAGAACACGATTTGCCCGGCGGCTCGTGTGATCCACTCGACGATCCAGGACCGCCAGCTGTAGACGCCCTGCAGATCCTGGAACGCCACCAGGGCGGCGTGCCGCATGATCCGACCGTTCTCACGCATAGGTCATGGTTCCCACCGCGCGCGCCCGGGCCACCATGCGCCCGGTCAGGAGGAAGCCGGCGGTGAGCGCTCCGACGCCGAGCAGCAGGATCATGGCGAGCCGCGGTCCGACGTTGGCCACGCTTCCCGGCTGCAGGGCGTCGCGGAGCAACCCGCCGCTCCAAGAGAGAAATACGCCTCGCGACACGGGCCGCAACCATCCGGGCAGCAGCGCGATCGGCACCATCACCCCGCCCAGCAGGTAGAAGGGCCAACTGAGTGCCCGCTGGAACGGCCGTGAGCTTTCGCCCAGCACGAACGTGGCGGCCATCAACACCGCGTGGCCCGCCATTGCCGCCGCGGTGGCGGCCAAGGCCCCAAGGAATATCGCGGGGTGGGGCAGCGGGAGGGGCTCGCGCATGATCACCACGACGACGAACCAGGTCTCGGCGAAGGTCACCAACCCCAGAAGGGTCGTGGCTGCGACCCGGCCCAGTACCAGCACGGGCAGAGGCGCGGGAGTGGCGACCAGCGCTTCGAAGACCCCGGAGCCTCGGTCTCCCGTGATGATCTCTCCCGCGATGAACAGTGACGTAGCCCACAGCCCGATCAGAACCGGGCCCACGACGGCAAACGGCACCAGCTCGCCCCGACCGGACTGTTTGACGATCAGGAGGAACACCATGGCGAGAAGTGGGGAGGTGACCTGGTGAGTCAGGTAGTCCGGGATGCGCCTGATGATCTGGATTTGGAGCCGGAACGCGGCCCGTAACGCCACCGTCACCGGCGTTCCGCTCCCGGGCCGAACACATGTAGGTAGACCTCCTCGAGCGTGGGACGCGTCGTTCGAATCGAGGTCACACCCGCAGCGACCAATTCCCGAAGGACGGCGCCGACCTCGGACCGCTCGTCCAGCTCGAGGCGGGCCGCGCCGGGCCCACTCGTAATGACGCGTGCTACCGCCCCATCGGACTCGAGGCGGGCCAACAAGGCGGTCGGCGCACCTTCTACATCGACGCGTTCGTAACTCTGCAGCCAGGTCGAGAGCGTCCGGGGTGCCTCGACTCGCAGAACGCGGCCGTGGTCGATCAGCGCGACGCGGTCGCACAACGACTCTGCTTCGTCCATATCGTGGGTGGTCAGCAGGATGGTGCGCCCTTCGGCTCGCAACTCGTTCACCAACGAGCGGAAGTCGCGGGTCGCCACTGGGTCCATCCCCGTCGTGGGCTCGTCGAGGAACAGCACCGGCGCATCGGCGATCAAGCCGCGCGCGAGGTGGAGCCGCTGCTTCATGCCGCGCGAAAAGGTCTCGACTGAACTATCCGCACGATCACTCAGCCCGACGCGATCCAACAATTCAGCGATCCGCCGGTCCGTGGTTTCCCGGTCCATCCGGTAGAGCGCGCCCCAGTAGCTGAGGTTTTGGCGCGCCGTCAACCGGCCGTAGAGCCCCCGCTCACCGCCGAAGACGATGCCGATGAGCGGACGAACGCGAGCCGTGTCGGCGACGACGTCGTGTCCGAGCACCGAGGCTCGGCCTGATGTCGGCAGGAGAACGGTCGCCAGGATTTTTACGAACGTCGTCTTTCCCGCGCCGTTCGGGCCAAGCAGGCCCATCACCTCTCCGGCGTCTATCGAAAGGTCCACGCCGTCCAACGCCGTAACCACCGGGCCGCGCTTGCGCAGGCCGCGTCCCTGGCGAAACTCCCGTCGCAGTCCTTCGGCGACCACCGCGGCGGTCATGACCCACTCACCGGGCAACTATGCCGCGAGGCCAGACTGGCCGGCGTGGAAATCCAGTTCACCGTCGACGGGAGCCAGGTATCGGTTCCCGACGACGGGGCCTCGTTGCTCGAGGTTCTCCGCGACCGGCTGGGAGTGCGAAGCCCAAAAGACGGGTGCAGCCCGCAGGGCCAATGCGGCTGTTGCACAGTCTGGGTGGACGGCGCGCCTCGCGTCGCATGTGTGACACCGGCTCGACGGGTAGCAGGACGGGAGATCACAACCATCGCCGGGCTGGATCCGGACCTCCGTGACCGTTGGGCCAACGCGTTCGTCGCGACTGGAGCCAGCCAGTGCGGCTTCTGCACGCCGGGAATCCTCATGCGCCTCGCCGCCGGGTCTGCCGGCTCGACGAGACAGTCGGTGAACAACGCGCTATTGGCCCACCTCTGCCGTTGCACCGGATGGCGGACCATTTTCGACGCGGCCGACCTCGCGGCGTCGGACCTGTTGATCGACTCCAGCGGCCGCGATCTGGCTGCGGCGGCACGGCGAGCCCGGCTCGAAGGTGGAACGCCCCAACAGGTCGGTCCCGGAATAGCGCTGGGGGAAGCGGGCTTCGCGGACGACACCGCTCCGTTGGACGCGCTGGTCGCGGTACCCACGACATCGGGGGAGTGGGTCGTGGCCGAGACCCTGCTCGAAGCTCGCGTCGCCGCAGGCAAGGTCCAGGGCCGGCGGACAACCCTCGAGCCTCGGTGGCCCATTGACCTGCCGCCCGGCGAGTGGGCCGTGTCGCTACAGACGACCTGGACGGAGCCCGCATACCTGGAGACCGACGCGTCCTGGTGCCTTCCCGGCGGGGAGCCCGCCTCCCCCCTCGCCAACGGCGGAGCCTTCGGGGGCAAGTCATCGTCGCCGGTGCAGGCTGTGGCGCGGCGATTGGCCGACGAGCACGGGCGCGCCGTTCGAGTGCTCATGACACGCGAAGACACAGTGCGGCTCGGACCCAAGCGGCCACCGCTCGCCGTCGCGGCGCGCCCCGACGGTTCGGGCGTCATTCGAGCAGCCCGGACCCCGGGATTGACCACCGCGATCGCGGCCGCCGCGCCCAACTTCGACGTAGAGGAGATCGACATCGCCGGTCCGCCCACCTCCGTGGACATTCGCGGCGCGGGCTGGCTCGAAGCCGCGGTGGTTGCCGCAGCGGCGCGCGAGGAAGCCGTCGTGCGCGCTCCAAGTGGCGGTGAGGCGTCGGCCCATTTCGACAGCAACGGCACGCTCGCCGTCAGCGTGTCGTGCGGCGACCCGCTCGACGAGATTGTTCTTCGCTCCTACTGCACGGGCGCAGCGCACATGGCCCTCGGCCTGGTGCGCAGTGAGGGCATAGCCGTGGACGACGAAGGCACCGCGCACGACCTGACGATCCGCAGCTTTGGCATCCTGCGAGCGGTGGACACGCCCGAGATCCGAATCGAAGTCGCTTCGGACGACGGGCCCCCCGTGAACGGGTCGGACGCGGTTATGGCCGCTGTCGCGTTAGCTGCATGGCGCGCCGAGGGTCTTCCGCCGCGGTGGCCGACCGAACGCGTGCAAAGCTGATGGCGTGATCGGCCCGATCCTGATAGTCGTCGCGCTGGTAGTGGTCCTGCCCATGAGCACGCTGGTTCTCGCCGCGCTGGCGTCGATGGCCTTCGGCGGTTCGATGAACCGCAACTCCGCGGACACCCACGCGGACCATGAACTCACCCCGCTCAACCGCTAGCAACCGGCAGGCTCCCCGTGGGGCTGAGCTCTTAGAAGCTCAGGTCCCGCCGTCTCCTGAGGTCTGGCCGGTGGATATGTCCAGCAGGTGGATGTCTACCGTCTCCGCCAGTACCTGCATCCCCAGCACGTTCGGATGCGAGTTGTCGCCACTGTCATAAGCGGGAAACATGCGATCCGGGTCGACGTCCCAGCGCAGGGCTGCGTCGAAGTCGACGATGCCATCGAACAGCGCGGAGTTGGCCCGGATCCAGTTGTTCACCCGATGGCGGTTCGGCCCGTGCACATCAGGATCCCAGCCCAGTGCCACGTCGTAACGCGGCGTAAGCGTGGCGAGGATCATCTCGATCCCGTTGAGGTGCAATCGGCGCGCCGCTTCGGCGTACGCGTCGGTGATGCGGGTGGGCGACACCAGCTGGGTCACGTCGTTGACCCCGACGAACACGATCACGTGGGTGACTCCGGCCAACCCGATGGCATCGTGATGCAGCCGGGAGATGAGCGGTGGACCACAGAGCGCGCAGGCCGTCGGCGTCGCGATGCTGGCGTCGATCGCGTTGTTGATGACGACCGCTTGCTCGCCGAGTCTTTCGGCCAGCCGGCCGGGCCATTCCTGGCGAACCTCCGGCGAAAGAAAACCGTCACTCACCGAGTCGCCCAGCACGACGATCACCGGCCGCGGCTCGGCCAGGACGTCGACGGCCTGAACCCATGTCCACGCGGGCGTCGGGATGGTCAGCGCCGGCGAAACGATGTCGTCGGCCAGGTCGCCGGTGAGCGGCGCGGAGTAGTACCCGACGTTCTTCGCCTCGCTGTGCCCTGAGTACGGTCCGTCCGCCTTGACGACGTAAAGGCTGATGGCCAAATGGTCGCCCCGCTCGACGGTCAGGTCGACTTCGTCGCTGACCGCGTTCTTGCCGGCGGGGATGACGAGGGAGCGCTCACCGTCGAACGTGAGCTCCCTCAGAGTGCCGGGCTGAAGCGCGGGACCGCCGGCGCTGATGGCGACCGTGGCGTGACCGAAGTGGACGGGCTGGCCACCCTGGAAATTGGAGAGCCGCACCCGAAGAGCGGACCCCTCGAGTTCGGTCTGCACGACCTGCCGAATGGTCTGCTGCCGCACGGTCTGGAGGGGGAACGCCCCCATGGTGAATGTCTGACGATTGTCCTGGTAGACGTGCGCCGTCGCCCAGCCGGTCATCCATTTGGTGTCCTCGGCGCGCGTCGGGCCGACGAAGGCGACAGCGAGTAACGCAAGCGCCGCGGCGACTACCGCAACGAGCCTGCTCCCCCGTGCCATTAGCGCGTTAGAGTACCTTGCTAGTAGCTCGCTTGTAGTAGTCCGAACGCGTCATCGCCCGAGGGAACAGTGTGAACGCACGGATCTCAATCCGGAGAAGGTCTCTAGCGGCCGCCACCCTGATGGCGGCGATTGTCGCGTTTGGGGCAATTTCTCCGGTCGGTACCAGTGCCACCCCTTTGTCTCCCCGGGCAACCTGGGCCACCTCGCAGCAAATCGATCCCGGCCCGGACTCGAAACCGGCAGGAACGGACCTCAACGGCAGCCACGACCAGAAGGAATTCCGGCGCCAGACCGTCCGCTACATCATGCGCGCCACGATCGACGGCGGGGCCGTGCGCCTCAAGCTGTCGAATCAGTTCGGTTCCGGCCCCGTAACCATCGGCAAGGCCACACTCGCGATCCGCACGGTGAGTAAGGCGGTCGACCCGGCCACCGTTCGCTACCTCTCTTTCGGCGGCTCCCGCCAAATCACCATCTATCCCGGCGACGAGGCATGGAGCGACCCCGTGCCGCTCCACGTCAGCCGCTTCTCAGATGTCGCCGTCAGTCTCTACGTCGTCTCCGCTAAGGGCGTGTACTCCGGGCATCGTGCCGCCAAGAACGCGGCTTGGTTCTCCGCCCGCGACACAGGTGATCTGACGGCCGACTTCAGCGGGGCCTCCCTCGGGTGGCCTGCCCTGTCGTGGCTGTGGGCCCAGGAACTCGACGTGATGACGGGGCCGCGCCGCGTCATCGTGGCCATCGGCGACTCCATCACCGACGGACACCTCATTGCGCCGGAGTCCAATTCGGAGTGGCCCTCACTTCTGGCCCAGCGTTTCGGCGGCGAGGTGGCGGTGATCAACGCGGGCATCAACGGGAACACGCTGCTGCGGCCCGGTTCGGGTGAGTGGGGGCAGGCCATCGTCGACCGTGTGAGCCATGACGCCCTCGACGTTCCCGGCGTCACCCACGTGGTCGTCCTGGCCGGTACCAACGACATTCGGCGGGGCAGCTCCGCAGCGCAGCTGGCCGCCGGCTTCACCGAACTGGTGGCGAAGGCCCACGCTCGCGGCGTGAAGGTCATCGCCGGCACCATCACGCCGCGCGACGACCAGCCTCTTGGCTGGGTGCCGTCCCGCCACAATCCGATTCGTCACCAGATCAACGACTGGATCCGCACCGCCGGCATATTCGACGGAGTAGTCGACTTCGACGTCGCCGCCCGGGACCAGACCAACCCCGATTTCCTGCGGCTGGAGTACGACAGCGGCGACCGCCTCCACCCCAACGCTGCGGGGCACCGAGGCCTCGCCGACGCCGTGAACCTCGGCCTTTTCCGCTGATCTTCTGATCTTCGGCTGAACCCTTCGCGCCGTTCGGCGCTCTTAGTGTCGATACCTCCGATGGCGACGCTCTCCCCAACGCCGGCACGCGAGCGCCCCCGCGTCGACGCGCTCGACGGACTGCGGGCCATCGCCATCACGCTGGTCGTCTGCTTTCACCTCCCATTCGGGTTCGGTTCGCTCGACACCGCTCTTCTGCGGGGCGGCTTTGTGGGTGTCGACGTGTTCTTCGTACTGTCCGGCTTCCTCATCACCCTCGTGCTACTCCCGCCGGACCGACCCGAGCCGCCCTCGCTGCGCCGCTTCCTGGCTCGGCGCGTGACCCGCCTCGTGCCGGCCTTCGCCGGCTTGCTCATCGCGGCCGCCGCTGTCGGCACGCTGCGGTTATCGGCGACGGGCGCTGAGGATTTGTGGCGACAGCTCGCGCTCGCCGCGGCCGCGGTCATCAACTGGCCCCTCGCACTAGGTCGTGCCGCGCCGGCCACCTTCGTTTCCCACACGTGGTCGCTCGCGCTGGAATGGCAGTGGTACATCGCTTGGTCGCTCGTGGTGTGGGTTGCCGTCCGGGCCGGAGCGCGACGGCAGGCGATCATGTACGGCGCTCTCGTACTGGCCGCCGCGGTTGCGGTATGGCGGTCGGTGTACTGGAGCACGGGTGTGGCCGAGGAGCGGTTGTATTACGGCTTCGACACCCGCGGGCTCGACGCATTCTTGATCGGGGCCGTCGTCGCTCTGGCTGTTCAGCTTTACGGCCGGCCGGCCACCGCAGTGGCCCGACGTGCCGCCTCGAGCGCCGCCTGGGCTGGCCTGGCGACGATCATCGGTGTCGCCCTGACCCAGCCGACCCGCGACGTGTTCTGGTATCGCGACGCCGGGCTCGGATTGGTCGCGCTGGCGGCCGCCGCCCTTGTCTTCCACGCCGCGACCGCCGACTCGGGGATTCTCCGCGGCTTTCTCGCCTCGCCGCCGGTGTTGGCGCTGGGCCGCATCTCGTACTCCGTTTACCTCTGGCATTGGCCGATCTTCGTGTTGACCTCGGCCGAGAGGACAGGCTGGAGCTTCTCTACCGCGGTAGCGGTGCGCCTACCCGCGACGGCAATGGTGGCCACGGTCTCGTACTTGTTGCTGGAGCGCCCCTTCCTCAGGCGTCGGAACCACCCGCGGGTGGCGCCGTCACTCCCACCGAAACAGGCGAATGGCGGCCGCCGGGGCGGCGAGGGCCCAAAACCCGAGAACGAGCCAGCTCCCGATCGGCACCGCGTCGCCGCCAAGTATGGAAACCAGGACCTGCGCCAAAGCGGCCGACGGCGTGAGCGCGGCCAGCGCGCCGATCGCGGCGGGAAGGCTCTCGAGCGGCACCGCGATGCCACCCACCAGCAGCAGCACGACATACAGGCCGTTCGCCACGGCGAGAGTCGCCTCGGCTCGTAGTGCGCCGGCCATGAGCAAGCCGAGCCCGGCGAAGGCCACCGTTCCCACGCCCACAGCGACGAGAGCCAGCCCGACGCTGCCGTCGGGCCGCCACCCGAGGACGAGCCCCAGGAAGGTCACCGCGACCACCTGAATGGTCTCGACCAAAACGACGACGGCGGTCTTCGCCACCATCAGCCGCGGCCGTCCCAACGGCGTCGCGCCAAGCCGCTTCAACACGCCGTATTGGCGCTCGAACCCCGTGGAGATGGCGAGGTTGACCATCGCCGTGGACATCACTGCCAGAGCGAGGATGCTCGGCACGAGGAACTCGAGTTGATCCCGGTCACCGGTGGGGAGGAGATCGACGGTTCCGAAGAACAGCAGGAGTAGCAACGGGATACCGAGAGTCACCAGAAGCGACTCGCCCCGCCGCAATGACATCCGGGTTTCGGCGCGGATCTGCGCCACGAGCGCGTTCATGCGCGGTGATCGACCAGCCGCGCGAACGCCTCGCGCAGCGATTCGCCTCCCGTGCGCAACTCCAGCAGCAAGACGCCGCGCGCCGCGAGCCAGCTGACCAGCCGCTCCACGCGCTCGGGGCTGACTTCGCCGACCAAGCGGTAACTGCCCGGAGTGCTCTCGGTGACGGTCCCTCCCATTGCCGCGGCCAGTGCCGGTTTGTCGAGGCCGGGCGGGGCGGTGAAGCGGATTTCCTGCGGTCGGTCGGTGAGTCCGCGCGGCGAGCCCTCCGCGATCAGGCGGCCGCGGTCGATGATGAGAACGCGGTCGGCCAGGTCCTCGACTTCGTCCAAGTCGTGGGATGCGAGCAGCACGCAGGTGCCGCTGGCTGCCAGCTCCCGCACCAACGCGCGGACTTCACTGCGCCCGTCGGGGTCTACGCCCGCGGTGGGCTCATCCAAGAAGGCGACCTTGGGCCGGCCGACGATCGCCAGAGCCAGCGAGAGCAGGCGTTGCTCTCCACCGGACAGGCGCTTCCAGGCAGTGCCGGCGGCGGCCCCGAGTCCCAGCCGTTCGAGCAGCGCCCCCGGATCGTTCGGTGCGGGATAGTACGAAGCGAACAGCGCCAGGGCTTCGGTGGGCGACATCGACGGATAGACGCCACCCTGCTGGAGCATCACGCCGATGTCCGGGGCGATCTCCCGCATCTGTGTGGCCGGATTCTTTCCGAGCACTCGCGCCGAGCCGGACGAGACGGGGCGGAATCCTTCGAGCGCCTCGATGGTCGAGGTCTTGCCCGCGCCGTTCGGACCCAGAAGCCCCACTATCTCCCCGTGTTCAGCAGAGAAGGAGAGCCCATCGACTGCGGTCAGCGCGCCGTACCGGACTACGAGGTCATTCGCCTCGACGGCGTGCCCCGCGCCGGCGTTGCTCAATAGGGGTTGCTCTGATCTCCGCCGACTCCCGCTCCCGGATCATCAGCTCCCGGCTCGGGGGTGTTGGGGTCGCCTGGGACGTTGCCGCCTTCGCCGGGATCTTCCACTTCCCCTGGCGAAACGCCGGTTGTCGTGCTGGCTTCTGGGCTGTCGGAGACCTCGCCTGCGCAAGCCGAGGTCGCCACCCCGACGGTTCCAGCGGAGAGCAGGATCAGAAATGTACGGAGGAGGCGCATGGTCGGCACGTTATCTTCGACGCCGTGATCGACATTCGGCTGGTGCGCGCCGAGCCGGAGGTCGTCAAGGCCGCCCTGGCCCGCAAGGGTGTCGACGCCGCCGAAGTGGACGCCGTCCTCGCTCTCGATGCGGAGTTCCGCGAGGCGAACCAGAGGCAGGAGCAGGTTCGAGCGCGCGTCAAGGAGCTCTCCAAACTCGTCGGCGTGGCCCGTCGGGAGGGCGACGTGGATCGCAGCGAGGCCCTGTCGAGCGAGTCGCGCGGCCTGGGCGATCAGCAACAGGAGCTGGCGCGTCAGGCGACCGAGATCGAAGGACGCCTGCGGAGCGCGCTGCTGGTGCTCCCCAACCTGCCCGCGGAGTCCGCGGCGGAAGGCAAGAGCGACGACGACAACCCGATCCTCGTCAGCGGAGGGCCGGGAGCGGACTCCTACGAAGCTCACCAGCGGGTGCCGCATTGGGATATCGGCGCGGAACTTCGCCTGCTCGACATGGAGCGCGCGGCCAAGTTGTCGGGTTCCATGTTTCCGCTCTACCGGGGGGACGGGGCGTTGCTGTCACGCGCCCTGTTGCAGCTCTACATCGATCGCGCTACGGACGACGGAACGTGGGAGGAGATACGCCCGCCCACGCTCGTGCGCACAGAGGCCATCACCGCGTCGGGCCATCTCCCGAAATTCGCGGACGAGGCCTACCAGTTGGAGCGCGACGACCTTTGGGCGATCCCCACCGCCGAAGTGCCCCTCACCTCACTCCGCCGCGACGAGATCCTGTCGGAGGCCGAGCTGCCCCTGAAGATGTGCGCGTACACGCCTTGTTACCGACGCGAAGCGGGTTCGGCCGGAAAGGACACCCGCGGCCTGCTCCGCGTGCATGAATTCGACAAGGTTGAGCTCATGGCGTACACAACGCCGAACGGCGCGGCGGAAGTGTTCCAGGAGATTCGCCGTCGAGCAGAAGAGCTGTGCCGCGACCTGGGGTTCACCTACCGGGTGCTGGAGATCTGTGCCGGCGCGCTCGGCCAGTCGCACGCCCAATCCTTCGACCTCGAGATCTACGCGCCGGGTTGCGAACAGTGGCTAGAGGTCTCCTCGGTCAGTTGGTACAGCGACTATCAGGCGCGTCGCGCCAACGTGCGCTACCGGCCGGAAGGCGGAGGCACTCCGGCCTTCGTGCACACAACCAATGGCTCCGCGCTCGCCATACCGCGCGTGTGGGCCGCTCTGGTCGAGGCCAATCGGCAACCGGACGGCTTCATCGCGGTGCCCGAAGTTCTGCAGCCATACACCAAGAAAAGCGTCCTCGGCCGAGGCGAAGGGCTCCGGGCCGACGCCCAGTGAGTCATTCGCACGGGCCCGCCGGCGCGGACGGGGCGTCCGACCCCGCGATAAGTCTGAAAGCCCGGCGTGGCCTGGCCATCGCGGTCGTGCCTCTGGTTCTCGGCACCTTGATCGGCTTGGCCGTGCTGTGGCCGCGGGGCAGCACGCCGGAGGTCGCGACCGGGCTCGAGCTCCCCGCGGAGCTCGTCGACGGCACCATCACGAACACCGATCCCGCGCCGTGCCCCGGCATCGAGGAAGAAACGGGTCCGCAGTGTCTGGTCGCGTCGGTACGGCTGACGACCGGGCCGGAACCGGGAAGGATCATCTTCCTCGATGTGACGCCCGGTCCCGCTACTCCGGACTTCGGCCCCGGCGACAAGATCGTTCTGGGCCACGTCACGGATCTGCCGCCCGGCGCGCCCGAGAGCAGCGAGTACTACTTCGCCGACTTCCAACGCGACTCGAGCCTGCTGGTCCTTGCACTTCTTTTCGCCGGGGCGGTCGTGTTGCTCGGCCGCTGGAGCGGGCTGCGGGCGCTGGCCGCGCTCGCCGTGAGCCTCGCGGTGCTGGTGCTCTTCGTCCTTCCCGCAATCCTCCAGGGACGGCCGCCAGTGGCCGTCGCCATCGTCGGTTCCGCGGCGATCATGATCGTCGCGCTCTACCTGTCGCACGGAACCAACGTGCGCACGACCACCGCTCTCTTGGGGACGCTGGTGAGCCTCGCCCTCACCGGAGTGCTGGCGCTCGTGTTCGTCGGAGCAACCGCGCTGAGTGGACTCGCGTCCGAGGAAGCCATCTACCTCCAGGTCTCGGCCGAGTCGATCAATCTTCAGGGGCTGATCCTCGCCGGCATCATCATCGGTTCGCTAGGGGTACTCGACGACGTCACCGTCACCCAGGCCTCCGCGGTGTGGGAGCTCCGCAAAGCCAATCCTGCTTGGGGCTTCGGCGAGCTGTACCGACCCGCCTTGCGGATCGGCCGCGACCACATCGCCTCGACAGTCAACACCCTCGTCCTGGCCTACGCCGGCGCGTCGCTACCGCTGCTCATCCTGTTCACCCAGGCTCAACGCCCGCTGGTCGAGGTCGCAGCCGGGGAGATCGTCGCCACCGAAATCGTGCGCACGCTCGTCGGAAGTATCGGCCTCGTCGCGTCGGTGCCGGTGACGACGGCTCTGACCGCGGCCGCCGTGGCCGGCCTGCCCGCACTCCGCCGCTCCCGTGGCGACGACGCTGCTTCACCGCCCCTGCCAATGTGAAGACTTCGGGAGCAGCCTGGTGGCGTGACGCCGTCGTCTATCAGATCTATCCGCGGTCGTTCCTGGACACGGACGGTGACGGAATCGGGGATTTGGAAGGAATTCGTCGGAATCTCGAATATCTGGCCTGGCTCGGCGTAGACGCCATTTGGCTTTCGCCGATCTTCCCGTCGCCGATGGCGGACTTCGGTTACGACGTCAGTAACTACTGCGATGTGGATTTGGTATTCGGAGACCTGGCGAGCTTCGACCGCCTGCTCGACGAGGCGCACCAGCGCGGAATTCGCGTCATGTTGGACTGGGTGGCCAACCACACCAGCGACCGGCACCCGTGGTTCGAGGAGTCGAGATCGTCCCCGGAATCCCCCCGTCGGGATTGGTACATATGGCGCGACGGGAAGGCCGGGAAGCCGCCGAACAATTGGAAATCCGCATTCGGCGGTCCCGCTTGGACCTACGACGAGGCCACGGAACAGTGGTACCTGCACATCTTCCTTCCGGAACAGCCGGACCTCAACTGGCAGAACCCCGACGTGGCCGCCGCGATGCACGAGACCTTGCGCTTCTGGATGGACCGAGGGGTCGACGGGTTCCGCGCCGACGTCGTGCACCTGATCGGGAAGGACCCGGAGCTCCCCGACCGGCCGGAACACCTGGCGCACCGCCACCCCGTATCGGACCACGACGACCCGCGAACTCATCCGCTGCTCCGCAGCATTCGCACGGTGCTCGACTCCTACGACGGAGATCGCGCCATGGTGGGTGAGGTCAACCTCCGCTCTGCCGTCTCGCTGCGGCCCTATTACGGCCAAGCCGACGAACTGCACATGGTCTTCAACTTCTCACTGTTGTTCGCGAAATGGGATCCGTCGCGGTGGCGTGAGCTCATCGCCGACGCAGAGGCCGCCTTCGCCGCACCGCACGCGTGGCCGGTGTGGGTGCTGTCGAACCACGATCGGCCGCGCCAGCGCACGCGTTACGGGGGCTCGGAGGATCGCGCTCGCGTCGCCGCGCTGGTGCTGTTGACCTTGCGAGGCACGCCTTTTCTGTACGCCGGAGAGGAGCTGGGCCTCGAGGACGCGGCTGTCGCGGAATCCGAACTGCGGGACCCCGGGCTGCGCGACGGTTGCCGTGCCCCGATCCCTTGGAGCGGGGCACCCGGGCATGGTTGGCCGGCCGAGCCGTGGCTGCCCTGGCCGCCCGACGCCGACTCCCGGAACATCGCGGCCTTGCGGGACGACGAGGGCTCGATCCTTCATCTGTATCGACGGCTGCTGGGCGCCCGGCGTCGCTCCATCGCTCTACGTAACGGGACCTGGGAGCTGCTCGAAGGCCCCCCAGAGGTACTCGCCTATGAGCGCTCCGAGCACGGAGAACGGCGGCGAGTAGTTGCGAACTTCGGCGAGGCCCCAGTGGCCTTCGGCTCCCGATCCGAATGGGTCGTCGAAGTGGGTACCCGCGCTGCCCTCGACGAAATGACCTGGGATGGTGCACTGCGACCGGGCGAGGCGGTCCTGCTGCGCCCGGTCGACGAGTGATGCAAGATCGCGGGGTGGCAGTAGAGCCATCAGACCTGATTGCCCCGGAGCCGGGCGCGAACACCGAACGGATCTGGCTCGACGAAACCTCCTGGGTCGATGTCACCCGCGGCTGGTTACGCGGCGCGCCGGAGCTCTTCGAGTCCCTGCGGAGCGACGTGAAGTGGCAGCCGAGCCGGCTCTTCCGCTACGACCACTGGGTCGAGGAGCGCCGACTCGGCTCCTTCTGGTCGCGTGGCAATCCCCTGCCCAACCCCGCCCTCGCCCCCGTCCACAAAGCACTCGAGCGGTCCCACGGTGTGCAGTTCAACGGGTTCGGCATGATCCATTACCGCGACGGTGAAGACGGCCAGGCGTTCCACCGGGACACCGACATGCGATGGCTGGACGACACCGTGATCGCCATCCTGAGCCTGGGAGCCCGCCGGCCCTGGCTGCTGCGGCCGCGGACGGCCAAGTTCGAGCACGGTCCCGGCCGCGGCGCGACCCACGACCTCGCTCCGGGCCCAGGCGACCTCATCGTCATGGGGGGTCGCTGCCAAGCCGACTGGCAGCACTCGGTGGAGTACCAACGCCGGCGCGTCGTTGGTACCCGAATCTCGTTGCAATGGCGCCACGCCCGCCGCACGGGTAAGCCCTTCCAGGGCGCGCCGACCCGCGCCCCCCTCACTTACAGCGGCAACTAGGCCTTGGTCAGCGCGAGGAGCAGTTCAGGCTGACGGTCGCGGGATCGAACGATGGCGCGGGTCATCCCGATTGCGAAAGCTCCCACGCCGATGGCCACCGCGAGAGCGCTCAGAAGTAACAGCTGCACAGCTGATCTCGAGTCGCGGGCCATCAGCGAGCCAAGACCGAACAGCACAAGTCCGCCGACCAGACTCAGGATCAGGAGCGGAACGAAGGCTTGCATGCCTTGGCCGGTGTTGGCGCCGGCGAATACGTTTTTCTGGGCGGGCGGCATAGGCCAGGGGTAGGCGACGGACACCCAAGCGGCCGGGCCCAGACCGAGGCCGAGGCCGGCGACGCCAAGTGCCATCGCCGGTAGCGCGAGCGACCAGTAACCCGTCAGGGTCGCGGTCAGGGCGACGAGGAGGAGCACGAGGGTTCCGCCGATGAGAGCCCGCCCGAGGCACTTGCCCCGGAGGTCCGCCCTTGCGTCGTCGCCGGCGGCCACGTTCATCCAATGCGACGCCCCGTCGTAGCCGTAGAGGTTTGTCGAAGTCGCGCCGACGAAAAACGCCACCGCGCTGACGCGGAGCACCGCGGAGGGGCCCGGCTGACTCAGACCCATCAGCGCGAACGGCACCGCACCCACAACCGACCCGAGCAGCGCGGCGCGTTGACGTGGGTCTCTCGTAGTCAACCGAAGCTCCTTGGCAGCAACCGCGCCGACCCGGGTGCGCGGGAGCCAATTGACGACTCGCCAGTACAGGGCTCGCGAGGCGGTTACCTGGCGGTCTCTCGCCCCCGCCGCTGGCGCGGAAACGGCTCGGACGAGCATCCGGCGCAGAGCCAGTGACCACAACCACAACATGACGCCGATCCAGACAACACCGCCGGCGAGCCACAGCAGCGATGCAGCCGCTTTGCCCTGGGAGGCGGCGAGTAGCGCCTGCGCCGGGGGGCCCGACGGCAAAGCGGTGGCGATCAGCTTGGCCGCAGGTGCCAGCCGTCCCAGATCGGCGACCTGGTCGTCTTCGGCGAGGTTCAGCAGCTGGGGCAGCACTCCGATACTCGTGAATACGAGAGGGACGACGAACAGCAGGGTGTCGCGAACGCGGCGGCTCGCGCCCGAGATCAACGCGGCCACCGCACGCGAGGCCGCGACGCTCACCCCGACGACACTGAGACCCGCGGCGAAGCTCACCAACGCGAGCGGGCTCGCGGGCGCGACCGCACCGACCAGACCGGCCACCGCCAGAAGGGAGAACACCCCCCCGCCACCGAGGCAGGCCACGGCGAACAGGCCGACCGTCATCTGCCGCGAGGTGAGCGGGTACGTCGCGAGCTTGCTCGGATCGATGGTCGAGTCGAATCCCGTGGTCATGATCGGACCGATGAGCCAACCGAGGAACAGAACGGTCGGGATGGCGAGGGACACCCCCTCGGTGGCGCCTCCACCTGCGCCGCGACTCAAAAGCAGCAACGCGCCGGCCGCCACGCCGAAGATGATCGAAACCCCGTAGGCGAGCCCGACGCCCAACCAACCGGCGTGCCCCTTGATGGTGTTCCGCAATAGCGCGAACTTCATACGAAGCAGGACCCTTGTCACCCCTGGCTCGAAAACCTTCTCCGACGGCGGGTCGGCACGCGGTCCGCGACCGGTGCCAGCCAGTCGAGTCCCTCCGGACCGGCGCCGCCAGCCCCTACCAGCTCCACGAACGCGTCCTCGAGTCGCCGGCCGCGGCGGACCTCGGTGATCGTCCCGTTGTCAACGAGCCGGCCCAGGTGCATGACGGCGACGTGATCGCACAGCTGCTCGACCGTCTCCATGACGTGGCTGGAGAACACGACCGTCGCGCCCGAGCCGGTGAAGCGCTTCAGTACCTGTCGGATGGTGCGCGACGACACCGGATCCACCGACTCGAATGGCTCGTCGAGGAATAACACCTTCGGGCCGTGAAGGAGCGCCGCGCCGAGGGCCAGCTTCTTGCGCATTCCCTGGCTGTAATCGGCTACGACCGCGTTGCGCGCCTCGGCCAGCCCGAGGAAGGCGAGCAGCTCCTCGGCCCTGGAGTCGATGGTGTCGGGCGGCATCGCTCGCAGCAGCCCGCTGTAGGCCAGAACCTCCTGGCCCGTGAGCCGCTCGAAGAGAAGAAGCTCCTCGGGCAGGATCCCGATCTGGCGCTTGGCGGCGACGGGATCGCGCCACATGTCGAGTCCCTCGATGACGACTCGCCCCTCGTCCGGGCGCAGCAATCCGGTCGTCATCTTCAGAGTCGTGCTCTTCCCCGCGCCATTCGGCCCGACGATCCCGTAGAACGACCCCCGCCGAATGGTCAGGTCGACACCGGCTACGGCGTGCTTGTCCCCGAAACTCTTTCGCAGTCCCGATATCTCGACCGCGGCGTCACCGCCCCCGGTGGCCATTACCTCTACGGGCTATTCGCCGCCTTCGTACTTGAAGGACACGTTGAGCTTCGTGCGGTAGGTAACGGTCCCGTCGTCGGCGATGTCGAGGTCCTGCTTCACGACCTCGGCCACCCGCAGATTCCGCAGGGTCTCACCCGCCCTCTTCACCGCGGTGGCCGCGGCGTCCTCCCACGACTGACTACTCGTTCCGATGAGTTCGATGACCTTGTAGACGCTCAACGCGTTGACCTCCCCTTTCAGGAAGCCCCGCTGGCTCCCTCGGCCGTCAGTCTGTCCGAAGGAGGAGCCTCAGGCGTCTGGCCACCTGGGCGATCTGCCCGTCCGCGCCAGAAAGCGGTCCTGGTCGCTGCCGTCGCCGTCGTCGTTCGATGCAGGGCCGAATGCGCCGGCGTTACGCCACTCCTCGATCTGCGGGTCGAGAAAGCTCATCAGAAACCGCATGGGCTCATCGCCGAGCTGATCGTCGACGCCGATGGCGCGAGCCAGATCCCAGGTATGGATGATCACGTCGGACGTCACCTGGCCCGCGTAGGCCTGGCCGGGAAAGTCCCCGAACGAGAGATGGACGATCCGCTCAAGAGCCCCCTCTTCGGAACTCGCCGCCGCCGCGTCGGCCGCGGCTGATCGCCACGTTCCTACCGGGTCGGAGCCCAGAACATCACCGTCGAAGCGGTCACCGACCTCGGCGATCGTCCTGCCCTGGAACAACGACGGCATCCACAGCAACTCGGCCGCCACATGGTTCACCAGTTCGCGCACACTCCATTGTCCGCATGGCGTGGGCTTGTCCCAATCCTCGGGGGCCACGAGATCGAGCCGCCGCTCGAAGCCTTCGGACGCGATCTGCAGCGGGGGCGACTCCATCCGACCCAACCTAGAGCCGCGGGCCGGACCCCGCCCGTGTAGGGAAGCGGCGTCATCGGGTCGGCATTCGAGCGAACCGGCGGACGACTACTCCGGCGCCGACTCCAACCCGTGGGCTACGGCTCGACGCGCCTGATCGCGGAGAGACTTGCGGTCGCGCACGGTCAGCTGCTCCGTGGGGATCGGTTCCAGGAATTCGACGCTGACGGTTCCCGGTCTCACCGCCAAAGCCCGGCCGGGCGGCAACAGCTGCCCCGCGCCGCGGATCGCTACCGGCACAACAGACGCACCCGTGGCTATGGCCACGACAAAGGCGCCGCTCTTGAACGGGACTTTTTCCTCGGGCGCTGCGATTCGGCCCTCGGCGAAAATGGCCAGACACATCCGATCCTTGGAAGCGGACAGCTCCTGAATCTGTCGACGTGCCACTCGCGGGTTTTCACGGTCGATCGGCACGGTGTCGAGGGCGTGCATCAGGAAGGCGAGCACCGGATTGCGAAATAGGTCCGCCGCAGCCACGAACCGCATCCCGGGGCACGCCACTAGTAACGCGGGGATGTCGAGGGGGCTGGTGTGGTTGGGCACAAACACGTAGGAGCCCTGGTCGCTCAGCCTGTCCGCGCCGCGTACATCGAAGGCCAGTCCGCAAAGCCGGGCCACAACTCTGATGGTCCAGTCGGCGACGCGGCGCCCGTTTCCGCGACGCGCCCACTCCGCCAAGAGCACCAAGGGCAGACATAGGGCGATTCCGAGAGCGACTACGAAGCGGTTCAGCTGAGCTCGCGCCCCCGGAACGAAAGCGCGGTCGATCAGTCGCCTCCCCGGTGAGGCACCGTGATCACGTCAAGCGATGAGGGGCGGCGCTGGATCGGCCGGCGGCGCTGGATCAGCCGGGGGCGCCGGATCCGCCGACGGCTCCGACTCGGCGCGTCGGATGTACCAGCCCACGGTCCAAGCGGCGAGGAGGTACGCGCCGAGTTGACCTCCGACGATGAGGACCGCAAAGAAGACCACAGCGCCGGTGTCGAGGTGCGCTCCCACGAGAAACATCAGGGAGAAGAGGCCCACGAGCACCATCGCGCCGATCCTCATCACGCGCCTCGTCTTCCGGGCTCCGGCGTACGGCACGAGGGCGAACGCCCCGACCAGTCCGAGCAGCAAGCCGGCAACGAGTCCCAGGAACACACCGAGAGCTCCGCCGACGTAAGCGATCATGCCGATATCAGTGATGGCTGTCTTGTCGGACGCGTTGGTCACGATGTCGAACACGACGAAACCAAGCCCCAGCACCGCGCCGATCGCGGCGCCTCCCCCGATGCAGGAGACGAACGATCGCCAGGCCACTTGCCAAAAGACTGTCGGGCGGGATACCACGGCCAGAACCTAGATCCGGAGGAGTTGGGTCGCCGGTATGAACGTCCTTACGCCGGCGCGGCGGGGGCGACCAAAGGCCAGGGGCGTTCTCTCTCCACCACTTGCGCCAGGTCGAAGAGCAACGCGTCCTCGTGGTGGCGCCCGATGACCTGCATACCGATGGGAAGGCCGTCGACCGGCTCGACCGGAATAGACACAGCTGGGTTGCCGGTGATGTTCGCCGGGATGGTCAGGGCGCCCATGTTGACGAGGTCCGGGAACTTGCCGGACGCGAAGTCCAGCAACTTCGAAGGCATCCTCGGCGCTAGCGAGCCGCCGACCCGTGTGCCGAACAACACGGCCCGGAAAGCCCTCTTGGCGAACTGATTCGCTTTGGCCCAGTCCAAGAAGCTGCTTTCCGCACTACTTGTCACGGCAGTCGCGGGAAAGGCGGGGCCGGGATTGGTCGACGTGATGATGAAGTCCGCTTCGTCGAACGCGTCGGCCATGGCTTCGTTGGCCTTCACTCGCAGCGCTTCAGCGGCGGCCGCGGTGTGCAGGTTGTAGACGGACTGAGAGAGGAAGAGGCCAATAGCCACCTCCTCCGTCATGTCCGGCGCGCATGAGGGCCAGCGGTCGCCCAGGTCCGCCAAGAGAGTGGCGAGATTGCCCATCATCCATTGGGCCGACAGCGTCGGGAACTCGACGCGGCGAGGCACACGGACCAGCCCGGCGTCGCGGATCAGCGAGTCGGCCGCGGTGTGAATGACCGTCTCCATTCGGCCGTCGATCGCCAGGTCTCCGAGCCGCGGGTCGACGATCACCTTCTTGCCGCGCAAGTCGGAGCTCCCGAGACGCTCCTCCCAACTGGCTTCGGCCTTCGGCAACGACGATGGGTCGCGGGCGTCGTACCCGGCGCATACGTCGTAGTAGCGGGCCGCATCACGAACTGACCTAGCGAGACAGCCGAGCACGACCGTGTTCGGGCGCATGTAGGCATGAGGCCCCCGCGGGATACGCCCGTAAGTGCCCTTCATTCCGAGCAGGCCGTTGTATCCGGCCGGGATGCGAATGGAGCCGCCGCCGTCGCCGCCGGTCGCGAGCGACACCAGGCCACCGGCCACCGCGGCCGCACTGCCCGCCGAGGAGCCGCCGGCGGTGCGCCCGTGCTGCCAGGGGTTGTGGGTCACGCCATTGAGCTTGGTGACGCTGACGTTCAATCCACCGAACTCACTGGCCGTGGTCATGCCGAACGGGTTGGCCCCACCGTCGCGCGTCAGCCGCTCGACCACCGTTCCGGTGTGGGCAGCCTTGCGGTTCGCGAACACCAGCGACGCATCGGTGGCGGGCCAGCCGGCGACGTGCTCCAGCTCCTTGACCGCCACGGGCACTCCGCCGAAAGGAAGGGACGTATCGGCGTTCTCGGCCCGCTCGATCGCGGGCTCAGGGTCGAGGAACGAGAAGGCGTTGAGGTTGCTCGACGCGATCGCGGCGAGCGTCGCCTCCAACTCCTCGAGCGGCGATCGCTCACCAGACCGAAACGCGTCGACGAGCGAGCAGGCATCGCCTGCCCAAGGAGAATCAGCCATCGCGCAGGCTACGGGCGCGTGGGGCCACCTTGCTCGATGAGAGCCTCGAACTCTGCCGCCACGAGCCGCCGCAGGACGTCGAGCGCCTCGCGCGAGTTGGCGGCCCGCGATTCCGTGACGACACCTAGCTCAACCAAAGGCTCCTCGAATCGCCGCGCCAGTCGGGGGGCTAGCCGCTTGTTGGCAGCTCGGTAGTCCTGCACCGCCGACCAGAGCGAGACCGCGGTATCGGGGCGGTCCTCGAGCAAGGCGAGTCGAGCGAGGGTCGTTGCGAGCTGCAGCTGGTCACTCGCCCAACCGATCTGAGCACCGGACGCGCCCTCGACAAGATCGACGCGCGCGCCGGCCGCGTCGCCGAGCTCTATTCGAATGCGGGCCCGATCCAAGAACGAACCAATGCCGGAGAGCTCAGCTGCGACAGCCTCGTCGGCCGCCGTCAGCGCTTCGTCCAGCAGTCCGCGCTCGGCTAGAGCCGCCCCCCTCCGCCGCAGTAGCCCGACGTCACCTCGGCGCGACTCCGCTGCCTGCACCTGGAGCCCCTCCGTTGCGTGGCTGAGGGCGGATTCGATGTCGTCGGACATGACCGCAAGGTCGAACTTTGGATAGAAGCTCGGGCCGCCCAGCCGCTCCACCTGCTCGACGGCCCGGATAGCGGCGAGCCGGCCGGCTTCGAGGTCCCCATGATCTGCAAACAGGCGACCCACCGCGCCCATCGCCTCAATGTGCGAAACCGCCCAGCCGCCGCGCAGATGGAAGATGGCCTGCCGGTAGAGCTCGCTTGCCAGCTCCAGGTCGCCATCGTCCTCCGCCAGGCGGGCGCGGATTACCAGCAGACGGCCTCGGACTCCGGCGTCGTGCACATTCAGAACCGCGACATCGTCCAGCACGCGCAGTGCTGAGTCGACCGCGTCACGCGCCACATCGACTTCGCCATGCGTCATCGCATCGTGCGCTCGCCGCTCCTGGAAGTTGCCTTCCCATCCTTCGCGGCCCATGAAATCTTCAGGGCCTCCTTTGAGCGATTCAAGCGTGCGCGCCGCGTCGATGCCGTCATCGAGCGCCCGATGGAGGAGCTCTCGGTCGCCCAACGCCTCGCCCGCTCGCGATCGCGCCTCGAGCGCCCACGTCAACGGACCGATACCGCGCTGCGCCAGCGCAACCGCCTTGTCGGCGAGAGCCAGCGCCTCCCGCGGTTGACCAGACTGCACCAAGAGGTTTGCTTCGACCAGATAGTGGTTGGGCAGCGCCGCGTCGTCGGCTTCTTCGAGGAGACGCCGCGCCTCGCGATGCAGCTCTAGAGCGACTGACCTGTTCCCCTCTGCGGTGGCCCGCGCCCACCCAAGTCCCCTCATTGCGTCAGCCGTGTCGGAGATCGACAATCCGTCAGGAATCTCCAACGCCTCCGTGAACGCGTCCACGGCTGAGGGGGCGGCCATCAGGAAATGGAGCATCCACCCGAGGGAGCGTGCGGCCTTTGCCTGGCGGCCCCCATCTCCGATGGATGCAGCAAGCTGCCGCGCTGCCTCGTAGCGATCTCGGGCCAGCGGCCGGTCGGTGTACTTGTCCACGAGTAGCCCGGCGGCCAGGAGGGCATCGATGCGCTCGACCGCGGAGAGAACGGGATTGCGCAGCACCCGTTCGAGGACCTGCGTGCCCTCGTTGTAGAGCCGGCGGGCCTGCCAATACCAGAGGAGTGAGGTGGCGAAGACCGCTGTCTCGCGTCGGGAGGTGGCGAGACCCCACTCGAGTGCGTTGCGGATGTTTGCGAGCTCCGCGTCGAACACTTCCGGCCAGTCCTCGTCGTCGGGTTCCTCCACCGCAGCCTTCGCGAGGTGGGCGAAACAGTCGAAGTGCCGGTCGCGGATCCGTCGCAGCCGGTCGGCCATCGAAGCCGGAGTATCAGTCACCGCGGCCAAACCAGCGCGCCGAACTCCTCCGCCACCAGCGCCCGCAGCGCATCGAGCGCCGCTCGGGAATCCAGTGCCGGCCGGTCCGTCGCGAGCGACAGGTGGTGCAGCGGCTCCTCGAATCGCCGCGCCAGCGTTGGCGCTAGCCGCTGGTTCGCTCGCCGGTAGTCGACGACCGCTGACCAGATTTCGACGGAGCAGTCGTCTCGGCCGTCTAG